>DATATH010000210.1:0-4271 GCA_036268895.1 Sphingomicrobium sp. | reverse complement strand
GACGAGCCAGCCCTGATAGCCGCTGAGAAGAACGACAAATGCGAGCTTCGCCATGAACCAGCCTTGCGACCAAGCATCGATGTTGAATGCGAGCATCAGCCCGAGGATCCAAACCACGATCATCGCCGGCGTCAGAATGATCGATCGAACGCGCGATTCCCGCTCGATCCACGCTCTGTCCTCGGGAGAGCCGACCGGGGCTTCCTGGTGGTAGACGTAAAAGCGCGGAAGAAGGAACAGCCCGGCAAGCCAGAAGATGACGAAGGTGACGTGCGCGGCCTTCACCCAAAGATAGGCTGGGCCAAGGAAGCCCGTCAGATTGTTCACTTGCCCCCCTTCACCAGAGCGATCAGCTGCTCGACGTTCTCGATCGGCGTTTCCTGAAGAATGCCGTGCCCGAGATTGAAGATGTGAGGACGCCCGGCGAAGGCGTCAAGGATTCGCCGAACGGCAGAAGCCATTGCCTCGCCGCCGGCAAGCAGCGCGAGCGGGTCGAGATTGCCCTGAAGCGGCAGGCCTTCGGGCAACTCCCTCGCGGCCCAGCGCGGGTCGACGGTCTCATCAAAAGAAATTGCCGCAACGCCGGTTTCCCTGGCGTAAGCAGCGAGCTTGCCCCCCGCCCCCTTTGGGAATCCGATGACCGGGACCTTTTCGTGGCGATCCTTGAGTGCTGCAACAATCCGCGCTGTGGGCGCGATGACCCACTCCTCGAACTGCGCAACTGAAAGGCTTCCCGCCCAACTGTCGAACAGCTGTATCGCCTCGGCACCCGCCTCGATCTGACCCGAGAGATAGTCGAGAGTCATCTGTTCGATCCGGCCGATGATCTCGGCGAACCTTGAACGGTCGGAATAGGCCAGTCGGCGAGCTTCAGCCTGTTCGCGACTTCCCTGACCGGCAACCATATAGGTGGCGACGGTCCAGGGACTTCCGGCAAAGCCAATCAGCGACTTGTCGGTGGGGAGCCGCGCTTTGACCTTGCGCACCGTCTCGAAGATCGGATCGAGCCGCGCCGGACAGGCAGTCAGCTGGTCGAGCGCCGAGTTAATCAGCGGCGGCGTCAGCCGGGGGCCCTCGCCGCTGACGAAGCTGAGGTTCTGCCCGATCGCGAAGGGAATGATCAGGATATCCGAAAAAAGGATTGCAGCGTCGAGTGCCTGAAATCGCTCGAGCGGCTGCAGCGTGATCTCGGCGGCGGCCTCGGGATCATAGACGAGGTTGAGGAAGCTGCCCTTCTCGTCGCGAAGCTTCCGATATTCGGGAAGATAGCGTCCGGCCTGACGCATCATCCACATCGGGACAGGATCGCGTCGCTCGCCCTTGAGAACCGCAAGCAGCGGATTCTTCAAACGCGCATTTGGAAGTTCGGCAGGCATGGAAGCCACCACTCTTCTCTTTCTATTATTATATTTAATAGGAAGATTGATGTTGTGATTGGGCGCTGGACAGCGGGGTTTAGGCATGGCTCCCTGAATTGCCAACAACAAGCAGTCGAACCGGATCCTCGCAAGTAGGCGAGTCGCGCGGAGTAGCACCCATGATTCACAGCTTGGGGATGGTATTCGTCCCCGTGGATGAATCCTCGAAAGGCGATGCCCGTGGACGCATGAAATCGCTGGTTGAGACAGTCCCCAGCATCGCGCTAGCGTTGATTCGCAGCTTTTCCACAAGGTTCTTCCGTTGAGCCTCATCCTTGCCTCGACCAGCGCGATCCGCCGGCACATGCTCGATGCTGCCGGAGTGGACTATGAGCCGGTGAAGCCGAACGTCGACGAGAACGAGCTGAGGCTTGGCCTCTCGGAAGCAAGCGAGATTGCGCTTCGGCTTGCGAGTGCGAAGGCCTTGAGCGTGCCCGGCGATTGGGTGATTGGCAGCGATAGCGTCGTCGGCTCAGCGGGCCGTCACTTCACCAAGCCAATAGATCGCGATGATGCGGCCGAGCATCTTCGATTCTTTTCGGGCAAGCCGATCGAGTTGACGAGCGCAGTTGCGCTTGCGCGGGGCAGCCGGCTCGACTGGAGTCACGTCGAAACCGCAACGCTTAAGGTCCGTCAGCTATCCGAATCTTTCATCTCCGACTATCTCGATGCCGAATGGCCCGAGGTCGGCTACACTGTCGGAGTCTTCCGGCTGGAGGGACGCGGCGTGCAGCTGTTCGACCAAATCGACGGCGACCATTTCACAATCCTCGGCATGCCGCTCCTTCCACTCCTGGTAGCGCTTCGCGAACGAGGGTTGGTGCCTGCATGATCAGGATCGCACTCACCGGATCGATCGGCATGGGAAAGTCCACGGTCGCTAGGATGTTCGCGAAAGCGGGCATTCCAGTGTTCGATGCCGACGCTGCCGTTCGCCAGCTGCAGGGTCCCGGAGGGGGCTTGGTCGATCGGATCGGCGAGCTCTTTCCCGGTTGTGTCCGCTCTGGAACACTTGATCGGGGATGTCTTGCGCAGATCGTGCTCGAGGATCCTTCTAAACTCGCGGCGCTCGAGGCCATTGTCCATCCGGCCGTGCGCGGCTGGAGGCAGGCATTCATCAACAGCAATTCAAAAGCCGAGGCGTTGATATTTGAAATTCCGCTGCTGTTCGAAACCGGAGGCGAAAAGGAATTCGACAAAGTGGTCGTCGTCTCGGCCCCCGCCGACGTGCAGCGCGCCCGTGTTCTCGAGCGCCAGGGAATGAGCGCGGCGAAGCTCGACTCGATTCTCAAGCGCCAAATGCCTGACGAGGAGAAAAGAAGGCGCGGCGATTTCATAATCGACACCGGCGTCGACCTATCCACAACTGAGACCCAGGTACGCGATATTCTCACTTGCCTCGGGCTGGCTCCTGGATAGATTCACGGCCGTGCGGGAAATCGTCTTCGACACCGAAACCACTGGTCTCAATCCCGCTGGCGGAGATCGGATAGTCGAGATCGGCTGCATCGAGATCTACAATCGGGTAGAAACGGGCCGCCACTTCCATGCCTACTTCAATCCCGAACGTGAAATGCCGGGCGACGCGGAAGCGGTGCACGGGCTTACGTCAAACTTTCTGTCCGACAAGCCGCGCTTTTCCGAGTCGGTCGAGGAGCTGCTGGACTTCCTCGAAGATTCGCCTCTGGTCGCCCATAATGCGGCATTTGACTTCGGTTTCCTCAACTTCGAACTCGAGCGCTGCGGATGTCCCGTTGTCAGCATGAGCCGAATGGTCGACACGCTTTCCCTTGCGCGCTCGAGGCACCCGGGTGCCAAGCATAGCCTCGATGCATTGTGCATGCGCTTCGGGGTCGACCGCAGCCAGCGCATCAAGCATGGAGCGCTGCTGGACGCGCAGCTCCTCGCCCAGGTTTATGTCGAGCTGACCGGCGGCCGTCAGATCGGACTCGGGCTTGTCGCCGATACCAGAGCTATCCAGGTCGAGACATCGGCACGACCGGTTATCGCTCGAGAAGCGCGGCCGCATGTGCCGGCCCCGGAGGAACTGGAACGCCATCGCGCGTTTATTGCTCAACTCGTCAATCCGCTCTGGGCGCGCTTCGCCGTTGTCGGTTGACGACGGCTTTTGGCGCCTCTGAGGCGACCGCCGACCGAAAGGAGCAAGTCAAGTGGACGTTCGGGTCGCAGACCATCAAGTCGATACCGGTGTTTCGGTTCGTGAACATGCCCAGCGCCGAATGGCGGAGATCACGAAAAAATATTTCTCGCGCGCCGTCGGGGCGAACGTGACGTTCGGACGTGCTGCCGAAAATGGATACAGCTGCGACATTGTCGCACCGGTCATGCGCGGGGTGGTGCTCAAGGCATCTCATAGCGCACGTGAACCGCAGATGGCCTTCAATGGCGCGGCCGATCGGATCGAGAAGCAGCTTCGCCGCTACATGCGCCGGCTCAAGGCCCACGAAGTCGACGAAGCTGCCGAGGCCTATATCGAAAACGCTGATTATACGATCTTTTCGCCGCCTCAGCTGGTCAACGACGAGGAAGCCGGCCATCCGACCATTGTCGCGGAGACGCGCGTCGATATCCCCGAGGCAAGTGTCTCCGATGCCGTCATGCTGATGGACCTCAGGAACACGAGCGCGCTGATGTTCAGGAATAGCGGCACGGGCGAATTCAACATGATCTATCGCCGCGAGGACGGAAACATCGGCTGGGTTGAGCCTCACAAGGCCTGAATTCATCTTTTCTTCGGGGCGCGGCAGTGCGACAGCACGGCCCCGCGAATGAGTTCAACGATGCAGCTTTCAGATTTCCTCGATTTCGACTCGATCAAGACGGCGCTGCCGG
>DATATH010000209.1:0-13637 GCA_036268895.1 Sphingomicrobium sp. | reverse complement strand
GTGGATTTCGACGGTGCGGGCGGCGGAGCCTCGATCGTCGGCTTGACCGGGAGAACAACCGGCGGCGGCTTGGGCAGCGGCTTTGTCTTGGAATGCGCGATTTCCTGCTGGCCGACCGCGGTTTTTGTTGGCGACTCTGTACTGTGCGACTCGGGGAGAAAATCCACCACCAGCGCCTGGCTCACTTTTCGAGCTTCTGTAGCGAACTTTCCAAGCGTCAGGAGCATGAGCAACAGTGCCAGATTGACGCCAAGCGCCAACGCCAGGCCCGAGGCGCGGCGCCGAAGCGGCGAGCGCTCGTAGGGCGCTATGGGGCGGTAAGTGGCCAAGATTGTATCTGCGTCGCGTGCGGAGGCGTTTTAAGCTTTCGAAACTTGAACCGTCAGTGAAGCACTCGCGGGACCCCAACGATAGGTTGCGCATCATCGATCGGCAGTTTGGCGGAAGGTGTCAAACGAGATGGGAGCTAAGCAAGCGTCTCCCCCCGCAGTCTTCGCTTGCTTAGCTCCTGCAATAGTAGCACGGCCGTTCCGGCAGCCCCAGTTGCCCGGCTCGCGTGCCCTACCAAGGAGATCCGCGATGAGCTTTTTGAACGGAATCCTCAATCAAGTATCTGATAACGCGACGGTCGAGAACCTCGCGGCAAAGGTGGGCCTCAGCCCCGACCAGGTGGAGCAAGCCGTTGCTGCCCTTGGGCAAGCCCACACGAGCGAGGGCGATACTGTCACAACAGTGGCCGACCAGACCGGACTTCCGCAGGACAAGCTGGAGGAGATCATCGCTCATATCGGCGGCGAGGGGGCGCTTGGACGCTTCGCCTCCCTCCTTGAGCAGGACCAGGGCGGAATCATGGGATCGGTTTCGAAGTTCATCTGATGACCCGGCGCATCGTCCGGCGTTCTTGAAAGTACAGGGAGGAAGCGATGAGGAGACTTTTGTTCGCACTATCCGCGCTCGCGGCAGGATGCACCCTTGCGTCAAGTGCTCCATCAGTCGCTGCAGCAAGAAACTACGATTGTTCCAAGCCCGGCAACGCCAACAAGGCCGCTTGCAAAAATGCTGCGGCGAAACCTGCCAAGGCTGCCCCGGCGCCAAAGGCTAAGGAAACCAAGGCCGCGGCTTCAAAGGCGTCGAAGACCAAAACCGCCGAAGCGCCCAAGCCGGCAACAGCGGCAAAGCCGGCGGCCAAACCAGCCGTCAAGCAGGCCGCCGCGAACGAACGGCATTACGACTGCTCGAAGGCCGGCAATGCGAACAAGGCGGCATGCAAGGGAACCGCAGCGACGGCTGCTGCGAAGCCTGCCCCCGCCAGCAAGCCTGCACCCAAGCCCGCCGCGATGCCCAAGGCGGCCCCGGCCCCGAAAGCTGCACCTGCTGCTACTTCGGCCGAGAACAATATCGCGGCGGGCGCGATCGCTCAGTGCAAGGACGGGACCTACAGCCACGCCAAGAACCACCGGGGTGCCTGCTCGCGGCACGGCGGTGTTGCAAAATGGATGGGCTGAGCAACTGAGCAGTCGGAACCTATCTCGGCGGGGCAACGTTTCGCTGGCCGCTGACATGGACGACAAGACGATCAATCTCTGGCGCCAGATCGAAGGCGCCCGGCGCGTCGGGAAGCGGGCGGCCGGTCGTGCCCGATCCAGTGCGCCGCCGACGCGGCCGCAGGTCGCCAGCTAGGACGAAAACCTGCCGAATTGGCGGACTAACCTGGCCGCCTCTCGGGAGTTCGGCTTGAAAGCCGCCGCTCATACTGGTCGACAAGCTGAAGGTGCGCCCTGCGGGCCGCTTCGTTCGTCGCTCGCTCGGCCGCCTCACGCTCGGCGGTGATCCGCTCGAGATAATATTCGCGATCTCTCTTACTCATTACCCCACCCAGTACACGGCAGCCCCGCGCTACCAAAAATACAACAATGGCAATGGCTTGATGATATGATGGATTCAATAGGGCATGTTAGGAAGACGACACTTTTGTCCGGCGTTCGCTATGCGGGATGGCCCGGTACCCTCGCGACCCGCCGATCGCGATCCCAGATTTCTGTCGCGAGCGGCCGCTGCATCGAGCGTACCGCGAAGACCGCTTCATCGTCGTTGGCCGCTTCGATCGTCCGGTTGCCCGAAATCGAACCGCGCTCGTCCACGCTGTAGACATGGTAAGTTTTCATTCAATCACCTTAAGTGAAGCAAAAAACAACGCCTAGCTATCGTTGGTTATCGGGATTCTGATAGGATCGGCCGGGGTCCAGATCTGCTCTCGGGAACTGCCGTCCTTTGGAAAGTTTCGCCTTCCCATCCGCCCCCCGCTTAAGCGAAGATGCGGGTAATGCAGGGGACCAAGGCAATGTTCAACGGGTGGGAAAATTTCTTCCTTATGGCCGGCGGGGCGGCGGCGGTACTGATTGGACTCATCTTCGTCGTCATCAGCCTGATGCAGGGCCACTCCCGCTCGCAGGTGCTGGCGGGTTCGAAGCTTTACATGGGACCGATCGTCTTGGGCGTCAGCTTCGTACTGGCGTTGAGCGCGGCGGCGCTTACTCCTGGCACCAGTCGCTGCGAATTCGCCGCCATAGCCGGAGCAATCGCACTGTGGGGCCTCGTGCGGGGCGTCATGTCCACAGTCGGGATCGGCCGATTAACGAAAGTGCACTGGACCGACATATGGTTCTACGGGGTCTATCCGAGCGCGATCTTTCTGGCGCTCGGCGTCGTTGCCCTCGCTCTGTGGATGGGTTGGTGGTGGGCCCAGAAGGCGCTCGCCGTTGTCGTCACCCTTGCGCTTCTCCTTGCCATTCGCAACGAATGGGACCTGATCACCTGGATCACGCCGCGCGGCGAGGATGGCGACGAGCTTCGGTGAGAACTCATGGGACTTGCGAGAACTCAATTCCTCACCCGTAGCCGAAGATGCGCATCAGGATCGGTTCGATCGCACCTGACTGCCAATAGGGCACCATGAAGACCAGGATCTGAGTGACCAGCAGGACGATGGTGGCGCGGCGGCCGCGCACCAGAAAGAGCGCGAGGAAGCAGCCCTTGATCGCGATATTGTAGGGGATCAGCCAGCCCCAGAAGAAGGCCGGGCGGTGCAGGTGAGCGTCGAAGAACCAGACGCGGTTCGCGTAGAAATCGACCAGTTCGGCAGCAAACAGCATGCCAATGACAAACTTCCTTCGCGCGGCGAAATAGGCGCGGAGGTGAGCATATTGTCCGGGATCGCGGGGGAAGATCACTGCAGCGGCGAGGTAATAGAATGTCGCGAGCAGGATCGGCGCCCAAAGGTCGCCGAAGTTGAGAGTGATCGTTCGATCCATGCTCCAGGTATCGACCCACGTGGCGACGATTAGTACGAAGGTGAGGAGCGCGACCAGCGCGGTCTGCGCCTCGAGCTTCTTCAGCGCATGCGCGCGCACCATACCGGCAAAGCCGCTGAGCAGCTCGGCCACCCCGAGGCCGAGGATCAATCCATAGAAGGCGAAGAAGAAGCTAAATCTGTCCAGGCCGGCCCCCCGACTGCTTGAAGGAAGGTGTCAGAGGTTGGGGCGGGCGGCAAGCGCGTGTCGCCTTCAACCGGGAAGTCGCACCTTAAGCGCCAGCCCACTTGAGCGTGGGCGAGAGGTGGCCGGTTCCGCGCCGGAGCGACATTTACTGGTCGAGAAAACTACGCATCTTTCGCGACCGGCTCGGATGCTTCAGCTTTCTGAGCGCCTTCGCCTCGATCTGCCGGATGCGCTCGCGGGTGACACTGAACTGCTGCCCGACTTCCTCCAGCGTATGATCGGTGTTCATGCCGATCCCGAAACGCATGCGGAGCACGCGCTCTTCGCGAGGAGTCAGGCTCGCGAGAACCCGGGTGACCGTTTCCTTGAGGTTGGACTGGATCGCGGCATCGACCGGGATGACCGCATTCTTGTCTTCGATGAAGTCGCCAAGATGGCTGTCCTCCTCGTCGCCGATCGGCGTTTCGAGGCTGATTGGCTCCTTGGCGATCTTCAAGACCTTGCGGACCTTTTCGAGCGGCATGGAAAGGCGTTCGGCGAGCTCCTCGGGCGTCGCTTCGCGGCCGGTCTCGTGCAGGAACTGGCGGCCAGTGCGGACGAGCTTGTTGATCGTCTCGATCATGTGCACCGGGATTCGGATGGTGCGCGCCTGGTCGGCGATGGAGCGGGTGATCGCCTGCCGGATCCACCAGGTGGCATAGGTCGAGAATTTGTATCCGCGGCGGTATTCGAACTTATCGACCGCCTTCATGAGGCCGATGTTCCCTTCCTGTATGAGGTCGAGAAACTGCAGGCCGCGGTTCGTGTACTTCTTGGCAATCGAGATAACGAGGCGAAGGTTCGCCTCGACCATTTCCTTCTTGGCGATGCGGGCCTCGCGTTCACCCTTCTGGACCATATTGACGATGCGCCGGAACTCGCCGAGCGAAGTGCCGGTCGACTGTGCGATGTCGGCGATCTCGCTGCGAATACGTTCAACTGTGTCCTTCTCGGCGGTGGCGAAGGCTACCCATTTCTTGTCGATCCTCGAAACGTCGGCGGTCCAGTTCTCGTCGAGCTCGCGGCCGGTATAGGCCTCGAGGAACGCCTTGCGCGGCACGCGATGTCGCTCGGCCAGTCGAAGCATCTGGCCGCCCAGCGCCATCAGGCGCTTGTTGTAGGCGTAGAGCGCTTCGACCAGATACTCGATTTTGCTTCCGTGGAACTGGACGCTCTCGACTTCGGCGGTGAGCTGCTCGCGCAGCTTCTGGTACTTCTTCTCGTCACTCGTCGGAAATTCGCTGCCGGTGCCAAGTGCATCCATGCGCGACGATTGGACCTTGGAGAATTTCTTGTAGATCTGGGTGATGGTCGCGAACTTCTCGAGCGCCGTCGGCTTGAGCGTTTCCTCCATCTGGGCGAGCGACAGTGTATTGTCATCCTCATCGTCGTCGGCCTGTGGTCGGACACGGCGCTCGACCATGTCGTCTTCTTCGTCCGGTGAAGCCTCAGGTTCTTCCTCGACCTCCTCATCTTCCTTGATCGAGGGACCAGCGACCTTTTCGCTGATCTCGCCTTCGCCGCCTTCGCCTTGCTCGGTCTCGTTGAGTTGCTCGGCGGTTGGCCCCTTCGACAGCATCGCTTCGAGATCCATGATCTCGCGCAGCTGCATTCTGCCTTCGTTCAAGGCGTTCGACCATCCGATGATGGCGTTGAAGGTGATGGGGGATTCACAAAGACCCCAGATCATCGTGTCGCGGCCGGCCTCGATGCGCTTGGCGATGGCGATTTCACCCTCACGCGAAAGGAGCTCCACCGCGCCCATCTCACGCAGATACATGCGGACCGGATCGTCGGTCCGGTCGGTCGGCTCCTTCTTGGTCGCAGCCGCAGGCCGCGGGCCGCCGTCGTCGAGAGGATCGACTTCGTCCTCGGTGCTGGCCTCAGGCTGGGAATCTTCCTCTTCGTCCTCGTCGCCGCGGTCTTCGCTCTCGACGATCTGGACGCCCATGTCGTTCAGCGCGGACATTACGTCCTCGATCTGCTCGCTCGACATCTGGTCCTGGGGCAGGGCCTCATTGAGCTCGTCGTAGGTGAGAAAGCCGCGCTTCTTCGCGCGCGCGATCAATTTCTTGACCTGCGCGTCGTTGAGATCGATCAGCGGGGCGTCGCCCGCTTCGGCCGTGTCGACTTCAGTTGCTTCGTTTTTCGCCATAAGTTCCGCTGCTTAGTCGGTGCCGGCGAGCTGCGCCAGCCTCTGCCTTAACCCATGCCGCGCCGCAATCAGGCGCTGCTGTTCCTCCAAGGCCTCGTCGGTGAAATCCCGCTTCAGCCGTTCCGTTGCATCCTCGAGAGCCTTGTCCACTTCCTCAGCCGCGGCGACGATCTCGACGGCAGCCGCCAGATCACTTCGGGCGCGGTCCGGATCGCTGTCGCGGCGGGTGAAGGAAAAGCCCATGGCGCTTAAGGCTTTCGGGCCTGTCGCTCCATCGCCGCTCAATATGGTGGCGACGGCCTCCCGATCAAGCGTAGCGCCGGAAAAGGCCGCGTTGACGAGATCGTCGCGCATCTTCGCCGTCGATTTGTCCGCGATATCGATGGCGGCGAGTTGTTCGCAATGGGCTGGAAGCTCCTCGGGGTAATTGGCAAATCCCAGGATGAGAGCGCGCGCGGTGGGCCCATCAATTCCAGCTTCGGCGATGGCTCGGGCGTTCGACCCGACGGGCGGCCGAGGCGGCGCAAAGCGGCCGTTCTTGAAGCTGCCGCGGCGCTGCGGCGGAGCGAACGAAGTCGCGGCAGCGGGCCTTCGCTGCTCGTAAAAGCGGTTCAGCCAATCCTCGCGGTACATGCGGGCGAGATCGGCATGGCCGATCTGCGAAGAATGATCGACGAGGCGCTGCTTGAGACCAGCCCAGGCCTCCGGCGTGTTCAAAGGCTGAGTCTCGAATTCGTAGCGCCAGAGGCGAGCGTCGAGTGGCTCGGGATTTTCGATCAGAGCCTCGAATGCGTCACGGCCGCCTGAACGGATGACGTCGTCGGGATCCTGCCCCGAAGGGAGCTCGACAAAGCGCAAGGTACGGTCGGGCCGGATCAGGGGCAGCGCTCGGGTGGCGGCGCGGATGGCGGCTTTTCGACCCGCGGAATCGCCGTCGAAGCAGAGGATCGGCGATGGTTCGAGGCGCCACGTCCGCTCCAGTTGTGCCTCGGTGACTGCAGTGCCATTCGGTGCGACAGCCTCGGAAATTCCGGCTCGGTCGAGGGCGATGACGTCCATATATCCCTCAACCACAATCAGTCGCCTGGCCGCGCGGCTGGCAGACGATGCACGGTCAATATTGTAGAGTGTCCGGCCCTTATCGAAAAGCGGCGTGTCCGGGGAGTTGAGATATTTGGGCTCGCCCTGCCCCAAGATTCGACCTCCGAAGCCGATTACCCGCCCCCTAGGGTCGCGGATCGGAAACATGAGACGGCCTCGGAATCGGTCGTAGGTATCGCCGCCCTGATCGGGCTTGATGAGCATTCCCGTTTCGACGAGCTTGTCTTCGCCGAGCTTCTCGAGCGCGCGCTTCAGGCTGCTGCGGCTGTCGGGTGCGAACCCGAGCCCGAAACGCTGAATTGTGCCGGTGTCGATACCTCGGCGTCTCAGGTAATCGCGGGCTTCTGCGCCGCTAGGACCGTTCAACTGCTCCGAATACCATTTCGCCACGCCAGCCATGACGTCTGTCAGTGAAGCTACGCGGTCGGCCCGCTCCTTCGCCTGCGGATCGGAAGCGGGGACCTCCATGCCTGCCTTCGCCGCGAGTTCCTTGACCGCATCCATGAACTGCATGCCACGATAATCGGTCAGGAATCGGATCGCATCTCCGTGGGCGGAGCAACCAAAACAGTGCCAAAAGCCCTTTTCGTCGTTGACCGTAAAGCTCGGAGTCTTCTCGTTATGAAACGGGCAGCAGGCCTTCCATTCGCGCCCAGCGCGGATAAGCTTCACTGACGGAGAGATGACCGCGCTGAGCACCGTGCGCGCACGCAATTCATCCAGCCATTGCGGTGAGAGGGTCACTGCTCGACCCTATGCGCGAATCGCTGTCCTGCAAGACGCACAATGGTACTTATCCACAGCAGCCCAAGCACCCGCGCGATTATTTAACGAAGAAACCGGTGGCGAATGCGGCTAATCTGTTTCGGTTCCGACACAGAGCGGCGGAAAGATCGCTAAGCCGGAATAACCAAGGAGGGGGTTATGCTGAAGAAGATAAGCGGGCTTGCCCGCGCTCTTTATATCGTGCTCGCAGTAGTTGCCGGGTTCGTTGCCCTCGGCATGATGAACGTTGCGTTGGTGCTTGTCATACTCGGCCTGCTTGCCGGTATTTCGATGCCGAAGGACAGAATGGTGCTGGCTGCAGCAACCGTGATCGCGCTGCCGGCCGTCGGCGCCGCGCTAGGTCACATCCCGACGATTGGCGCTCAGCTCAACGCATTGGCTGGCAACCTGCAAATAGGTGTAGCCGGCGCGCTTGCCAGTGCAATCGCCATCTACCTCTATCAGCTGGTGACGGAGGGCGTGACAGGGATCCTCGGCGGCGTGACCGCGGCCGCGTCGACAGCGACCAGATAGGATTATCGAACCTAATCGGCTCCGCCGCTCTTCTGCGGCGGGGCCTTTTCACGACCAAAGTCCTCAGGAGAGCGCCGCCTTGACGAGGCCGCTCGCTCTTGCGGGCTCAATGCTCCCCCCTAGGCGTTCTTTCACGAGCGCCATGACTTTGCCCATGTCCTTGATTGAAGTGGCGCCGGTCTCGGCGATGATTGCCCGGATCTCGGCCTCGGCCTCGGCGTCGTCGAGCTGCTTGGGCAAGAAGCGCTCGATAACTACGATTTCCGACTCCTCCGCCTGGGCGCGGTCCTCGCGGCCACCCTTGCGATAGAGCTCGGCGGATTCACGGCGTTGCTTGATCAATTTCTGCAGAACTTCGGTGACGAGCGCATCGTCGTCCTTCGGAGCACCCCCGGTGCGCGCCTCGATGTCACGGTTCTTGATCGCCGCCGAGGCGAGCCGAAGGGTCGCCGTTGTCTCTTTGTCGCCGCCCTTCATGGCGGCGATCGTCGCGGTCTTGATTTCGTCCCGGATCATCGTCTTGCCCTAGCGTCGCATTTTCACGCTGACCAGCGTTGACCGGGGGGCATAAAGCGCATAGCGGGAGCGCCTTAGCGACATCGTTGGAAAACCCTGAACGGAAGGCACTTTCGCCCATGGCCGACGTACGACCCCTGCACGCGTCCCGACCCGAAGGCGCGACCGGAGTCGTCGTGTTTGCTGATGGTCGGATCGTCTGGGGGCAGGGCTTTGGCACCCAGAGCGAGGCCGTCGGGGAGCTTTGCTTCAACACGGCCATGACAGGCTATCAGGAAGTGATGACCGACCCCTCATATGCGAGGCAGGTCATCGCCTTCACTTTCCCTCATATCGGCAATGTCGGGGCAAACGACGAGGATATCGAGGCCGACGAAGCGCACGCGCTCGGCTGTCTCGTTCGCGAGGTCGTAACCGAACCAAGCAACTACCGCGCGAACCAGGGCTTTGCCGACTGGATGCGCAAGTGGAGACGGATCGGGATCGCCGGCATAGATACGCGCGCGCTTACGAAGCTCGTGCGGGAGGAGGGGCCGCCCACCGTGGCGATCGCCCACCGCGAGGATGGACAGTTCGATCTCGAGGCCCTGCAGGAAATGGCGGCCAAATGGCCGGGCCTGGAGGGCATGGACCTGGCGAAGGACGTCAGCCGGCTCCAAGTCGAGCGATGGACCGGTGGCAAGTGGCGGTGGGGCGAAGGCTATGAGCTCGGCCCAGATGACGAGACGTGCCCGCATGTTGTCGCCGTCGATTACGGGAACAAGCGCAACATATTTCGTCTCCTGGTCGAGGCCGGCGCCCGGGTGACTGTCGTGCCCGCGAGCGCGAGCTTCGAAGAGATCATGGCCCACGAGCCCGACGGATTTTTCCTGTCGAATGGACCAGGCGACCCAGCTGCGACGGGCGAATATGCGGTACCGGTTATCCAAGAGATGCTGAAGACCCACAAACCCCTGTTTGGAATTTGCCTTGGTCATCAGATGCTGGCGCTCGCGGTCGGTGGAAAGACGAGCAAGATGTTCCAGGGCCACCGCGGAGCAAACCATCCGGTCAGGCGTCTGTCGGACGGCCGGGTCGAGATCACCAGCATGAACCACGGCTTCGCGGTCGAGCGTGAGGGTCTGCCGGCGAACGTCAGGGAAACCCACGTGTCGCTGTTCGATGGCAGTAATTGCGGAATCGAGCTTACTGACCGGCCCGCATTCAGTGTTCAGTATCACCCCGAGGCGAGTCCGGGCCCGCAGGACAGCTTTTATCTATTCGAGAAGTTCGTCGGAGCGATGAAGTGAGCGCGGGTATGTTCGTCCCATCTCGTGGTGGCCAGGCGGGTGGTTGCGAGGCGGACTTGCCCGTCGAGGCGCGATTCGTCGCCGGCAAATTCCATTCGACTACGCAGCAATGATGCGCATCGCACTGGCCTTGACCACGCTATCTCTCTCGGCCTGCGTAACACCGCAAATGCACACCGATTCGCAGCTCAACCGGATTGCGACCGGATGCGGGCTGGCGCTTGGCGAGCTGATCCAGGACGAGAGCGAGAAGAAGCTGCTGCTGATGATCCACCAGAATCCCAGCGCCGAGCAGCGCGTCTGCGTCGCCAAGTGGGCGCGCCGAAATGGCCTCAAGGCCGTGTTCGTCAACATGCAATTCCCAGGGGAACCAGCGACGTGAGCGACAAGTCCACGCCCGTTGGTGAGGCGGCGCTTTTAAGGGGCCTATGCCTGTCGCCGGAGCAGGCAGGAATTGCACGTCAGCAGTCGAGCTCCGGCGGCAGCCTTCTTGGAAAGCATTTCGGTCACTGATGCCAAAACGTACGGACATTTCTTCCATCCTCATCATAGGCGCCGGACCGATCGTCATCGGACAGGCGGCGGAATTCGATTATTCGGGGAGCCAGGCGGTCAAGGCCCTGAGGGCGGAAGGCTATCGTGTCATCGTCGTCAATTCGAACCCGGCGACGATCATGACCGACCCCGAACTTGCCGATGCGACCTATATAGAGCCCGTTACGCCTGCGATTCTCGCGAAGATCCTCGAAAAAGAGCGGCCAGACGCACTCCTCCCGACGATGGGCGGCCAGACAGCGCTCAACACAGCCCTTGCGCTCTTCAAGAACGGAACGCTCGAACGACTTGGAGTCCAGCTGATCGGGGCCAACGCGGAGGCAATCGAAAAGGCCGAGGACCGGCTCAAGTTTCGCGAGGCGATGGACAAGATCGGGCTCGAAAGTCCGCGCTCCGCGATCGCCCACAGCCTTGAAGACGCGCTGAAGGGGCTCGAGCACGTCGGTCTTCCGGCGATCATCCGACCGAGCTTCACGCTCGGCGGAACGGGCGGGGGCATCGCCTACAACCGCGACGAATTCGTACAAATTGTGGCTGGAGGTCTTGAGGCGAGCCCGACCGGTGAGGTGCTGATCGAGGAATCGGTGCTCGGCTGGAAGGAATATGAGATGGAGGTCGTGCGCGATCGTGCCGACAATGCCATCATCATCTGCTCGATCGAGAACGTCGATCCGATGGGAGTCCACACGGGCGACAGCATTACGGTCGCGCCGGCCCTGACACTGACCGACAAGGAATATCAGCGCATGCGCTCCGCTGCCATCGCCGTTCTTCGTGAAATAGGCGTTGAAACAGGTGGATCCAACGTACAGTTCGCAGTTGATCCGAAGAGCGGACGAATGGTCGTGATCGAGATGAACCCCCGCGTTTCGCGATCCTCGGCGCTGGCCTCGAAGGCGACGGGCTTCCCTATCGCGAAAGTCGCAGCGCGTCTCGCCGTTGGCTACACGCTTGACGAGATAGCCAATGACATCACCGGCGGTGCGACGCCTGCGAGCTTCGAGCCGACGATCGATTATGTCGTGACCAAGATACCACGCTTCGCGTTCGAGAAATTCCGAGGTGCAGATGCGATCCTGAGCACGTCGATGAAATCGGTCGGCGAGGTGATGGCGATAGGGCGAAGCTTCGCTGAGAGCTTGCAGAAGGCCCTTCGCGGCCTGGAGATCGGACTGACCGGCCTTGACCGGGTTCGCGAACTTGAAGCTGCGGATCCCGGAGCAATCGAAAGCGCGCTCGCCAGGCCGACCCCGGACCGGCTGCTGGTCGCGGCAGAAGCGTTGCGGCAAGGTTTCACGGTCGAGCGCATCAACGAGATTACTGGCTACGATCCATGGTTCCTCAAGCGGCTGGAGGAAATTGTTCGCGCCGAAGGAGAGCTCCGCGTGAACGGTCTTCCCAATGATGCGGGTGCTATGAGGCGACTGAAGGCGATGGGTTTTTCCGATTCCCGCCTAGCGCAGCTTTCGCTGCGCTCTGCACATGTCGAAAGAGAGATGAGCGAGGCCATCGCGGTAGGAGGCTCGGGCATAGTGCACAGCGCAATGCGTGCGATGACCGGGGGGATCACCGAAGAGGAGGTGCGCGAACATCGCCTTCGACTTGGCGTCAGGCCCGTGTTCAAGCGCATCGACAGCTGCGCGGCCGAATTCGATGCTGCGACTCCCTATCTCTATTCGACCTACGAAGCGCCGCTTTTCAGCGAGTCCGTTGACGAAGCGGAAGTTTCCGAACGCCGAAAGGTCATGATCCTTGGCGGCGGCCCGAACCGGATCGGGCAGGGGATCGAGTTCGACTATTGCTGCTGCCATGCCGCATTTGCGCTCGGGCGGGACCGCAACGGCGAGGCCGGCGCTGGCTATGAAGTCATCATGGTCAACTGCAATCCGGAGACAGTCTCGACCGATCCGGATACGTCTGACCGACTCTATTTCGAGCCGCTGACAATCGAGGACGTGCTCGAGATCGTCCGCCGCGAACAAGGCAACGGCGAGCTATTGGGGGTGATCGTCCAGCTCGGCGGCCAGACGCCGCTCAAACTGGCGGAAGAGCTTCAGTCGGCGGGCGTCCCGATTCTTGGCACCTCGCCCGACAGCATCGATCTCGCGGAGGACCGCGAACGGTTCGCTGCCCTCGTCCAACGCCTCAATCTCAAGCAGCCCGCGAACGGAATCGCGCGAAGTCGCGACGAGGCGTTGAGAGTGGCGGAGCGGATCGGATATCCGGTGCTCCTGAGGCCCTCTTATGTGCTCGGGGGGCGGGGGATGCAGGTCGTCGAAGGGCCACAGCAGCTCGATCATTATATTGCGACCGCCGTGCAAGTGTCGGGCCGAAGCCCGGTCCTCATAGATCGCTACCTGCGCGATGCGATCGAGGTGGACGTCGATGCAATCTGCGATGGCGTTGATGTCGCTGTCTGCGGAGTGCTTCAGCATATCGAGGAGGCCGGCGTCCACTCTGGAGACAGCGCCTGCTCCATCCCGCCGCACAGTTTGTCGGACGACGTGGTCGCGGAAATCGAACGGCAGACGCGCGAGCTCGCGCTCGCTCTTAAGGTCCGCGGCCTCATGAACGTGCAGTTCGCCGTCAAGGACGACGAACTCTATCTCATCGAGGTGAATCCGCGCGCCAGCCGGACCGTGCCGTTCGTTGCCAAGGCGACCGGTACGCCGCTGGCGAAGATCGCGGCACGGGTGATGGCCGGCGAAACTCTCGACAGCCTGGGCGAAGTCCGGCGGATCGACAACTACGTCGCTGTGAAAGAGTCCGTTTTTCCTTTTGCGCGGTTTCCGGGCACGGACCCCGTGCTCGGGCCGGAAATGAAGAGTACGGGCGAAGTTATGGGAATTGATGCAAATTTCGATATCGCCTTCGCCAAGGCGCTGCTTGGTGCGGGGATGGACGTACCCCAAGGTGGGACTGCCTTCGTTTCCGTGAAGGACTCCGACAAGGACAATATCGTGCCGGCGGTGGAGAAGCTGGTGGAGCTTGGCTTTGCAATCATCGCTACCGGTGGGACCGCCGCACACCTGGAGTCGAAGGGACTTCCCGTCGACGTGGTGAACAAGGTCGCCCAGGGCCGTCCGCATATCGTCGACAAGCTTCTCGACGGAGATGTCGATCTAGTCTTCAACACGACCGAAGGCTGGCAGTCCCTAAAGGACAGCCATTCGATCCGCGCAACGG
>DATATH010000208.1:0-5641 GCA_036268895.1 Sphingomicrobium sp. | reverse complement strand
GTCTGATCGAAATGCGCGCAATGCGGACAGGTCATCGAGCCATATTCGACTAGCTTCACCTTGGCCTTGGGAGTGCCCATGACGAACCCGCCCGCCTGAGTTGGAGCGACGACGCCGGTCCAGTCGCCGCCGTTTGGCGGCCTTACTTGGGTGAGCTTGACGGGGGCGTGCGGAGCGGCGTCGCCCGACTTCGAATTACAGCCGGCGATCGCCACCGCGGTGATGGCGAAAGCCATGAAAACACTAGGCTTCATCTTGTTTACTCGGCTCTCTTGATCACGGGGATGGGTTGAGCGTCCTCCTCGAGCGAAGGCGGGCCGCTGCTAGCCGCAATCTGAGCGGCAAGCGACTCCAGACATGCGCGCAGCTCCGGGTCGGCGATCTCGCGAAGGCCCTCACCGAGCTCCTTGGGAATAGGCCTCGGCTGCGGCCGCTCCGGCCTTGCCGGCGGCGGCGGAGGCTTGCCCTGCCTGAAGACGATGCGGTTGATCGCGGCATGGCCGAAGAAGCGGTTGACCCGTTCGACGATCATCGGCGTCAGATGCTGGATCAAAGGCGCATGCGCTCCGTCCACCAAGAGGGTCAGGACTCCGCCTGCCTTCCGGCCCGCAGGGAAACGGATCGATTCGGGCGAGGAGACCTTCGCATAGCGATCGCCGACGATGTCGGCCCAGCGGCTGACGATCGAGCCCTGAACGAAGCCAAAGCGGCGGAACGAAGGGTCGCCGATCGCGCCCACGAGCTCTCCCGCCGCTCTGGGACGGCAGCTCCTCGGGCTGTCCTCCTTCTCAACCTTTCGCTTCGCCATGTGAGGAGAGCATGCCATAGCGAAATGGTGACCGCCAATGCCGCAAGCCGCTTGATCCAACATTATGTGGATAACTTCAGGCGGTTGCCCTGGCGCGCGCCGCCAGGTGCCCGGCCCGCTGACCCGTACCGCGTTTGGCTGAGCGAGATCATGCTCCAGCAGACGACCGTCGCGACGGTGGTCCCTCGGTTCGAGCGCTTCGTTGCGAAGTGGCCGACCATCCAGGAGCTCGCCCAGGCGAGCGACGAGGAGATCCTCTCGGAGTGGGCGGGCCTTGGCTATTATGCGCGGGCTCGAAACCTCATCGCCTGTGCGCGCGAGGTGGCTCGCCGCGGGAGCTTTCCGACGAACAGCACCGGGCTTCGGGAGCTTCCGGGGATCGGCGACTATACCTCGGCTGCGATCGCTGCGATTGCGTTCGGTGAAGCTGCGGTAGCGATCGACACGAACGTCGCCCGAGTGGTCGGCCGCTACAATGGCGTCGCAAGCGCCCTAGATATCTCCCGCGCCGAAATCCGGAGACTCGCCGAGGCGATGATGCCCGCCGAGTGTCCCGGCGACTTCGTCCAGGCGATGATGGACCTTGGAGCAACCATCTGTCGTCCGCGATATCCGAAGTGCGCGAAGTGCCCGCTGGGGATCGGATGCCGGGCCTTTTCGAGCGGCGAGCCCGAACGCTTCTTCACCCGTCCCCGGCGAGCTCCGCGGCCGCAAAGATATGGTGTTGCCTTTTGGATCGAACGCGAGGGAAATGTCTGGCTCGTGAGGCGGCCCTCGAACGGACTTTTGGGCGGAATGGCAGCGCTTCCCGGGAGCGGATGGACAGACGCCCCGCCGACCTCCGAGAATCTGGGCGCCGTCCGCCATCTCTTCACCCATTTCTCGCTCGATCTTTTTCTCGAGCGGCGTCCGCAGCCTATCGGCGATGGCTGGTGGCATTCGCTCGAGCGCCTCCATGAGGCAGGTCTCCCAACCCTTTATCGCCGCGCGGCCGAACTCGCGCTCACTCCGAAGCTGGAGACCCGCGCTGCCGCTTGAAGAAGCAAAATTCGGACCCTAAGAGGCAGCGCAAATCCACCTCTTCGTCTTCTTGCACAAACAGGGAAACTTCATGGACGATCGCTTCAACACCATCGCCGGCTGGGTGCTGTTCGCGGGTATCGTCGCGCTCGGCTCGTCGATCGTGGCGGGAGAATATTTTCGCAGTGAGCGTCCGGAGAAGATGGGCTATCCGATCGCCGGTGCCGAGGAGGAGAGCGGAGGCGCAGCCGCAGCCGAGCAGCCGATCGAGACCTATCTAGCGACGGCCGATCCGGCGAAGGGCCAGCAGATCTTCAACAAGTGCATGGCCTGCCACAATGCCGACAAGGGCGGGCCCAACCAGCTTGGGCCTAACCTCTGGAACGTGCTCGGCCAGCCGATCGGACAGGACAAGGGCTATGCCTTTTCCGACGCCCTCTCGAAGAAGGGCGGCACCTGGAATTGGGATAATCTCAGCCAGTGGCTGACGAGCCCGAGGGCCTTCGCGCCTGGCACGAAGATGACTTTCGCTGGGCTCAGCAATCCCCAGGATCGAGCGAACGTCGAGGCCTTCCTCAACTCGCACAGCGATTCCCCGCTAGCGCTGCCGAAAGCTCCGGCGGCCGCGCCTGCCGCGGCTGGAACCGCTGCTGGAGCCGGTCCGAACAACGGTCCACAAAAGGCACAGAAGGAGCCCGTTCTGAATACCGCGGTTGCCGAGGGCAATCCGAAGAATTCGGGCGGACCGGCCGCGAAGACCAGCGGGCCCAAGAGCGTCAAGGGGCAGCCTTAGCGCTTATTCCGGCGGGCCGTCCTCGTCGCGCGGCGGCGAGGGATGTCCAGCATAGAAGCGGGTGACGAACGCCCAGGCTTCCCCCGCCTCTTCGCTCCAGTGGATGAGGTCGAGATCGTGGGGCGCGATCACGCCTTCCTCGACCATCGCTTCGAAATTGATCACTCGGTTCCAATAATCCTTGCCGAAGAGCAGAATCGGAAGCGGCCGTACCTTGCCGGTCTGAATGAGGGTCAGAAGCTCGAACATCTCGTCGAACGTGCCGTAACCGCCCGGAAACACCGCGACTGCGCGGGCGCGCAGGAGGAAGTGCATCTTGCGAAGCGCGAAATAGTGAAACTGGAAGCTGAGGTCCGGAGTGACGTAGCGGTTGGGCAGCTGCTCGTGGGGTAGAACGATATTGAGGCCGATCGATTCCTTTCCCTCGTCGGCAGCGCCGCGGTTTGCGGCCTCCATGATCGATGGTCCGCCGCCCGAACAGACGACGAACTGCTGATAACCATCCTCGTCGCAGCCGCAGCGGCTGGCGAGTCGAGCCAGATCGCGAGCGACATCATAATAGCGGGACTTGGCCTTGAGCCGCTCGGCGATCGCTTCCTGGTCCGGGTTTGCAGCTGCGGCGACGAGCGTGTCGGCCATGTCGGGGGCGGGAATTCGGGCGGATCCATAGAATACGAAGGTCGAGCCGATTTTCGCTTCTTCGAGCAGCAACTCGGGCTTCAGGAGTTCGAGCTGGAAGCGGACCGGCCGTAAATCCGGGCGGAGCAGGAACTCGGTATCCTGAAAGGCGAGCTTGTATGAGCTGCTCTCGGTTTGCGGGATGGACGGGACATGCTCCGCCGACTTGGCCTCGGTCTTGGAACTCGGGAAAATGCGCTTGGGCGGCCGCGGACGATCGTTCATCGCCGCCGACTAGCGGCAAAGTGCGACGCGGTCACCCGCTCGCGGAGGCGGTCCTTGGAGCGCTCCAGTCGATCCGCCGCGTCGCGTACATCACTCCGGCGAGCGCCGCGAAAAGAAGGAGCGCGCCGATCAGCAGCGAAAAGGCTTCGAGGCTGAGGAGGATGTAGAGCACGGCGTAGAGTCCAACCAAAAGGCCGCCGATAAGGCCTGCCCGGCGCCAGCTCGAAAGCACCGCAGCCGAATAAGCGGTATTGAGGCCGGCGATCGACGCCGATGCGAGCACGTAAGCGGAGGCGAAGCCGATCACCTCGGCAAAGGCGAGGAGGAGGACGAAGAAGAGGACGAGCGCTGCGCCCATCAGCAGATATTCGACTGCCGAGACGCGCACGCCGCCGATCACGTCGAACATCAGAAGTGCAAGGAAGGTGAAGCCGATGAAGAGGAACCCGTACTTGGTCGAGCGATTGACTTGCGAATAAAGGTCGACTGGCTGGATCAAGCTGATCTGCGCAGTCTGGGCCTGCGGGGCAGCTGTACTCGGACCGGCCCTTTCGTCGGCTCCCCGATCTGATTTGGCCATTTGAGCGGATGCATCGGACGCAGTCGGATCGCTGGTGCTGACGAGCGAGCGGCCAAGCGCGAGATTGCCGATGCGGTAGCTCGCATCGAACCCCTTTGCGCCGACGTTGCGTCCATCGGGGAGGAAATCGCCGGCAAAGCTCGGGCTTGGCCACGACGAGCGAACCGTCCAGCGCGTATCTCCCGCTTGAGGCGCGAGGCTGAGCGATTCATTGCCGCGAAGGTCATAGGCGAAGTCGACGTTGAGCGGCCTTGTGGGAAGCGTATTGGCATCGATCCAGGCGAAGAAGCCGCGTCCGCCGCTGCTTCCGTAGCCGGGCTGCAATCGAACCTGCTGCTCGTCGGCAGACACGTGCGGGTTCGCCCCAAGTCCGCGGGGATCGCTGATCGCGAAGCGAAGCTCGGCGCGGCTCAAGTCCATCTGCGACGGGTCGACACCTGTGCGGGCGAGATCGGTTGGAAAGGCGAAGCGCGCGTGGCCCACATTGCGCGCATCATAGACGACAGCCTCGTAGATCGAGCGTTTGCGCACCTGGGGCTTGAGCTCGGTCGTGAGCTCGGCGGCTTCCGGGGCCAGCACCAGCTCGCGTGTGAGCTGATTCGTGCGCGTCACGCTCTGTCCATTCTGGACGACTGTCTCGGTCGCGTTTGCTCGATAGGGGATGACGAGGAGAGGCCCCGACATCGTCTGGGCAGCGCCCCACCCAGCTGTAATCGAACTCGTTGCTTCCTCTTCTTGCGACTGGCGGTCGTAGACCAGGAGCCAAATGGAGAAGAGCGGTATGGTGAGCACCATCCCGACAATGATGACGAGGAACAGCTTGAACCCGGGCGTACGGGCCCCATCGATCGTCAGCACGATGCTTTCTCCCTGTCGCGATGCTCAGAAGGGAGAGTGAGGGGGAAGCTCATGAGCGTCATGAGCGACTTCTGAGCAATCGGTGAAAACAGGGTCTTGGTGTCGCGCGAACAGGAATTCCTGTCCGCTGACTAGTCGGACCTAAGCGGATGAATTGCCTTCAGGAATGAGCCGAACAAATGCGTTGCGCGTCCAAGCACGGCCTTATACGCTCGCTGCGGCGCGGGCGGCGGTATCGCCCTCGCGAGACTTCGGAAGTAGCGGGGGCGACCAGCCGAGGTTGGACCTTGTCTCTTCAGCCGAAGATCTGCTCGGGGACAGGTTGAGTTCGCTTAGGTGGCTGGGGGACAGATGACTGACAATCCAAATGCCTTCCAGGGGCAGCTTGGCGACGTTCAAACGGATGACGTCGCGATCAGCCCCGACGGTTCGACGATCTACGCCGCCGGCGCAGACGGCAATCTCTACGCCTACAGCGCTTCAAGCGGGCAGCTCCTCCACGCATGGGCCGTTGGAACCGATCTCGGCGGAATGGACATTTCACCGGACGGCAGCTTTGCGATCGTGACTGAGTTGCAGCCGATTAGTTCGATTTCTGATGGGACCGAAAACCAATATACAGTCGGCGTCTACAAGGTCGATCTCTCGTCCGGTCAAGTTATCCGGTTCGACACAACAG
>DATATH010000207.1:0-2564 GCA_036268895.1 Sphingomicrobium sp. | reverse complement strand
CTCGACAATCTCGACCTCAAGGACGGCAAGACCAAGGAGCTTAACGCCAGGCTTACCAGTCTCGGCTTCGGCAAGACCGCGCTGGTGATCGACGGCGATGCGCTCAACGTCGGCTTCGCCCGGGCGTCGTCGAACCTCGAGAGCGTCAACCTGCTGCCGGCGGTCGGCCTCAACGTTTACGACATCATGCGGCACGAAACGCTGGTTCTGACCCGCGCGGCCGTCGAGAAACTGGAGGACCGCTTCAATGGCTAAGAAGCCCAAAGAAGCGCTCGATGCGCGCCACTACGACATCGTACTCAGCCCGCACATCACCGAGAAGTCGACGATGCTCTCGG
Source organism: Sphingomicrobium sp. (assembly GCA_036268895.1). Lineage (GTDB taxonomy): Bacteria > Pseudomonadota > Alphaproteobacteria > Sphingomonadales > Sphingomonadaceae > Sphingomicrobium. The sequence goes on along the minus strand of DATATH010000207.1, from coordinate 2,226 downwards.
AGACGAACGCGGTCGTGTTCAAGGTCGCTCCCACGGCGAGCAAGCCCGAGATCAAGGCCGCGGTCGAAGCGCTGTTCAACGTCAAGGTGAAGACCGTCAACACGATGATCACCAAGGGAAAGACCAAGCGTTGGAAGGGCAGGCCCTACCAGCGTTCCGACGTGAAGAAGGCGATCGTCACCCTCGCCGAGGGCCAGTCGATCGACATTACCGAAGGGGTCCGCGGCTAATGGCTCTCAAGCAATATAATCCGACCTCGCCGGCCAGGCGCGGCCTCATACTGGTCAACAAGTCGAGCCTGTGGAAGGGCAAGCCCGTCAAGGCGCTGACCGAGGGCAAGCGCAAGACCGGCGGCCGCAACAACAAGGGCCATGTGACCAGCCGCGGGATCGCCGGCGGCCACAAGCAGAAGTATCGGTACATCGACTTCAAGCGCCGCGCCTGGGACGTTCAAGCGACCGTCGAACGCCTCGAATACGACCCGAACCGCTCGGCATTCATCGCGCTCGTGACCTACGAGGGCGGCGAGCAGGCTTATATCCTCGCACCGCAGCGGCTTGCCCCGGGCGACAAGGTGATCGCCGGCAAGAAGGTCGACGTGAAGCCCGGCAATGCGATGGAGATCGGCCAGATGCCGGTCGGAACCATCGTCCACAATGTCGAGCTGAAGCCGGGCAAGGGCGGTCAGATCGCACGCGCCGCCGGCACCTATGTGCAGGTGGTCGGCCGCGACCGCGGAATGGTCATAGTCAGACTGAATTCGGGCGAGCAGCGCTATGTCCGCTCCGGTTGCATGGCGACGGTCGGCGCGGTGTCGAACCCCGACAATGCAAACACCAACCTCGCCAAGGCGGGCCGCAATCGCTGGCTCGGCAAACGTCCGCTGACCCGTGGCGTCGCCAAGAACCCGGTCGACCACCCGCACGGCGGTGGTGAGGGCCGGACTTCAGGCGGCCGTCATCCGGTCACTCCGTGGGGCAAGCCGACCAAGGGCGCCCGCACTCGTCACAACAAGTCGACCGACAAGTTCATCATTCGGTCGCGTCACGCGAAGAAGAAGGGTTAATCCATGGCCCGTTCCGTCTGGAAAGGTCCGTTCGTCGAGCTTTCGCTTCTGAAGAAAGCGGAGTCTGCGCAGGACAGGGGTGGACGCGCTCCGATCAAGACCTGGTCGCGCCGTTCGACGATCCTGCCGCAGTTCGTCGGCCTCACCTTCAATGTCTACAACGGCCGCAAGTTCGTGCCGGTGTCGGTCAGTGAGGAAATGGTTGGAATGAAGCTCGGCGAGTTCGCGCCGACGCGCACGTTCCACGGCCATGCCTCCGACAGGAAGGGCAAGCGCTAATGGGCAAGGCAGCTGCACCTCGAAAGGTGGGCGATAAGGAAGCCCTTGCGATCGGCAACACGATCCGTGGCTCGGCGCGCAAGCTCAACCTTGTCGCCCAGATGATCCGCGGCCGGAAGGTCGAGGAAGCACTCAACATCCTGAGGTTCAGCCCCAAGGGCATGAGCGAGGATGTCTACAAGGTGCTCGCCTCGGCCGTCGCCAATGCCGAGAACAACCACAATCTCGACGTCGATGCACTCGTCGTTGCCGAGGCGAGCGTCGGCAAGTCGATCTCGATGAAGCGCTTTGCGACCCGAGCGCGGGGTCGCTCCAGCAGGATCGTCAAGCCGTTCAGTCAAATCCGCGTCGTCGTTCGCGAGCAGGAAGAAGCGTAAATGGGTCAGAAATCCTCTCCTGTCGGGCTTCGCCTGCAGATCAACCGTACCTGGGACAGCCGCTGGTTCGCCGAAGGCCAGGACTATGGCCGGCTGCTGCTCGAAGATCTCAAGATCCGTCGCTACATCCTCGAGAAGCTGCCTCAGGCGGCAATCTCGAAGGTGGTGATCGAGCGTCCAGCGAAGATCTGCCGAATATCGATCTACGCGGCTCGTCCGGGCGTGATCATCGGCAAGAAGGGCGCGGACATCGAGAAGCTCAAGAAGGAGCTTCAGAAGATGACGAGTTCCGATGTGAGCCTCAACATCGTCGAGATCCGCAAGCCCGAGATCGACGCCAAGCTCGTCGCCCAGGGCGTCGCCGATCAGCTCGAGCGCCGGATCGCCTTCCGCCGGGCGATGAAGCGCGCCGTTCAGTCGGCGTTGCGTCTCGGCGCCGAGGGCATTCGTATCACCTGCTCGGGCCGTCTCGGAGGCGCGGAGATCGCGAGGACCGAATGGTAC
>DATATH010000206.1:0-5094 GCA_036268895.1 Sphingomicrobium sp. | reverse complement strand
CTCCATTGCCTCAGAGCGTGAGACGACGTCACGGCTGGCAAGATCCTTCGCATGGGGCGCGTAGCGCTCCATGAAGCGCTCGCCTTCGCTGTTGGTGAGATAGCCGCCCTCGCCGCGGGCGCCTTCGGTGATGAGAACGCCAGCGCCGTAAATGCCGGTCGGGTGGAATTGGACAAATTCCATATCCTGGAGAGGTAGGCCGGCGCGCAGCACCATCGCATTGCCGTCGCCGGTGCAGGTGTGTGCGCTGGTAGCGGTAAAATAGATACGGCCGTAGCCGCCCGTCGCGAGCACCACCGACTGCGCTCGGAAGCGGTGGATCGACCCGTCGTCGAGGCACAGCGCGACGATCCCGCGGCAGGCGCCGCCCTCCATGATGAGGTCGATCGCGAAATATTCGACGAAGAAGTCTGCATCATGCTTCAGGCTCTGCGAGTAGAGCGTGTGAAGCATTGCATGGCCGGTGCGGTCAGCGGCGGCGCAAGTGCGTTGCGCAGCAGGGCCTTCGCCCATGTTCTGCGTCATCCCGCCAAAGGCGCGCTGATAGATCCGGCCGTCCGAAGTGCGGCTGAAGGGCAGGCCCATATGCTCGAGCTCGATGACCGCGGCAGGTGCCTCGCGGCACATATATTCGATCGCATCCTGATCGCCGAGCCAGTCGGAGCCCTTGACCGTGTCATACATGTGCCACGTCCAGTGGTCGGGGCCCATGTTGCCGAGGCTTGCGGCGATCCCACCCTGCGCGGCGACAGTATGGCTGCGGGTCGGGAAGACCTTCGTGATGCAGGCCGTCTTGAGGCCATGTTCGGCTGCGCCCATGGTCGCGCGAAGGCCGGAACCACCAGCTCCGACCACCACAACGTCATAGGTGTGATCGACGATCTGGTAGGCACTCACGCGCCGCCTCCGAAGGCGAGCACCGCCAGCGCATAGAGTGCAATCGCTCCGCCACCCACCGCCAGAAACAGCAACAGGGTGTTGATGACGAAGTTGCTGCCGGGCTCATGGACATAATCGTCGATGAACACCTTCATTCCGTCGAGTGCATGTTTGAAGCCGACGATGACGAGCAGCGCCATCGGGATCACTCCACTGGGCGCGTGCAACCATTCGACCAGGGTGCGCTGATCCAGCTTCGGAAGCAGCAGAAGCGACGCGATGAACCAGGTCCCCAGAAGGGTGAGAGCAATGCTCGTCACTCGCTCGGTCAGCCAATGCTCGCCGCCCTCGCGAGCCGAGCCAAGGCCTCGCGCCTTGCCGATCGGGGTTGAGCTGTCGCCGATGCTCATGCCCGCACTCCCATCAACCAGGCCCAGGCTAGAGCGGTGAGCAGGACCGATCCGACGATGGTCAGTATCGCCGAAGTCTTGTTGGCGCGCAGGTCATATCCGGCGCCCGTGTCCGTCACGAGATGGCGAATGCCCGACAGAAGGTGCTGGAAGAAGCTCCAGGTCAGTCCAACGAGGACGACGATTCCGATCCAGCTGTTGGCCGCCTTCTCCAAGGTCGCATAGGCGTCCGATCCTTTCGAGAGCGCCATTAACCACCAGGTGAGCAGCGCCAGGCCGGCGATCGACAGCGCGGTGCCGGTCGCCCGGTGGAGAATCGAAACGAGCATCGAGGGCCCCCAGCGCCAGATCGTCAGGTGGGGGGAAAGCGGGCGAGTTCTTGTGCTTGCCATGGTGCCGCCGCTTAAGGCGGGGCCCAGCGGGGCGCAAGTTTCGCAAGTGCTCCCTAACCGGGTCTTAACCATTCGTGCTGCAAGAGCATCGGCAAACACGGCCAGCGAATGACGGAGAGCGGACGAATGAGCGGGGATACTGGACAGCTTCAGCGCCTGACCGATCAGCAGGTGAGCGCGAGGCTCGCGGCCTACAATCCCGGCGGATCGCTCGACCGCGACCTGCAGCTGCTTCGCGAGAAGGTCGGCGACCTCATCGATCAGGAAGTTCGCGAACAATTCGGAAGCGATGCCGCCGTCACCGTCAAGGCGCATTATGCCGCGAAGGTGGATTCGAACTGGATCCAAGCGGTCGCCGAATATGGCCGCGCGATTTTCCGCGAGAAGACTTCGGTTCCCCAATATATCGTTGCTCGAGACCAGCTGAATTCGCGAGTCGTTGCGGCCGCCTTCGAACGGTTTGGTGACGATAATGACACGATCCAGGATTGCGTCACTGCCTTCCAGCGGCTGACGGTGATCGAAACTGACATCATTCTCGCGCAGGTCGCCCTTCTCGAGGCGATCGAGGCCGCCGACCAGCGCGGCCGCGAGAGCGAACAGTTCGAGCGGCGTGTCGGCGAGCTTGTGCGGGCGAGCACCGAGCAATCGAAGACGCTGACCGAACGGACGCGCTCGACCTCTACCTCCGCTCGCGGAATGCTCGGCAAGACGAGCGAAGTCGCCGCCGCCGCGGAACAGTCGGCCGTCGCGATGCGCGAAGCGGCGCAGACCGCCGCGGGTCTCATCCGGGCGATTGAGGATGCCCGCACGGAGGTCGAGGTTGCAGCCGGAGTGGCGACCCGTGCAGGCGACCAGGCGAGCCAGGCGGTGAAGGTGAGCCAAGCCCTGTCGGCCCACGTCGAAGCAATCGAATCGATCCTCAGCCTGATCCGCGACATCGCCGGTCAGACAAACCTGCTCGCACTCAACGCCACCATCGAGGCTGCGCGCGCAGGCGATGCGGGCCGTGGCTTCGCAGTCGTCGCGCAGGAGGTGAAAAGCCTCGCTTCGCAAACTGCTCGGGCGACTGACGACATCACTGCCAAGATCACCGCCATCCAGCAGGCAACGCGCCAGACGGTCGACGCCAACAGTTCGATTCAGGGCACGGTCGAGGAAGTCCAGAGCTCGGCAGACCGGATCCGCGAGGCGATGGAGCTTCAGGCGCAGACGGTGACGATGATCACCGCCGCAGTCGACGAAACCGCGCTAGCAGCCGACTCGATGAGTTCGACCATTGCAGCGATCCGCTCCGACACCGAGAATGTCGCGAAGGATATCGATCAGGTCGAGCAGGGCTTCGGCCGCTTCTCCGAGCAAATTGCAGGCTTCAATACGACCGCCAAGGATTTCGTGAACGGAATGGCGGCCTAAAGGCGCCCGTTCCTCCTCATTCCCGAAGAGGCGAAGCGACGAGCGGAAATCGACGATTGCTCTGGATTGCTTCGCCGCGCTCGCAATGACAAACGGCAGGGATGAACATTCTCGTCACCGGAGCAAGCCGCGGGATCGGAGCGGCGACCTACTCACTCTTGAAAAAGGCCGGCCACAACGTCGTCGGCCATTCCACCAAGGGCACCGACCAGCTGATCGCCGGTGATCTTTTCGATCCGCGCTCACCACGCGACATCTGGGACACGGCGCTCGATCAGCTCGGCGGCGAGATCGATGTCCTCGTCAACAATGCCGGCATCTATGAAGCGGTGGCGGACAACGCGCCTGACGATGAATGGCACGCTGCCTGGCACAGGACGCTGACGATCAACCTCCAGGCGGCCGCTGACTTGTCGCGCCTCGCCGTATCGCATTTCCTCGATCGCGGCGGGGGCGGGCGCATCGTCAACGTCGCAAGCCGCGCTGCCTTTCGCGGCGACTCGCCGCAGCACTGGCACTATGCCGCTTCCAAGGCTGCGATGGTCGGAATGACCAAGACGATCGCTCGCGGCTATGCGGGCGAGGGCATCCTCTGCTTCGCGGTCGCTCCTGGATTCACGGTCTCGGAGATGACAGCTGAATACCTTGAAGGTCGTGGCGGCGCCCAGATTATCGCGGACATCCCGCTCGGCCGGGTCGCGAGCACCGGGGAGATCGCCGAAGTGATCCGCTGGCTTTCCGCCGACGCCCCGGCGTCGGCCACCGGCACCATCATCGACGCCAACGGTGCGAGCTATGTTCGCTAGCGTCGCGCTCGCGGCCGCAGCGCAGATCCTTCCAATTGTCGTTCCGCTCGGCAAGCCGCAACAGATCGAACAGCCGAGAGCGCCGATCGAGACGGCCGGCCCACTCTTCGCATCGCAGTGCAAGGATTGGGATGCCTACGACAAGCCGGCGCCGCCGGTTCGCATCTTCGGAAATACCTATCTTGTCGGAACCTGCGGAATCTCGTCCATTCTCATCACCGATCCCGCCGGCGACATCCTGATCGACGGCGGTACCGAACAGGATGCCGACCTCATCGCCGACAATGTCAGGAAGCTCGGGTTCAGGCTGACCGACGTCAAATACCTGCTCCACAGCCACGAGCATTACGACCATGTCGGCGGTCTCGCTAAGCTGCAGCGCCTTACCGGTGCACAGCTGATCGCCTCGCCTGCCGCTGCCGCGGTCCTCAACAGCGGCACGGCCAGCCAGGACGATCCGCAATATGGAACCAATCCCGCCTTTCCGCCCGCCCATGTCGATCGAACGGTTCGTGATGGCGAACAGATACGGCTCGGCAACACCGTTCTGGTGGCGACCGCGACTCCCGGACACACGCCGGGTGCGCTGACCTGGCACTGGGGCAGCTGCCAGGGGGGCGTCTGCCGTCAGATCGTCTATGCGGACAGCCTGACGCCGACCAGCAGCAAGACCTACCGCTTCAGCGATCATCCGGCCTACCTTGCCGCCTATCGCTCGAGCATTGCAAAGGTCGCGGCGCTCGATTGCGACATTCTTTTGACCCCGCACCCTTCGGCAAGCCACATGATCGACCGGCTCGCGCTCGGGAAATCCCTCGAAAATCCGAATGCCTGCAAGGACTATGCCGCGGGGCTGAGCAAGCAGCTCGACGACCGTCTGGCCAAGGAAGCTGCCTCGAGGTGAGCTGGCGAGTGACGATTGCCTGCTCGCGCGCGCAAGGGCAGGCAATCGCCGGGGGGGACGATATTTTCCCGAACTGCGCCAACCCACCGGTGCTGGTCGCCGACGAATCAGATGCGTCGAAGCCGGATCAATGGCTCATCCATGCATATTTCGAACATTCTCCAAGCGCCGGCGAGATCGGGGCACTCGGGAGTCTCGGTTCGGGTGAACCGCGGGTCGAACAATTGGGCGAAGCCGATTGGGTCACAATGAGCCAGGCCGGCCTTCAGCCGATCCGCGCCGAACGT
>DATATH010000205.1:0-15436 GCA_036268895.1 Sphingomicrobium sp. | reverse complement strand
CCGCTTCAGCGTTCGCGTCTTGAAGTGACTTCGCCCCATCCAGTCCTTGATGGTGCCGAACACATGCTCGACCGTCCATCGTCGCACGCGCATGGCACTGGGCATGCGCTTGAGCCGGGTGACTAAAAGAGCAGACCGCTCTTTGGCCAGGAATTGCAAACGTTCGCCGATATCTTCGACGATGATCCTCGGCCGCTCCTGCTCGAGTTTCTCGATGCGATTGCTCGCCCGTTCGTAATTCCAATCCACAGCTCCGCCCCCCTTCCTAGGACCGCAGCGGGCGACCGCCATGTTCTCAGCGATTGAGGCCCGCAGTTGTCGACGCCCATTCCATTATAATAGTGCTTATACGGCGTCAGATTTCGCTTTGGATTCAATGACTAGCGGAATATAGCAAACCGCTGGTATCAGCCACTCACCCACGTCTCCGGGAAGGCCAAGGCCGAGGGGCTATATAAGCCGCTTGCCGCTGTTCAACCTGAACAAATCGGCTATTTCGGGACAACCTCCAGGCGCATTGCGAGGCTCATCGCCTCGCCAGACTGTAGCACCCTCACCCCCAGCCTGGACCATTCACTCTCCGGCCGATTGAGTGCAGCATTCGCATGGGTGACCGGTTCCGCGACGAAGATCCCTCCTTCCGACGGCGAATAGAGCTGGAAGAATTTCGCCGTTGGCGACGTCAGCCGCAGTTCGTACGGCCACGCCGGATCACTCATCCGCGCTTCACCGCCCCAGCCTTCGAAGCCATTGTCGAGATCCTGGCCACAAACGAGGCGATCCTTCAGATCGTAGCGGCCCTCGGCCGGGACCTTTTCGACGGGGAGGGTGTCCTCGTCCACGGTCCAGGCGCTATCGACGATTGTGTCGATCCGAGTCTCGGGTCCGCAGTCGAAATAGGGATGCTCGCCAAGACCGCACGGCATCGGCTCTGAGTCTTTGTTGAAACAGGTCAGACTGACCGACAATCCGTGTTCGCCGAGCGCGAATTCCTGCGAGGCGGCGTACGCCCAGGGCCATTCGTCCGGCTCGTGATGATAAACGAGCGAAGCGCTTTTTGAATCCTTGCACTCGATGGTCCAGGGATTGAGCCACCCCTGCCCATGCAGAGGACTCGGATCGTCCGCCATGTTCGGCTCGAGATGAATGGTTCGCCCGCCGAAGCTGAAATGCCCGCCGCGGATCCGGTTCACGTAGGGCACGAGAGGAAAGCAGCCGGCGTCGAGCACCTTTTCGAGAGGACTGTGGCATTTGCGCAATATCGCTCGCGCTCCACCCTCGCCGGTCCATTCGAATGCCGAAATTGCGCCGCCAATCGAAGGACTTAGAGTCAAACGAAGGTGGCCATGCTCGAGTGTCAGCAGGTCGACTTCTGAAGGTTTCATTTCGATACTATTCACAGGCAGGCAACTTCGTTGGGGATAAAGATCGATTATCCGTTGCGCGTCGATTCGCGCCACATGTATCTAACGCTCCGGGGGCCGGGGAGGGTCACGAGTGAAGAGACGCGTCAAGGATTTCGTCGACATTGCGGACCATGTGTCCCTCGACGAACTGATCCAGAAGCTGGCTGAGTTGCGCGACAGCCTTCCACAGGAGAGCGAAGCCGAGCTCCGGCTCCGCGGTGACGAAGTCTTCGGACGCCGAATCACCATCTCCTATTTCCGTGAACAGACGGACGAGGAAGCGGAGATCGAGAAGCGCTATTGCGAGACATCCAAGGAAGCCAAACAGCGCGAGCTCGAGCAGCTTCAGGCCGAGCTCGGAGTCGTCTGCTACGCAGCGCCGGGGAACCGCGGAAAGCTGCGCATCGTAGCCTGAGCTTCCTCAGGACGGCCGGAAATTCAGCGCCAGCCCGTTCATGCAATAACGCAGGCCGGTCGGCTTTGGCCCGTCGTCGAAGACGTGCCCCAGATGGCCTCCGCAACGCTCACAAAGCACTTCTGTACGCTCCATCATGAGGCTGTGGTCAGGACGTGTCACGACCGCGTGCGCCAGGGGCTTCCAGAAGCTCGGCCAGCCGGTTCCACTTTCGAACTTGGTTGCAGAACTGAAAATCGGCAATGCGCAGCCGGCACAAAGGAATGTGCCCTTGCGATGCTCATTGAGGAGCGGGCTCGAAAAGGGTCTCTCGGTCGCGGCTTCGCGAAGCACTGCGTATCGTTCGGGCCCGAGGATCCGCCTCCATTGGTCCGGCGAATGGCTGACTGCAAAATGGCCGATCGCGGCTGATGAGGCACCGCGTCCGAACAGGATCATTCCAACAGCTCCGACACCGATGAGGCCGAGAAATGTGCGGCGGTCGTTCATGCCTGGTTGTAGCTCCGAAACCAAATGCGCGAGTTGCCTACAAGACTCTTGCTGAACCGCGGCAGAATCCCAAAAGTGCTTCACCTTCGGGCTGAGGCACCAGATGTGCCGCTTGCGCGATGATGGGATCGCGGCGGCCAAATTGAGACGTCACCTCGAGCGCTAGCGTCGTTTGAGCTTGCTCGGCGAGCGCGCTAGTGCGCTTCTCGTGACCAAGAAGCCGTCGAAGCTGGACTGGGAAGCCCTCGCCGCAAGGGAAAGCGGCGGGAATGATCTTTCCCGCGACACGTTCGAAGCTATTCGACTGAACACGGTCTACGGCCCCGATGACGTGGGTGAAATCGAAAGCGTCTATCCTGGTCTCCCGCCGTTCACCCGCGGTCCTTATGCAACGATGTACGCCGGCCGGCCCTGGACCATCCGCCAATATGCGGGTTTCTCGACGGCCGAGGAATCCAACGCTTTCTATCGCCGCAACCTCGCGGCTGGACAGAAAGGCCTCAGCGTGGCTTTCGATCTTGCCACTCATCGCGGCTACGACAGCGACAATCCGCGTGTCGCTGGCGACGTCGGGATGGCGGGCGTTGCAATCGACACCGTCGAGGACATGAAACTTCTCTTCGGCGGAATTCCGCTCGACCGGATGTCGGTCAGCATGACGATGAACGGAGCAGTGCTCCCGGTCATGGCCTTCTTCATCGTTGCGGGCGAGGAGCAAGGCGTGCCGCACGACAAGCTCACGGGCACGATCCAGAATGACATTCTCAAGGAGTTCGCGGTCCGCAATACTTATATCTACCCGCCCGAACCGAGCATGCGGATCGTCAGCGACGTGATCGAATATTGCGCGAGAGAGATGCCGAAGTTCAATTCGATCTCGATCAGCGGCTATCACATGCACGAAGCTGGAGCGACAGCGGTCCAGGAGCTTGCCTACACGCTCGCCGACGGCATGGAATATGTCCGCTGCGCGATGTCCGATGGCCTTGACATCGATGACTTCGCGCCGCGCCTCAGCTTCTTCTTCGGCATTGGCATGAACCTGTTCATGGAGGTCGCGAAGCTTCGCGCAGCGCGCACTCTGTGGCACCGGATCATGACCGATCTCGGAGCGAAAAAGGCCGAGTCCAAGCGCCTGAGGACCCATTGCCAAACATCGGGCGTCAGCCTCACAGAACAGGACGCATATAACAACATCATCCGGACCACGATCGAGGCGCTCGCCGCGGTTCTCGGCGGCACTCAATCGCTGCACACCAACAGCTACGACGAGGCGATCGCTCTACCGACGGATTTCTCGGCGCGCATTGCGCGCAACACCCAGCTGATCCTCGCCGAGGAGAGCGGAGTGACGGCGGTCGCCGATCCGCTCGGCGGAAGCTGGTATGTCGAGAAGCTGACCAGCGAACTCGAGGAGCGCGCCTCGGACCTCATCCGGGAAGTCGAACAGCACGGTGGAATGACCAAGGCAGTCGCCGAAGGACTTCCCAAGCACCGCATCGAGGAGGCCGCGGCGTCTCGAGCGGCGAAGGTGGATATGGGCGAGACCGTGATCGTCGGAGTCAATCGCTATCGTCCCGCCCAAGAGGAAGAGCACGACATCCTCGAGGTCGACAATGCAAAGCTCCGAGCGCAGCAGATCGCGCGGATCGAGAAGGTTCGGGCCGACCGAAACGAGGACGAGGTGCGCGCCGCTCTGAATGATCTCGAGAATGGGGCTAGAGGCACGGCCAACCTGCTTGCGCTTAGCATCGAGGCTGCGCGCGCGCGCGCGACGCTCGGCGAGATTTCGGACTCTCTGGAGCGCGTATTCGGCCGCTACGGCACCAAACCCGAGCCGGTCCGCGGCATCTATGGCAAGGCTCGAAGCGACGGGCGGTGGAAACTCGCCGAAGAGGGTACGCGCTCGGTCGCTGAGCGCCTCGGCCGCAAACCCAGGATCATGGTTGCGAAGATGGGCCAGGACGGGCACGACCGCGGCGCGAACCTGGTGTCATCGGCGTTCACCGACCTCGGCTTTGAAGTGATCCCCGGGCCCTTGTTCCAGACTCCTCGAGAGACAGCGCAAATGGCGATCGAGAATGACGTCGATGTCGTTGGCGCAAGCTCTCTCGCCGCCGGGCATCGAACGCTCATTCCGGAGATGATCGAGGCCCTGAGGGAAATGGGCCGAGCCGACATCAAGGTCGTTGCCGGCGGCGTCATCCCTCCGCAGGATTATGGACTGCTCCGTGCCGCGGGCGTGCAGGCGATCTTCGGCCCCGGCACCAACCTCGCCGACGCCGCCGACGAGGTCCTTCGCCTGCTCGGCCACAATCGGCCGCCGCTCGACGAGGCGGCGGAGTGAATTGGCCCCTGTTCCGGCAGATGCCGGAATTCGAACCTTGGGCTGGTGGACTGGACCGCGGGCTTGGCCGGGTTACAAGACGCGCGTGTTCAAGAAGATCCTGATCGCCAATCGCGGCGAGATCGCGTGCCGGGTAATCCGCACGGCTCGGCGCATGGGAATCAGAACGGTCGCCGTCTATTCCGACGCCGACGCACGCGCTCCGCATGTGAAGATGGCCGACGAAAGCGTTCGGCTCGGCCCGCCGAGCGCATCGGAATCCTATCTCAAGGCCGAGCTCATCATAGACGCATGCAAGGAAACGGGCGCCGAGGCGGTTCATCCCGGATATGGCTTTCTTTCCGAGCGGGAGAGCTTTGCAAAAGCGCTGGAGAAGGCAGGAATCACCTTCATCGGTCCTCCGCCCAAGGCGATTGCGGCGATGGGCGACAAGATCCAATCCAAGAAGCTCGCCGCCAGGGCCGGAGTGAATGTCGTCCCCGGCTATCTGGGTGACATCGCGACGACGGATGACGCGGTCAAAATCGCCAGGGACATCGGCTTTCCGGTGATGATGAAGGCATCGGCGGGCGGCGGCGGCAAGGGCATCCGTCTCGCCTGGAGCGAGAAGGAGGTGCGCGAGGGCTTCGAAAGCGTGAAGCGCGAGGGCCTCAACAGTTTCGGCGACGACCGAGTCTTTATCGAGAAGTTCATCGAGGCGCCCAGGCACATCGAGATCCAGGTGCTCGGCGACAAGCACGGCAACATCCTCTACCTCAATGAGCGTGAATGCTCGATCCAGCGGCGCAACCAGAAGGTAGTCGAGGAAGCGCCCTCGCCCTTCGTCTCTCCCGAGATGCGCAGGGCCATGGGCGAGCAGGCGGTCGCACTTGCGCGGTCGGTCGGATATCATTCGGCAGGCACGGTCGAGCTGATCGTCAACGGCGCCGACAAGAGCGGCAAGAGCTTCTACTTCCTCGAAATGAACACGAGGCTGCAGGTCGAGCATCCGGTGACCGAGGAGATAACGGGTCTGGATCTCGTCGAAGAGATGATCCGCGTCGCAGCCGGCGAGAAGCTCAAGTTTGCCCAGGACGACATCGGGATAAACGGCTGGTCGGTTGAAACGCGCATCTACGCCGAGGATCCCTACCGAGGCTTCCTGCCGAGCACCGGCCGGCTGATCCGTTACCATCCACCGACGCAAGTGAACGAGGCTGACCTGATCGTGCGCGTCGACGACGGAGTGGCCGACGGCGGCGAAGTCAGCATCTTTTACGACCCGATGATCGCCAAGCTGATCACCTGGGCGCCGACCCGCGAACTCGCGGTCGACGCGCAGATCGCCTCGCTCGACCAGTTCGTGATCGACGGCATCAGTGACAATGTCGACTTTCTCTCGGCGCTGATGCAGCATCCCCGTTTTCGCGAAGGCGATCTCGCGACCGACTTCATCGCCGATGAATATCCCGAGGGCTTCGACGGCGCTCCGGCAGACGAACAGCTGATCGAGGACCTGACGGCGATTGCCGGAATGGTCGCAGTCATCACCGATGAGCGTGCATCTGAGATCAGCGACCAGCTTGGAGAACGGCCCCATTTTCCTTGCGAGCGCATCGTGAGGATCGATGGCGGCGTGAGCCACCGCGTCCGGATCAAGCCCTACAAGGGCGGAACGCTTGCTTTGACGGACGACGGCGCCTTAGTCGACATCGTCGGGCGCTGGACCCCAGGTCAGCGGCTGCTGACCGTTCTCCTCGACGGGCGCATGCGCACCGTGCAGGTACGCCGAATGGGGCGCAACTGGGAGCTCCAGACCCACGGCGCCAGCCATAAGGTGCAGGTGCTGAGCCCACACGTTGCCGAGCTTTCGAAACACATGATCGAAAAGCCGGCGCCCGACCTTTCACGGTTGCTGCTGGCTCCAATGCCCGGACTTCTGACGCGCCTCGATGTCGCCGTCGGCGACAAGGTCGAACCCGGCCAACCCGTCGCCGTCATGGAAGCGATGAAGATGGAGAACATCCTGCGCGCCCCCAAAGCGGCGAGCGTCAAGGCGACACCAGCCAAAGCCGGCGACAGCCTCGCGGTCGATCAGGTGATCGTGGAGTTCGAGTAGGATCGCTAATTGGCCGGCGCAAGCTTCTCCAGGAAATAGGGATCGAGCGTTCGCCACACCTTCTCCCATTCGGCGTGACGAATGAAATCGTGGGCTTCACCAGGAAAAATGAGGGTGCGCACCTCGACCCCGCGTTCGCGCAGGCGCTGCGCAAGATCGACCGTCTCGACAACGTCGACGTTCATGTCCTCGTCGCCGTGGATCAGGAGCACCGGCGAGCGCCAGGTCTCGAGATGCCCGATTGGTGAAGAGGCGCGCGCCACGTCGCGGTCCTTCTTGTCCACTCCGAAATAGGTACTGGGACTCAAATGGCCCTTGACCGGCGAAGGCCAGCTCCAGTCATAGACTCCGTGGATCGCGACACCGGTCTTGAACAGGTCGGAGTTGCGCGCAAGCGCCTGGCCGGTGAGCAGCCCGCCATAGGAGCCGCCCCAGATTCCGATCTTGTTCGGATCGACTCCGGGCCGAGAAGCGAGCCAGCGGCCGGCGGCGAGCACGTCCTGATATTCGCTCGCATTGCGCCAGGCTCGTCCCGGAGCGTCGCGGAACGCACGGCCATAACCGATGCCTGAGCGGTAGTTGATCGCAAGCACCGCATAACCCTGCTCCGCGAGCCTGCGGTTCACCGAATAGTCGCTCGAATAATAGCCCATGTAATGAAAGGACGGGAACATCTGCCGCTGCGGACCGCCGTGAACATAAATAAGCCCCGGATGGGGGCCGGGGCCGGAAGGCGCAAAGAGCTGGCCGGTGAACGGCAGCCCATCGAGCGAGGTCAGGTGCACTTCGACGGGCGCCGAGCCCGTGAGAGGGTTACGGTAGCCATAGTCGGCGTAGGTCTCATTGAGCTTTGCCCTGCCGGTCTTGAGGTCGAGAATCCGAACGAGCGGCGCCTGGTTGACGTTTGCGGCGACGATCGCCGCATAACTGGCGGCGGCGCGCGCGTCGGCGAGCACCGGATCGGGCTGCGGAAGCGCCCGCGCCGTTCCGGTGGCCGGATCGAATAGCGACATCTGGCGCGTGTCGTGATCTGCGCAATTATGGATCGCGAGGAGCTGGTCGCCCACAAGTTCGCTTTCCGCAACTTCGCAATCGGGCGGGGTGATCGCTCTCGGCTCGCCGCCGGCCCGGGAAAGCCCATATAGCCGTCCCCAGCCGTCATCCTCGGAATAAAAGACGAGCAGGCTGTTCGACGCCCAGCGCAGCACGCCTTCGGGATCGTCGTTCCCGAGCGTCACCGCCGGCCCATGCGTGCTCCACAATGTGCGCACCGATCCGTTGGCAAGATCGATGAAGTCGATGGAAAATGGCTCGGCCTCGGTCTGGTCGGGGGTGGTGCTGTGCTTTCGGCCGGGAAAACGCAGGACCGCGACGGCATCGCCGCTAGGACTGAGCACCGGAACGGCAAGCCGGTCTACCCCTGTTTCCAGCCAGTCGACCTCCCGTGAGCCCGGATGAAAGCGGCCAAGGAAGGAATAGCCTCGTCGATCGTCGATGAAGATCAGGTCGCCCGACTTGGTCCACACGAACTGCGACCAGCCGCCGCCGCCCTTGGCGAACATCCTGGGTTTGGAATTGGGCGATCGCGTGTCGATTGCCAGAAGGTCGCCGTCACGGCTGATGAGCAGCATCCGTCCGTCCGGGGAAAAGCTCGGATTTGAGCCCTTGCCAATGTCTATCGGCTTCGCGCCGGGGACGGTCGAAACGAGCCACAGCTTCACGTCGGGCGCCGGCACTCGGCTTGCTGGATTGAACGGATCGCCTGGGCGCGGAACGCCGGTCCTGAACACGAGACGCACGCCGTCGGGAGACAATTGGATGTCAGTGATCGGATCGCCATCATCATCGTTCCTCGACGCGAGCTCGATCCGGCGAAAGTCCGGGGCGCGCGCGAAGAAGACCATCGACTTGTCGGCCTGGCGAGTGAGCCAGGCGAAGGCCGGCACCTTCGCCTGGCTGATCGAATCGACGTAGGGAAAGTTGAGAAAGCCGGTGTCGGACGGCGGAACCGCGTAAGCTTTTGCGGCGATCAGCGAAACAGCGGCGGCGATGAGAAGCGGACGGATACGCATGGCGAAAGGCTAGGTCGGACAAACAACAGTAACAAGCGCCCGTTCATCGAAAATGCAGACTAGCTGGCCGTCAGCGTTTGCTTGCTGCCGGCCGGCCGTTAAGATCGTCTCCAGCCCTATCGTTCAAGCGGAGATTTGAAGCTGATGCGCCACTTCAGCAGGCTGGCTTTGCTAACAGCCGCGACCATTCTGACGCCGCCGGCGCTGGCCGCCGACCTTCCGCGGGGCGCGCCGATCTCTGCGCTCGTGAAGGACGTCTCGATCCCCTATTCGGCATTCACGCTCGAGAATGGCCTCAAGGTCGTCGTTCATGAGGACCGTAAGGCGCCCGTCGTCGCGGTGTCGGTCTGGTACCACGTGGGCTCGAAGGACGAGCCGGCCGGGCGCACCGGTTTTGCGCACCTGTTCGAGCATCTGATGTTCGGCGGCTCCGAGCATAGCGACACCAGCTGGTTCGGTCCGATGCAGGCGATGGGCGCGACCGACCTCAACGGCACGACGAACTACGACCGGACCAATTATTTCGAGACGGTCCCGAGGGCAGCGCTCGAGCGTGCGCTGTTCCTCGAAAGCGATCGGATGGGGCATCTGCTTCCCGCAGTCACCCAGCAGAAACTCGATATCCAGCGAGGCGTCGTCCAGAATGAGAAACGCGGCGATGACAACGAGCCGGGCGGGCTGCTGCAATATGCGATCCAGCAAACGCTCTACCCCGCCGGTAATCCCTATCATCACACCGTCATCGGTTCGATGGGCGATCTTGATCACGCGAGCCTCGAGGTAGTGAAGGACTGGTTCAGTTCGCACTATGGTCCCAACAATGCGGTGCTCGTTCTTGCCGGCGACATCAGCGCCGCGGAGGCGAAGCCGCTCGTCGAGAAATATTTCGGCGACATTCCCCCTGGACCCAAGTCGATTCCGGCAATGGCGAGCGTTCCGACGCTCAAGGCTCGAGTGACTAGGACCTTCCACGACGAGGTCGCCAACACGACTATCTACCGGATGTGGGCGGTGCCCGGGGTAACCGCCAAGGATGAGAATGCGCTCGAGATGGCTGCGAGCGTACTCGGTGGACTCGCGAGCTCGCGCCTCGACAATGAGCTGGTGCGCGACAAGAAAACGGCGGTCGGAGTTTCAGCAAACCTCGATCCGCATGAGCGGGTTGGCGAGTTCAGCGTCGAAGCGACGGTAAGGCCCGGAGTCGACCCGGCGCTGGTCGGCAGGCAGGTCGATGCAATAATCGCCGACTTCATCAGGAACGGGCCGACCGCCGATGAGCTGAGGCGCGCCAAGACAACTGACGTCGCCTCGACCATCAGGGGCCTTGAATCGGTTGGCGGTTCTGACGGCAAGGCTGTCACTCTCGCGGAGGGCGCAGTCTTCGCGAACGACCCGGGCTTCTACAAGAAGGAGCTGGAAGCGGAAGCTGCGCTGTCCCCCGCGCAGGTTCGCGCGGCAGCGAAGAAGTGGCTGTCACGGCCGGCGTTCGCATTCACGCTCGCACCAGGCAAACGTGACCCTTACCAGGAATCAAAGCTCGCCAATGACACCGCCGGAAAAGGCGGCACAGGTGCCCATGTCATCGCCACGCAAAGATCTGCAGCAGCGGCGATAACCGGCGGAGTGGACCGCTCGCACCTGCCTCCCATCGGCCAGATCACAGATCTTCGTTTCCCGAAGGTCGAGCACGCCGCTTTGTCGAACGGCATTCCCGTGCTGTTCGCACGCCGCGAAGGCGTGCCGGTGGTGCGCGTCGCGATCGACTTCGATGCCGGCAACGCGGCAGATCCGAAGACAGCGCTCGGAACGCAGGCTTTCATGCTTGGAATGCTCGACGAGGGCACAGACAAATATACTTCAATCGAGATCGCGCAGGCCAAGGAGAATATTGGAGCAACGATCTCCGCAGCCCCGAGCATGGACCGGTCCAGCGTCTATCTCACTTCGCTAACGCCCAATCTGGCCTCCTCGCTCGATCTCATGTCCGACATCGTGCGGCATCCCGCTTTCGCTCCCGCCGAGGTCGATCGGGTTCGGAATCAGCAGCTCGCGGCGATCGCAGATGAGACCAAGCAGCCGGTCGGGCTTGCTTTGAGGACGCTTCCGCCTCTTCTTTACGGGAAAGACCATCCCTATGGCGTGCCCTTCACAGGGAGCGGCGATCCGGCGGCCGTCGCAAAGCTTACTCAGGCTGACCTCAAGGCCTTTCACGACAGCTGGCTGAGACCGGACGATGCAACGATCCTGGTCGTTGGCGATGCGAATCTTGCGGAAATCATGCCGCTGCTCGAGCGGAGCTTCGGCGATTGGCGCGCTACCGGCCCCAAGCCGACGAAGAATTTCTCGGTTCCACCTCCGCCGCGGACGAGCCGGATCGTGCTGATCGATCGTCCCAACACGCCGCAATCGCTGATTTTCGGCGGCGAGCTTCTGCCGGCGCAGGGCACCGACGAAATCATCGCGCTGTTGGAGGCGAACGACGTTCTTGGTGGCTCGTTCCTGTCGAGGCTCAACTCCGACCTGCGCGAATCCAAGCATTGGTCCTACGGAGTCGCGAGCTTCGTCAGCCGTCCGCAGCATCAGGTGCCGTTCCTCATTTACGCCCCTGTCCAAACCGACGAGACAGGGCCGTCGATCGCAGCAATGCGCGACGACATCGGGGCATTCCTCGATGGAAAGGGCGTTACTCCAGAAGAGCTGAGCCGAACGATTGGCGGCGCGGTTCGCGAGCTCCCGGGGGATTTTGAGACGTCGGCCTCGGTGATGGGCGGAATCGAGACGAACGTTCTTTACGACCGGCCGGACAATTATTACGAGACGCTCGCGAGCCGCTACCGCGCGCTGACCGCGCCAGCTCTCGATGCTGCGGCCAAGGCTGCGATCGATCCGTCCAAGCTCACCTGGGTCGTGATCGGCGATGCTTCCAAAGTGAAGCCGCAGCTCGATGCACTCAATATTCCGGTCGAGGTGGTGAAGACGCCCTAAGCGGTCACCCGGGTCACATGTCCCATCTTGCGGCCGAAGCGAGCCTTGCCCTTGCCGTAGATATGAACGTGGAGGCCCTGTTCGGCGACCAGCTCGGGCCAGCCGTTCACCTCCTCGCCGATGATATTATCCATGACGGCTCCATTGGCGACGAGATGAGTGGGTCCCGGCGGAAGATCGCAGATCGCGCGGATATGCTGCTCGAACTGCGAGGTGACCGCGCCTTCGATCGTCCAATGGCCGCTATTGTGCACGCGCGGCGCGATCTCGTTGACCAGCGGCCCATCACGGCTTGCGAAGAACTCGACCGTCAGCACCCCGACATGGTCAAGTGCCTCCGCGATCCCGATCGCAGCCTGACGCGCCTCGGCAAGTTGCTGGGCGACCGAATCGCTGCACGGCACGGTGGAGCGACGAAGAATTCCCTCGCCATGCTCGTTCTGCGGCGAGTCCCAGATGGCGTGGCGCCCATCGGCCCAGCGCGCGATGATCACGGAGAATTCGCAAATGAAGTCGATCCCCGCCTCGGCGATGGCAGGTTCCTCCCCGATCGCAGTCCAGGCTGCTTCAGCGCCCTCGGGGACACGGACCCATGCCTGGCCCTTGCCGTCATAACCGTACCTCCGGGTCTTCAGGACATTGGGTGCGCCGATCTCAGCGACCGCGGCTCTGACCTCCTCGAGCGTTGCAACGGAGCGCCACGGAGCAACCCGAGCGCCGCAACCCTCGATGAACGCTTTCTCGCACGCACGGTCCTGGGCAATTGCCAGCGAGCGCGTCGAGGGGCGAAGCTTGGCGCCAAGCACGTCGAGGGGTCCGACCGGCAAATTCTCGAACTCATAGGTCGCGACATCGACGCGCTCCGCGAATTTCTTGAGCGCCGCGATGTCGTCATAGTGGGCGCGTGTGAAGGCCGCCGAGACCTGCGCGGCCGGAGGGTCCCGATGCGGGTCGAGGATATGGCATTTGTAGCCGAGCCGCGCCGCTGCGGCGCTCAACATCCGGCCGAGTTGTCCGCCGCCAATGATACCAATCGTGCTTCCGGGCGGGACTGTCATTCCGGAGCTTCGGCGACCGATCCCGTCTGCCTTTCGCGCCATGCCTCGAGGCGCTTTGCAAGCGCCTCGTCCTGCGCCGCGAGCATTGCGGCGGCGAGCAGCGCCGCGTTCACCGCACCGGCCTTGCCGATGGCTAGCGTTCCTACGGGAACTCCGGCGGGCATCTGAACGATCGAGAGCAGGCTATCCATCCCCTTCAGCGCCTGGGTTTCGATCGGGACTCCGAGCACCGGAAGCAGGGTCATCGAGGCCGTCATGCCCGGCAGGTGGGCGGCGCCTCCGGCGCCGGCGATCACGACCTTGAGGCCTCGCTCCTTTGCGCCTTGCGCATAATCATTGAGCCGCTTTGGTGTGCGGTGGGCCGAGACGATTTTCGTCTCGTGCGGCACGCCGAGCTGCTCCAGCGTCGCGGCAGTGTGGCGCATCGTCTCCCAGTCGGAGCTCGACCCCATGATTATGCCGACCAGCGGCTTGGCCATTGTCCCGCCTTGAAGCAGTGAGAGTGAGCGGGCTCGTTTAGGGTGCCGATTCCGGCTAGGCAATCGGGGCTTGGCCCGGCGACTCGTTCGGCAGACCGTAGCCGCGGCCAAGTTCCTGCATTTTCAAGGCTTTCGAATCGCGCTATGGCTGACATTGCAGACAAGAGCAGGGGCTCGGGGCAAATGTCTGATCCGGTTAGCGACGTCACCGACGTCGAACAGCTCATTGCTGAAATCGGCATGTTGCGCGGGAGGATTGCGCAGCTGCAGGAGCGAGTCGAGCAGCTCGATCTCCTGGCGCACGAGGACACCCTCGTCGAGCTTCCGAATCGTCGTGGATTCATGCGTGCGCTCGAGCGGCTGATCGATCGGGTCAGTCGCTATCAGGAGAAATCGGCGCTGTTGTTCGTCGACCTCGACGGACTGAAGCTCATCAACGACAGCTTCGGCCATCAGGCCGGGGACGAAGCATTGATCCAGGTCGCCCGCCTTCTCGTCGGTGGCGTTCGCAAGAGCGATATCGTCGCGCGAATTGGCGGCGATGAATTCGCGATCCTGCTCAGCCATTCGGACGAGGAATCGGCACGCGAGACCGCAAGCCGTCTCATCGATGTCATCGCTGCATCCGATTTAATCCACCGCGGTGAGCCGCTACCGCTCAGCGTCGCAATCGGGGCAGCCGCCATCAGCAGTGAGGACACGCCCGAGGCTGTAATGGCTCGAGCCGATCGCGAGATGTATCGGAGAAAAGCGGCGGCGTGATCAACCTCTTTGGCCCGCGGCCACGTCGCGGCTCAGGCGGCCTCTTCAAGATAAAAGCGTCGCTCGACAGAAAGATCGTCAGCAAGCTCATAGACGATCGGCTTTCCCGTCGGGATTTCGAGCGAAACGATCTCCTCGTCGCTGATATTGGAGAGATACTTAATGATCCCGCGCAGCGAATTGCCGTGGGCCGATACCAGCACGCGCTTTCCCGACGCGAGGGCCGGCGAGATTTCGGATTCATAATATGGCACGGCGCGCGCGATCGTGTCCTTGAGGCTCTCCGTTCGCGGGACCTCAATTCCGGCATAGCGCCGGTCCCCGGTGACATCGTAGGGATTGTCCCTTGGAAGCGGAGGCGGCGGGATATCGTAGGAACGCCGCCAGATCTTGACCTGCTGGGCCCCGACCTTCTCGATCATCTCCTGCTTGTTGAGACCGGTCAGCCCCCCATAATGCCGCTCATTGAGCCGCCAGTCCTTGGTCACCGGAAGCCACAGGCGATCCATCTCGTGGAGAACGAGATGGAGCGTGCGGATCGCGCGCGTCAGCACACTGGTGAAGCAGCAATCGAAATCGAAGCCCTCCTGTTTGAGCAGCCGCCCGGCGGCGCGGGCCTCCTCGACCCCTGCTTCGGAGAGATCGACGTCCCACCAGCCGGTGAAGCGGTTCTCAAGGTTCCACTGCGACTGCCCGTGCCGCAGCAGCACGAGCGTCGGCATCAGGCCGGCTCTTTCACGCGCTCGGCCGAATCGCCTTCCGCGCTTGCCCTCTTGAGCTGCGGAAGGATCGCATGGAGCGCATCGAGACAGGCGCCGGCGAGGAATTTCGAGCGCTGCGGCGACCAGCCATAGACCTCGTCGGGCAGGTTGAAATTGTCCTTGAACGGCATTTCGAGAGTCATCGAGACGCAGCCATAGCGCTCGGCGAGCTGGGTCGTGGACATGCTCATGTTGGCCGCGCCTGCAGCCGGGATCTCATATCCCTGCTCGCGCTGGAAATCGGGTGAGAGCCGCTCGAGGGTCTCGCTGAATAGCCCGAACAGCTTCTGCTGCCGCTCGGTGATCGAGGGTATCCCTTCAAAGCCGGCGAGGAAGTTCGCTGGGATCGCCTCGTCGCCGTGAACATCCATTGCGAAATCGACTCCGGTCACATCCATCGCATTGCGAACGCACAGCACTTCCGGGCTCCGCTCGGGGCTCGGCGCGTTCCATTCCCGGTTGAGATTGGCTCCCACCGCGTTGGTTCTGAGGTGCCCGCGCCTGGATCCATCCGGATTCATGTTCGGAACGACCCGGATGGTGCACTCCTTGCGAAGTACCCGG
>DATATH010000204.1:0-2648 GCA_036268895.1 Sphingomicrobium sp. | reverse complement strand
ACGTTGCGGTCCGGCGACTTGGTCTTCATCACCGGCGGCAACGGGTCAGGTAAATCCACCTTCCTGAAGGTGCTGTCCGGCCTCTACGAGCCTGACTCGGGCGAGATCACCCTCGACGGGGTGCGAGTCGACTCCAGCAATCGTGATGTCTATCGCTCGCTGATCGCCGCGATTTTCGTGGACTATCATTTGTTTCAGCGTCTCTACGGGATTCCCGACCCGGACCCGGCCGAGGCCGATCGACTGCTCACGCAGTTCCGCCTGCGCGACAAGACGCATCTCGTCGACCGCGTCTTCAGCACCCTCGATCTGTCAGGCGGGCAGCGTAAGCGCCTCGCCCTGATCGTCAGCCTGCTTGAGAAGCGCCCAATCCTGTTGTTGGACGAGTGGACCGCGGATCAAGACCCGGATTTTCGGCGCAAGTTCTACGACGAGCTACTGCCGGCGCTACAGCAGGCGGGCGAAACGGTGGTGGTCATAACCCACGACGACCGCTATCTTGATGAGTTGCACCTGCCGGCGCGCCGGCTTCGGATGGATGAAGGACGCTTCGTCGGGGAGCAAGCGATAGAAAGCGGCCGATGAAGGTTTACCCCCTGCCATTCGATGCGACGCCGCCCCCGATGACGAGGGAGTCCAGATGGCGACGATTGCTGGATCGCCATCTCCCGAGCGCGATCATCTATTTGATGGTCCTGACGCTCGTCGCCATCGTGCTCTACCCATATTTCGCAGTCACGGTTCCCAGCGGCCATGTCGGGGTGCTTTGGAAGCGCTTTGGCGGCGGCACGGTGCTCAATCCGCGCCAGCTCCGCGACGAGGGCCTCCATTTGATTTTGCCGTGGAACGAACTGTTCATGTATGACCTCAGGCTGCAGTCCATCACCGAGACCTACAACGCGATCTCAAGCGACGGTGTGAGCCTGACTGCAACGATGAACATCCGATTCCGGTTGCAACGCGATGCGACCCCGATTCTGCACGCGGCGATCGGACCGAATTACGTCAATTTGCTTGCAAAACCCGGAATCGGCAGCCTGACGCGCGAGGTCATGGCGCAATACACGGCAGAACAGGTCTACTCGACGGCGCGCCAGGAAATCCAGGACAAGATCCGCAGCCTCGCCGAGGCCAGGCTGAGCGAAAAGATGATGGAGCGGGAAGGCGACGAAGTTCGATATCGCGTCTCGCTGCGGGATACCTTCATCCTCTTCGACACGCTCGTGCAGGGCATCGAGTTGCCAGCGCTCGTCGTCAATGCGATCAACCGCAAGACCGAGCAGTACTACATTGCCGAGGAATACAAGTTCCGCGTGGAGCGCGAGCGGCGGGAATCCGAGCGCAAGAAGATCGAAGCGGAAGGCATCCGCGAATTCCAGCAGATCGTCAGCCAAGGCATCTCGGATTCCTATCTACGCTGGCGCGGCATCGAGGCTACGCTTCAGCTTTCGCAATCCACCAATTCCAAGGTGGTGGTCATTGGCAGCGCCAAAGATGGGCTGCCGATCATCCTCGGCAACGTCGACACGCCGCCCGCCGCCGCAGCCGCGCCTGCAGGCTCGAACTCCGGTGGCAAGGAGACGGCGACCGTGGCGCGGCCAACGTTGCCGTTGGAGAAGACGCCCGCCGCCGCCCTCTCGAAGCCGAACGACAAGATGCAGCCTGCCGCTTCGGAGACGACGGCTCTCGCCTCCCCGTCCGAGACCGCTGCTGCTGTTCCTGCGGACAAGCCCCGCTCATGGTGGCGGTGGAGCTTGCACGACATCGAAGCTTTCTTTGCCCGCTTGGTCCGTCCGGCCGAGCCTTCTGCGAGCCAGACGCCGTAAGAGCGAGCGCGCAGCAGCGGTGATGGTCGATGCCGGGCATCCTTCGATGCGCGGCATGCTGCCGCAATGCGGTGCGCGGGGCGATTGGGCCGGAGCTCGCCGTCACTGCGGGCCGGGAAGGAAAGCCAATACGACCAGGTGCGTAGAGACGGAGAACCGGATGTCGACGACTCGACCATTGCGGACAAAGGCTTTGCGCTCCGCAAGATCGATTTCCACGTCGCAATGATCGAGGAATGTCTGGTCGAGCGGGTAGACCGCCTTGTACACGGCCTCTTTGGCAGCGAACAGCAGTCGGCCATGGAAGGGATCGTCCCCGATTTTCAAACGCTCTTGCGGCGTCGCGACCACGTCCAGCAAATCAGATGGCAAGCGCTCGGCCGGCTCGACATCGATGCCCAGCGCGCCGACGTCGTGCGCCCGTCCAACTGTCGCGACCGCAACACGGGCATCGTGGGCGAGCGAGCCGACCACGCCCGCCGGCCAGACTGGCGCGCCCGAGGCAGCCCTCGGCACCGGGCATTGGGGATAACCTAGGCGAGCGAGCAGCTCGCGGGCGATGATGCGCGCGGCGCCGCTCGCTTGCCGCACCTTGAGCACGCTCGACGCGAAGGCTGGGGCTTCGTCCCGCAGCAAAGCGTCCTCATCGCCGGGTGAGATCAGACGATGGGCGACCATGACGCTCGGGAAAGCGAGCTCATCGCATGCCGCTTGAAGCAAGGGATCAATGGTCATTCGTGGCGGAGCCACTATGGAATCGTAGGATCGTGACGCTCGGCGTTGTTCGCGGGTCCTTGCACGAGGTCGGCGCGCGACGAGAAG
>DATATH010000203.1:0-5493 GCA_036268895.1 Sphingomicrobium sp. | reverse complement strand
CCCTTGATCGCCTGCATGAAGCTCGCCGCGTCCCAGCCGTCGACGACCCGGTGATCGCATGAGAGCGACAGGTTCATGCGCTTGCGAATCTCGATCTCACCTGCAATCGGCACCAGTTTTTCTTCGACCTTGTTGACGGCAAGGATCGCGACTTCGGGCCGGTTGATGACCGGCGTCGAGGTGACGCCGCCCATCGGGCCGAGGCTCGAGATGGTGATCGACGAGCCCATGAGCTCGTCGCGCGCCGCCTTTCCGGTGCGCGCGGCATCGGAGAGGCGAAGGATCTCCGAGGCGATCTGCCAGACGCTCAAGGCCTGGGCGCTGCGGATCACTGGAACCATCAGTCCATTGGGCGTCTGGGTCGCCATGCCCATGTTCACCGCTCCGTGCCGGGTGACGACGTTCGCGCCATCGTCATAGGTTGCATTGAGCATCGGCCATTCGGCGAGCGCCCTGCTCATCGCGGTGATGAGGAAAGGAAGGAGCGTCAGTTTCGGGTTCGATCCGCGATCCTTGTTCATCATCGCGCGCGTTTCCTCCAGCGCGGTGACGTCGAACTCCTCGACCAGCGTGAAATGCGGGATCCGCCGCTTCGCCTCCTGCATGTTCTCGGCGATCTTGCGCCTGAGGCCGACGATTTTGATGGTCTCGTCCCTTCGCGCCGCCGACGGACGGGTGGGGACGGTGCCCCCGCTATAAAGAAGGTAGGCATCGAGATCCGAGTGGCGGATCCGGTCGCTTGCAGTCTTCACCTCGGCAAGGTCGATGCCAAGGTCGCGCGCCCGTGCGCGCACCGCCGGCGAGGCAAGGACGTGGCCGCGAACCGGCTCCTTTTCGGCAACTTCAGGCTCGACCCGTGGTGCCGGAGCGCTTTTTAGCTTTTGCGCCGCTTCAGCGTCGGCGGCGGCCAGAGGCAGTTCTTCGACCATCTCGGGCGTCGCCTCGACGGCGCCGTCGGCCAGCGGGCGCTCGTCCCTGCTGTCCGCGACCGGCTCTGCCGCGCGATCGGCGCCTTCGGTCTCGATGACCGCGAGCACTGAGCCGATCGGCACCTGGTCGCCGACGTCGCCGGCGAGCTCGAGCACCTTGCCGGCCACCGGCGACTCCATCTCGACCGTCGCCTTGTCGGTCATCATGTCGGCGATCTGCTGATCCTCGGCAATCGTGTCGCCGACCTTGACGTGCCAAGCGACGATCTCGGCCTCGGCAATCCCCTCGCCGATGTCGGGCAGCTTGAATTCGTAGCGAGCCATCAGTCCGCCATCACTTTCTCAAGGGCGCGCTTCATGCGCTTCGGACCCGGAAAATAGGCCCATTCGTAGGCGTGGGGGTAGGGCGTGTCCCAGCCCGTCACCCGCTCGACCGGCGCTTCCAGATGATAGAAGCAGCGCTCCTGGACGAGGGCGACCAGCTCGGCGCCGAAGCCGCTGGTCCGCGGCGCCTCGTGGACGACGAGGCAGCGACCGGTCTTCTTGACCGATGTCTCGATCGTGTCGAGATCGAGGGGAACAAGGGTTCGAAGGTCGATGACCTCGGCATCGAGGCCCCGGGCCTCGACAGCGGCAAGCGCCACGTGGACCATCGTTCCATAGGCAAGGATCGTAAGGTCGCCGCCTTCGCGGACCACCGACGCCTTTCCGATCGGGACCTGATAATATCCTTGCGGGACCTCGCTTGCCGGATGTTTCGACCAGGGCTTGACGGGCCGGTCGTGGTGGCCGTCGAACGGTCCGTTGTAGATGCGCTTGGGCTCGAAGAAGATGATGGGATCAGGATCCTCGATCGCCGCGATCAATAGGCCCTTCGCATCACGGGGAGTCGAGGGAATGACGACCTTGAGGCCGGCGATGTGAGTGAAGAGCGATTCGGGCGACTGGCTGTGCGTCTGTCCGCCGAAGATGCCGCCGCCATAAGGCATCCGGATCACCATCGACATTGTCCACTGCGCGGCCGTCCGGTAGCGGATCTTGGCGACCTCGCTCACGATCTGGTCGTAGCCCGGATAAATATAGTCGGCGAACTGGATCTCGATGAGAGGCTTCAATCCATAGGTTGCCATTCCGACCGCGGTTGCGACGATCCCGCCCTCGCTGATCGGGGTATCGAACACGCGGGTCTTTCCGAACTCTTTCTGGAGCCCCTCCGTCACCCGGAAGACGCCGCCGAAATAGCCGACGTCCTCGCCGAAGACGACGACGTCCTCGTCGCGGGCCATCATCACCCTGTGCGCATCATTCAAGGCCTGGATCATGTTGAAGGTGGCCATCAATCGCCGCCCTCGGCGAGCGCCTGGTCGCGCTGCTCGGCAAGGTGCCAGGGAATCGTCGAATAGACGTCCTCGAACATGCTCTCGACATTGTCCTTCCCCTGCTGGGGCAGGATCCCGAGCTTTTCGGCCTCCTTCTGCGCGGTGCGAACCTCGGCGTCGCACTCGGCCGCCATCGCGGAGTGCCGGTCCTCGTCCCATTCGCCGATGCCAATGAGGCATGTCTTCAGGCGCTCGACGGGATCGCCGAGCGGCCAGGCCTTGGCTTCGCTCGCCGGACGGTATCCCGACGGATCGTCGGACGTCGAATGGCCCTCGGCCCGATAGGTGAAGAACTCGATAAGCGTCGGGCCGCCGTTCGAGCGCGCGCGCTCGGCGGCCCAGCTGACCGCGGCATAGACGGCGAGCGCGTCATTGCCGTCGACCCGAAGCCCGGCGATCCCGTAGCCGACCGCGCGCTGCGCGAATGTCGCTCGCTCGGCGCCCGCGATCCCCGAGAAGCTCGAGATCGCCCACTGGTTGTTCACCACCGCAAGGATGACAGGGACGTTGTAGACGGCCGCGAAGGTCATCGCCGAGTGGAAGTCCCCCTCGGCAGTCGCTCCGTCGCCGACCCAGCCCATCGCGATCCTGCTGTCGCTTTTGATCGCGGCCGCCATCGCCCAGCCGACCGCCTGCGGGAACTGGGTGGCGAGGTTGCCGGAAATCGAGAAGAAGCCGTGCGCCTTGTCGGAATACATGATCGGCAGCTGGCGACCGTGGAGCTTGTCACCGCGGTTCGAGTAGATCTGACACATCATGTCCATCAGCGGATAGCCGCGCGCGATGAGCAGTCCCTGCTGGCGGTAGGTCGGGAAGTGCATGTCCTCCTGGCTGAGCGCCGCCGCCGCAGCGACCGCGATCGCCTCTTCGCCCGTGCACTTCATGTAGAAGCTCGTCTTTCCCTGGCGCTGCGCTCGGTACATGCGGTCATCGAAGATGCGCACCATGACCATGTCGCGAAGCATCTTTCGCAAGGTTTCGGGATCGAGCTTCGGGTCCCAGGCGCCGACGGGCTTACCGTCATCGCCGAGAACTCGAACGAGCGCCGTCGTCAGCCCGTGCGTCTCGGCGGCGGGTGCGTTCGTGTCGGGCCGCGGCGCATCGCCGGCGGCGGGAATCTCGAGCGACGAGAAATCCGGACTGTCGCCCGGCCGGGATGCCGGCTCGGGAACGTGCAGCTCGAGGTGCGGGGCGTTGCGCCTGAGGCTTGGGTCCTTGTCGCTCATAATCCTCTTTCGCAGATGCGCGCTTAGTCCCGTCTCGTGGGCGCGGCAACCGGCGATGACAAGTATGCTTTACACAATCCCTGTCGGCCTCGCGTTGACGCTCGAAGCGGCCGCGGAGTAGGGCATTTATCCATGGCCGAAGACAGCAACGACACTCCGCCCGACCGTCTCTCACTCGATCCGCGGAGCGACTATTTTGACGAAACGCTCCTCAGCCGCGGGGTCGGGATCAGGTTCAATGGCCAGGAAAAGACCAACGTCATAGAATATTCGGTCTCGGAAGGCTGGATCCGGGTCGCCGCCGGGCGCAGCCGCGACCGCTACGGACAGCCGATGACGATTAAGCTCCAGGGCCCGGTCGACCCCTATTTCGAAAAGCCGCCCGAGGGAGAGGCTCGAGAGGAAGAGAAGTCAGGAGACTAAACGGCGTTTGTCCGCCGGTCGTCGCGCCACGTCTTGAACAGTCGGCCGCCGACCCGCGAGCGCCCCTTCGCGTCTTCATTTTCGCCGGCAATCCTTTCGCCGGCAAAGGCGCCCGAACAACTTCCCGAGCGTCTTTCCTCCAAACTCCTCGAGCGATGCTGGGGGCGAGAAAGTGCCGCTCGCAAAGAATGTTCCCAACTCAAGAATTGGGATTTGGCGCCAACTCTTATTGGCAAAATTCCCCAACTGGCCTCGCTTGTTTCTAGATTTCGGCAGTTTTCCGGGATTGGCACACTCCTTGATTAGGTAATGCCATCGGCCCGCAGACAGACAAGCGGGCGAGAAAAGGAGAATTCAAATGTCGTCGCAGTCGCCTTTCACCCGCACGCTCGTCGCAGTCGCCGCAGCGCTCGCAATGAGCACGATCGCGGTCGGCGCAGCAGTCGGTCCGGCCCAGGCCAATGCCACTCCAGTGAAGGTTTCGGTCAATGCCTGAACTTGAAGTTCTTGAAGCGAAGGTCCCGGTCCGCACACCCCGACTGATCGAGGTCGAGACAGAGCCGAAGAGCGGGCGTTTTTCACCCGTCGTCGGCTGGCTCAGCGGTCCCGTGTTCAGCCGCGCTCGCGATATCTTCGCGGCGAACATGACCGAGCTGCTCGACCGGGCGGAAGATCCGGCGCGGATGATCCGGATGATCATCCTCGAAATGGAAGAGACCCTGGTCGACATCCGCTCGACGGCGGCCCGCTCGATCGCCGACATCAAGGAGATGCGACGCGCGGTAACCCGGCTCGGCGAGCTTCAGTCCGACTGGACCGGCAAGGCCGAGCTCGCGCTGTCCAAGAGTCGCGACGATCTTGCCAAGGCAGCGCTCATCGAGAAGCAGAAGGCCGGCGAGATGGCCGAGAGCCTGCACTCCGAGCTTGGGCAGATGGAACAGGTACTGCGCGGCTACGAGGCCGACATCGGCAGGCTCCAGTCCAAGCTTCGCGAAGCTCGCGCCCGCCAGAACGCGATCTCGGCCCGGTTCGAGAGCGCGCTCACCAGGGCCAAGGCCCGCGAGGTGATGAACGGCAGCCGGACCCTCGATGCCTTTTCAAAGTTCGAGTTGCTTGAGCGCCGCGCCGACTTCGCCGAAGGCCGCTGCGATGCGCTGGGGATCACCAGCCTCGAAGACGAGATCGATCAGCTCGAAGCCTCGGAATCAATCGATGCCGAGCTGGAAGCCATGAAAGCCGCGCTCAAAGCGCGGGCCAATTAAGGGAAGGGAAAAGTGACGATGGCCCGTAAGATTTATCCTTACTCGCTCGATCGCAAGGACGCGAAGATCGCTGGCGTCTGCTCGACCCTTGGTGGCATCACCGGCATCGACCCGACCTTCATCCGCGTCGGCTTTGTCGCCGCGGCGATCTTCATCAGCTTCAAGCTGACGCTCGTCGCTTATGCCGTGATCGGTGTCTATCTCGCGATCCAGAAGAAGCGCTCGATGATCGGCGAGACCCGGATGAGCGATTTCGACCGGATGGACCTCGTTT
>DATATH010000202.1:0-7323 GCA_036268895.1 Sphingomicrobium sp. | reverse complement strand
TGTGGCGCTGCGTCCTCAGCTTGTCGACAAGCTTCTGGACTGCACTTGGAGTGACCACCTCGTCGGCCTCGCCCTGGACGATGATACCCGACGAGGGGCAAGGAGCGAGGAAGCTGAAGTCGTACATGTTTGCAGGCGGGGCAATCGAGATGAATCCCCGGATCTCGGGCCGCCGCATCAAGAGCTGCATGCCGATCCAAGCGCCGAAACTGACGCCCGCGACCCAGGTGGTCTCTGCTTCGGGGTGAATGCTCTGCACCCAGTCAAGAGCGCTCGCTGCGTCCGACAGCTCGCCGATGCCGTTGTCGAACACTCCCTGGCTTTTGCCGACTCCGCGAAAGTTGAAGCGGAGCGTTGCAAAGCCACGCCTGACGAACGTCTGGTACAAGAGCTGGACGATCTTGTTGTTCATCGTCCCGCCCGCCTGCGGGTGAGAGTGAAGGATCAGGGCAACGGGGGCACGGGGCCGGTTGCCGGGATGGAAACGGCCTTCGAGACGTCCCTCGGGGCCGGGAAAAATGACTTCGGGCATCGGCGGTGAAAGCTCGCGAATGAATAGGTCTGCGCGCCGACGGGTGCACCGCGGCGTCGGCTCCTATATAGGGACGGCCGTTCAACTGGCAATCGGCAGGAATCTGGGGCTTTTTTTGAGCATGTCCGAGCGGCTCTATCTCGACCATGCGGCAACCACCCCGGTGCTCCCTGAAGCGCGGGAGGCGATGTCGCACACGCTCGAAACGTGGGCAAATCCAAGCTCGCCCCATGCCGACGGACGTCGGGCCCGGGCAGCTCTCGAAGATGCTCGGCACGCCATCGCGGACGCTCTTGGCTGGCGTCATGACGTCATCTTTGCCTGCGGGGCAAGCGAGGCCATCCAGATCGTGGCGGAACGCGCGACGCTGAAGCGGCGGATCGTCGGCCCGACGGAACATGATGCCGTGATCGCAGCAATGGGAAAGGACGCGGAGCAAATCGCGGTCGATGGAAGCGGCCTCATCGACCTCGCAGCGCTCGAGAAGAAGCTCGGCAAGCCGGCGCTGATCGCTATCCAGCTCGTCAACAACGAGACCGGCAGCATCCAGTCGATCGGAGAGATCTATGATCTGGTGCGCGCATCGGGCTCGCTACTCCTTTGTGACTGCGCCCAGGCCGCTGGCAAGATCGAGCTGCCCGCGGCGGATTTCGTCGCCGTCTCAGGGCATAAGTTCGGAGGCCCGCCAGGCGTTGGAGTATTGCTCGTCAAGGATAGCGGAACGCTCGAACCGAGCGGTGGCCAGGAGCGCGGTTATCGCCGCGGGACCGAGAACCTGCCGGCGGCCGCGGCAATGGCCGCCGCTCTCAAATGCCGCGCCTTTTCCGATGCGATGTCTCGTCTCGCGTCGCTGCGCCAATACCTTGAAGGAGAAATCCTCGCTTCGGGCGGAACCGTGATCGCCTCGGACGCGCCGCGGATCGCGACGATCGGGGCCTATTCGATGCCGGGGCTCGAAAGCTCGAGCCAGCTCGTGCAGCTGGACCTTGCAGGAATATCTGTTTCGGCCGGGAGCGCCTGTTCGTCGGGGAGCATGAAGCCGAGCAGGGTACTCGCCGCAATGGGAGTTCCCAAGGAGATCGCAGCGTCGGTCATTCGGGTGAGTTTTGGCCCATCAACATCGCGAGCTGACGTGGATCGCTTCGTCGCGGAGTGGCGAAAGATCGGCAATCGTGCCAAGGCCGCTGCTGCATGATCTACCTCGATTACCAGGCGACCACGCCCGTTGCGCCCGAAGTGGCGAAGGCGATGCAGCCCTGGATCGAGGAGAAGTTCGCCAACCCTCATTCGCCGTCGCGCTGGGGCAATGAGGCCGAAGCTGCAATCGAAGTAGCCCGCAAGCGCGTCGACGAGGCCATCGGCCTCAAGGGTGGAAGCGTCGCCTTTACAGGTAGCGCGACCGAGGCGCTGAACTGGGCGCTCAAGGGAACGGTCGAGAAGGCCGCCGCTAACGGGAAGTCAGGGCGCAACCGGATCATCACGCTCGCAACCGAACATGCAGCAGTGCTCGACACCTGCGAGTGGCTTGCCGGGCGCGGCGTCGATCTGACGGTTCTTCCGGTACAGTCGGATGGGAGGCTGGACCTCGAACTCCTTGCCCGCGAGCTCGACAAGCGGGTGTTGCTGGTCGCAGTCATGCAGGTGAACAATGAGATCGGCGTCACCCAGCCGATTTCAGAGATTGCCCAGATGACCCACAGCCGCGGAGCTCTGATGCTGTGCGATGCAGTCCAGGCGCTCGGGCGGATGGAAATATGCAAGGGCGCCGACCTGGTCGCCGTCTCCGCGCACAAGATTCACGGACCCAAGGGAATTGGAGCTCTGTGGATTCGAAAGGGCGCGGAGCCGGCACCATTCATACACGGCGGCGGACAGGAGCGAGGTCTGAGATCCGGCACATTGTCACCTGAGCTATGCGTCGGGTTTGGAGCCGCGGCGAAACTCGCCGACGAACGCCAGACCCGTGACTACGATCATGTCCAAAAACTGTGGAACGCGGCGATCCACGCCCTGGGCCCGGGCTGGATCATCAACGGAAGCACCGGCCATCGCTATCATGGAAATCTGAACATCCGCCGCGAACATGTTGACGGAGCTCGCTTAATTGCCGACCTTCGAGATATTGCCTTCTCGCTCGGTTCCGCCTGCGCCAGCGGGTCTGGCCGGCCAAGTCACGTGTTGAGGGCGCTCGGACTTGATTACCGGCAGTCGCGCTCGTCGATTCGCATCGGGTTCGGCCGCTACACGACCCTGAAAGACTTGGTCGACGCCTGTGATCGGATCGCTGCGCATGCAAAGGCGCAGGAGAAGCTCGACGCGTGACCCTCGTGCGTTTTTTGAAAGCTGACGGAACCCTCGACAAGGAAGTGGAAGCGAAGCCCGGCCAAAGGCTACTCGACGTTGCCTGGGCTGCGCGCGAGCCGCTCGAAGGCGCGTGCGAGGGCGTCATGGCCTGCTCGACCTGCCACGTGATCGTCGAGCCCGGCGATTTTGAACTATTGCCGCCAGCGAGCGAGGAGGAAGAGGATCTGCTCGATCTCGCCGCTTATGCGACTGGGACCTCCCGGCTCGCATGCCAGATCATCCTTGGAGAGGACATGGACAGTCTCACCGTTCGGGTCCCCCCAGGCGCACGCAACTGGATGGGCAGGTGACTGCCTAAACGGCTAGATTTGCGGCTGTTCGGCTGGTCCCTCGTCATTATCCTGGGCGGGCTTCGTGGCGGGGGGGCGCTTGGAATCGGAAAGGGCCAACCGGCGAATGGACACAAGGTCCGAAAGGGTGAGCCGTCCCTTATGATCGAGATCGAGCATCTGGAAACGCTGCAGGGCGGCAGCTCGAAATTCCTGGGCTGAAACTCCGCGGTTGAAGTCGGTGTCAGCCGAAGAGACCGGCTCCGGGATCTCGAGGAGACCGTAGCGACCCGCGCGCGCCTCATCGTCACCGCCAAATCCGCCGCCAAAGCCTTCTCCGCCGCCTCCGCGACGGCCTTGTCCGCCGTGATGACCACCACCACCACCACCGCCGCCACGGCCACCGCCGCCGCCGCGACCGCCGCCGCCGCGACCGCCGCTCCAGCCGCCCCGCCCCTGGCCTCCGTCGGTTTCAGCTTCAGGAGAGCGGGCGAAACCGGTTCGGACCTCGGGAGCGATCACATTTTCGTAGTGAGCGATCTCTTGGGGATCGATCTCGCCATCGTGATTGGTGTCGAGAGTCTCGAAAAACCGTTGCGCGTCCGCAGTCATCTCGTCGGGGGTCAGAACTCCATCGTGATTGTGGTCGGCCTGCTCGAACCAGACGGTGAGGCCGTCCTCGGGGGCGGTCTTGCCAAAAAATGGCTCTCCCATCGGGCTCATGAAAGGGCTCCCAGCTTCGCGGCCGAAGGCCTGGCCGCCGGCTCGAGAGGGAGGTGAAGGTAAAGATGGCTGCGCCTGCAATGCCGCAGCAGCGGCGCTCAGCACGAGTGGGAGAACCATGAACTACCTTTCGCCCGGAAACTAATCAGGTCACCCCAAGCCGGTGAACGGCGGATGAAGAACCACATTACAGCAACATGAACTTTTGAAAGCGGCGGGGCGGCATCCTGACCAAAAAGGCATAGCTAAGGACCCGTAGGAAGGGGATTGCCGATGCGTTCGTCGGCGGCATTGTTATTGTGCTTGGGGCGCTTTCCATCCAGCTTTGGCGCATGCGGCATCGCTTCAAGCTGC
This sequence comes from Sphingomicrobium sp., assembly GCA_036268895.1. Taxonomy (GTDB): domain Bacteria; phylum Pseudomonadota; class Alphaproteobacteria; order Sphingomonadales; family Sphingomonadaceae; genus Sphingomicrobium. The sequence goes on along the minus strand of DATATH010000202.1, from coordinate 3,081 downwards.
GTCAGTGTCAGCCTTCCCTCGTGCGCTGTGTCGAGGAGCTGGAAGCGCGCGATGGCCGCCTGCCTGAATTCCTCCAGAGTGATCGAGCGGTTGAAGTCGGTGTCCGCGGCGGCGACCGGCTCGGGAATGTTGAGCAGCGAATATCTCGCTGCGCCCTGAAGGGCTCCGCCGATTCCGAGGCTCGCATCGACCTCGCCTGCTCGATCCCGCTGGCGCTCTCGGGAACGGCCACGGCCGATTGGATCGCCGGAATCGCCAGCATCGGCAGGCTCGTCCGAATGGGCCTTCTTGGCGACCGGAATGTGCTGGCCAGCTATAGGCCGAGTCCTCGACATGACCTGAATTTCCGGTGCGACTTCATATTCGTAGTTGGCGATCTCTTCGGGACCGATCTCGCCATCATGGTCGGTATCGAGCTTCGCAAAAAAGCGTTCGGCATCCGCTATCATTTCGTCGACGGTCAGAACTCCGTCACGGTTGCGATCGGCCTGGTAAAACCAGTCAGCGAGCGTGTCGTCAGTCGGCGTGTGGGCCCGAAACGGCTCGCCTGTCGGGCTGATAAACGGCGCCCAGGGATGACCTGTGATGGTAATCGGCGTCGAGGGCGACACCGGAGCCTGCGCAACCGGTGCAAGCAGCATGAGGAGGAAGATCGGAGCAGGCATCCAGAAACCCTTGAGATTGCCGGACTGCCGTCCTCCGCCGCGCGTGAACGGTCAATGAAGAAGGCCGCTTTCGAACATGAACTTGCGCAGCCCATGTGCTTCGACCATATCCCCGGCCGGAAGTCGGCGGACGGCGCTGTCGCCAACCTGGTCAGGTCCGGAAGGAAGCAGCCACAACGATTTCGTGCCGGGTCGTCGGCTTCCACCGCTCGCCATCGCCCGCGCCACCCCCTAAATCACTGCTGATGGAAGACGCCGAATCGCCCGGTCTGGGCCTCGACTTGCCGGAAGCACCTGCGCCCGCCGCCGCATCGCCCTATCGTGTGCTGGCACGTAAGTATCGACCGCAGACATTTGACGAGTTGATCGGCCAGGATGCGATGGTCAAGACGCTCGCCAATGCGATCGAGCGCGGGCGGATCGCCCATGCATTCCTGCTCACCGGTGTTCGAGGCGTCGGCAAAACCTCGACCGCCCGGCTGATCGCCAAGGCGCTCAACTGCGTCGGACCGGACGGAAAGGGCGGCCCAACAATCACCCCGTGCAACCTGTGCGAGCCATGCAGGGCGATTGCCGAAGGCCGGCACATCGACGTGATCGAGATGGACGCCGCCTCTCATACGGGAATTGACGACATACGCGAGATCATCGACGCGGTGCGCTACGCATCGGTCAGCGCCCGCTACAAAATCTACATCATCGATGAAGTTCACATGCTTTCAAAGCAGGCTTTCAATGGCTTGTTGAAGACTCTGGAGGAGCCACCTCAGCATGTGAAATTCTTCCTCGCAACGACCGAGGTCGATAAGGTTCCAGTGACGGTGCTCTCGCGATGCCAGCGCTTCGATCTACGGCGAATCCCGGCCGAGAAGCTGGCAGCGCATTTCGCCGATGTCGCAAGGGCCGAAAACGTCGAAGTCGAACCGGACGCCCTGGCAATGATCGCGAGTGCTGCCGAGGGCTCAGCTCGCGACGGCTTGTCGATCCTCGACCAGGCGATCGCCCATGGCGCCGGGACCGTCACTGCCGATCAGGTTCGCGACATGCTGGGACTCGCCGATCGCGGTCGGATCCGCCGCTTGCTCGAGCTGGTACTCTCGGGCGATGCTGCGGCCACTCTCGAGGCGCTCGACGAAGCCCATACTCTGGGGATCGATCCTACACAGCTGGTGCGCGGACTGATGGAAAGTCTTCACGCGGCGACTCGCGCCAAAGCCGGTGCTGGAGTCGGCGCCTTGCACTCAGCCGAGGAGCGCGAGGGCGCCGAAGCCCTTGCGCGGCAGCTCGGCTGGGGGGCGATCCACCGGCTGTGGCAGATGCTCCTCAAGGCTCTCGGGGACATCGATGACGCACCCGATCCACGCGAGGCGGCGGAAATGGCGCTTCTGCGCCTGATCCACGCTGCCGACATGCCCGATCCGGCCGCCCTGATTGCCAGGCTGAGCGGGGAAGGTGCTTCCGCGAGCCCGTCGGCGGCACCGGCGGCGAAGGGCAGGAATCCGGTCGCGCAGCTACCTGCCGATTTTCAATCCCTCATCGCGAGGCTCGAACAGTCCGGCAAACACCAGCTTGCAGTTCAGCTCCACGACCAGGTCGGTCTCGTCCGTTATGCGCCGCCGGACTTGGTTCTGAAGCCCGCTCGTCCGTTCGGCGGCGATTGGCCGCGCGATCTCGCGGTCGCGCTCAAGTCGGCGACGGGAGCGACCTGGCAAGTGTCGCTTTCGGACGAGCCGGGCGAGCCATCGCTCCTCGACCAGGAGAAAATGGCCGAGGAGCGCGTTCGGGCGGAAGTCCTTGCCGATCCCAATGTTCGGGCGGCAATGGACGCGTTTCCTGATGCCGAGCTCGAATCCTACACAGTGAGAGGCAGCTGACATGCCCGAGATGCCCGACTTCGATGAAATTATGAAAATGGCGCAGAACGCGCAGGCAGAGCTCCAGAAGGCGCAGGACAATCTCGAACGGATTGAGGTCGAGGGCGCTGCCGGCGGGGGAATGGTCAAGATCCGTGCGACCGCCAAGGGCCGGATTCTCGGCGTCGACATCGACGAGACGCTGCTTGCTCCGAGCGAGAAGATGATGGTCGAGGACCTGATCGCTGCAGCCATGAACGACGCCCGGACCAAGGCAGATACGGCCGCTGCCGAGGAAATGCAGAAGATGCAGAGCACGCTGCCTCTTCCCCCCGGGTTCAAGCTTCCTTTCTAGCGTTCCCGACCCAACATTTTTGCGGCATGATGCGCCTCTCTTCAGGGGAGGCGTTCGATGTCACTCGGCGCGATGCAGGAATGGCCGCTTCGGATCATGCGGAGCGCGAGCACGGAAATCGTGAAATCGTTGCCGCTCGGCCCGACGGGTCGACCGTCAGGACCAATTGGACTGAACTGGCCGATGTGGCCCGCCGCATGGGCAGGGC
>DATATH010000201.1:0-31584 GCA_036268895.1 Sphingomicrobium sp. | reverse complement strand
TCACGACGCGGCTCTCGGATGGCAGGTTGTGAAGTTCTCTGAGGCTCACGTCGAGCGGGCGCTTCACCAGGCCGCGGACCAAGAGGCGGTAGCGCTCGCCATCGAGGTTCGGGATAGGGAAATGGTCGCGAAGATAGAAGCGGCGGGTGGGCATCACCGCCCCGCCTGCGAGATCGGGAACGGATGTTTCGGCGTTCAGCGGATCGGCGGAACGGATGACGAGGCCTGCGTCGGCCGCATCCTGGCAGGTTCGCGCGGGATCCAGGGCATGTTCTGCAGGCACTGGGCACCTCCTTGATACGGTGGCCCTACCGACACTTCTAGCACGGCATCGCTGGCCGTCCTACGTCCTGTCTGGATGGCTTATATGAGGATTGGCAAGGGTGACGTCGGTGACGTCTCAGGGGACCATATTTCTTTCCTTCGTTCTTGGATTCAGGGCTTGAGCTCGACTGCATGACCGGACCCGTTGCTGGGCCCTATCCAACTTATATTCGGTCGGCTTCACAGGTGAGCCGTACCATAATCCCGCATGCGGCGGACAAGAGCTCAAGGCCGTGGAGACCGGGCGGACGCTCGCGGCTCAGGATTTGCCCGCATAATCGCCATACTCCCACTCGTATGGCACGCCGGTGTCACCGAGGATCAATTTGACCAGATCGGGGAAGCCTGCCTCGGCACGCACGTCGTTCGACAAGATGACGATGCAATTCCCGCTGTTTTCGATACAGCCCATCGTGTTTGCCGTCTGGCTGTCGTGGCCGCCCTTGTAGAAGCCGGGGCCCTGCGGGCCATTGAAGACGACCACGCCCAGCCCCGCATAAAGGTCTTTGCGTTGACGGCCGGGCGGAAGGTCCGCCGCAAGCGTCGGGAACTGGGTCGCAGTGCCGATGTGCAGCTGGGGCTCTATCATTTCAGAATACGATGCTTTGCTCAGCCCCTGATGCCTGGCGAGAGCGGCAACGAACTTCGACAGGTCGGCAATCGTCGTGTCCATCGACCCGGCGGCGCGCACCTTCGATCGCTCGTCATGCGGGACGGTTTGACCCCTGTCATTGAATCCGTCGGCGAGGTTGGGCCGGAAATCCGAACGCCACTGCAGGCTGGTGCGGGTCATTCCGAGCCGGTCGAAATTGGCCTGTGTCAGCTTCCCGACATCGAGGCCCAGGCCCCTATCCTTGCGGCCGTTCTCGATGACAAACTGGAGCAAGATCATTCCCTCGCCCGAATAGCTGAACCGCGTGCCGGGATCGAAATGGATGCGCAGCTTCCGATCCGGCTCGAGGAAGGCGAAGTTCGCGAAACCGGTCGAATGGGTGAGCACCATCCGCGCGGTAATCTGCTTCCAGCGCGGGTCCCCTGCGAGATCGCGATAGGGGCCGTACTTGTCAGGATAGATGGCGTTGGTGTCGTAGTCGGGCAGCGGCTTGTCGAGATAGTCCGCCAACGGGGTGTCGAGCGCCAGCCTCTCCTGATCGACCAGCTGAAGGACGGTGTAAGCGAACACCGTCTTCGTCAGCGAGGCGCCGTACATCACGGTGTCGGTCTTGAGCGGGTCTCCGGCCGCATCGCGCACGCCGTAGGCATGTACGTAACGAACTCGGCCATTCTCGATGATCCCCAGAGCCATCCCCTTCGCGCCTGTCTTCGCCATCAGCCGGTGTACCGCGGCGTCGATACTCGGATTGCTGGGCAAGGGATCGCTCATTGCGCTTGATGCGGCGAACAGAAGAACTATCGCCAGCAAGATCCTCATTCATACGAAGATAGCTTGCATCGCGATGCCCGCAATGGGTGAAATCGGACAGCAGCCAAGGGCCGCCGGGTAACCCGGTCGACCTGGTCTTCTCGTCAGCCAAAGCTTGCGTCCGCACGGGTACAGGCGCAGCGTCAGCTTCTGACGGGGGCGCGGTATGGCGAAGCTTTTCCTAAGCTATTCGCGAAAGAATGAGACAAGGGCCCGGCGTCTTACCGCGTGGCTGGAGAACGCAGGCCACGACGTTTGGCGCGATGAGGAAGACATCGGCGGGGGCGCGAGTTTCTCGTCGGAGATCGAAAAGGCGCTTAAGGAGTGCGATGCAGTCCTCGTGCTCTGGTCGGTTGAGTCCGTCCAATCCGCCTGGGTGCGCGACGAAGCCGGATGGGGACGTGACGCCGGTAAGCTGATCCCCTTTTCGCTCGACGGAACTGAACCGCCGCTCGGCTTTCGTCAGTTCCAGGCGATCGACCTGTCGCGCTGGAAAGGACATGGCGAGCCTCCAACCGCAGATCGCATCCGAAGCGCGATCAGTCGGATCGCTGATCTTCCGCAAACTGCGCCCGTGCCGCGGCCGGCGGCAAATCGCCGTCGGCTTGATTCGGTCTTTAGCAGGCCGCTGCTGGCCGGTAGCGTCATCGTGGCAGCGGTGGCGCTGCTGGCTCTTGCTCTTTTCTTGTGGCAGCACTGGTCGAGCAACCAGCAGATCGCCATCGCCGTGCTACCGTCCTCGCAATCCTCCGATCGGACATTGGCTGCTGACTATGCGAACGTCGCCGCGGCGGACATGGCGGCGTTTCTACCGAGGCGGTTCGACCGTGCGACGGTGATCGGACCTGCCGATGCCAAGGTGCCAAGGTCTCTCTACAGGATGGAAATATCCACGGATCCGCACGACGCCGGCGTGAACGCAACGCTGACGCTTTCGGACGTGGATGGCGACGCGACCCTATGGTCGCAAAACTGGAGCGTAGCCGATGCCTCGGCTGCCGACCTCAAGGCGGAAGTCTCTGCAGCGGCTTCGAAAGCGGCCCTCTGCCTGACGGAGGCAAGAGGCGGCAGCGAACGGCTCTCGCAACCGGCGCTGGGGCTGTATCTTAGCGGCTGTGCCGGACTTGGGGGCACCAAGCTTTCAAACTCAGATTTCGAAGCAATCTTCGAGCGGGTGACCAAACTGGCGCCCGACTTCCCACCCGGCTGGGACTATCTTGCGCTCAGCCGATCGTGGATCGCCCAGAGCCTCGAGGAGAGTTCGCCAGCTGCTCATACCGCCGCCGTGAAAAGTGCGCGCGACGCGATAGTGGTCGCTCGAAAGCTGAACCCCAACAGCGCTATGAGTTACGATGCCGAATTTCATCTCATCTCGAACGATACGTTTCCAGCCCTTGAGGTTCTCAACAAAGGGGCAAAGATCGACCCCGACGATGGGCGCATACAGATGCATCTTTCGGAAGGGTTCTTGTCCGTCGGCCGAATGTCGGACTCGGTCCAGGCGGCGCAAAGGGGCGTCGAGCTCGAGCCCGCCTCCCCTTATACGAGATCGCAATACATTCTCGCGCTTGTGTATGCAGGAGAGTTCACGAAGGCGAAGGCGGATATTGCCGAAGCACGAAAGAAATGGCCGAGCGATCCTGAGATCGACTTCGCCGACTTCAGGCTTCAGTTTCGCTACGGAGACCCGCGAGCGGCACTGGAGCTGCTGCCTCGAATAACCGACTCCAGCGATGCCGAGATGGCTCCCTACCGCAAGCTGATTGCGGCTCGACTAGATCCAACCCCGGCGAACATCGACGACGCCATAGCGGCCTTCAATAGCCGCGCGTCGAATAACCCCCGCCTACGCAACGATGTTCTCCTCGCCTTAGGCAATTTTGGCCGCGTGGACGCGGTTTACCAGTTGCTTGAAGACCCCGCATTCCAACCCTTCATCGAGAGGCAGGCATTGTTCAGGCCCGAGTTCGTAGCCGTTCGTCGGGATCCGCTGTTCATGCGGGTCGCAGCGCGCTTGGGATTGGTGCGGTATTGGCGGCAAACTGGATTCTGGCCGGACTTCTGTACGAACGAACAGCTGCGTTATGACTGCAAAGCTGAAGCAGCGAAGTACCGGAACTAGAGTGTCGGATCGCTCTCGCTCAAAGTTGGAGCGGTCCTCGGGCTGATACAACGTCTGCTGCAATTTTTGCGGCTGCGATGCCGTTCAGAGATGCCTGGCTTCAGATAATTCGATACAAACCCAATGTCCGCGCTGGGTCGAAAGTGGAGAGTAGAGGTTTGCTTTTCTTTTCTTGGCCGCTGGCTATCCTGCGCCCGTGAAGCAAGCTGTACCCGCTGAAGGGCGTACGGATATTGCGGCCGCCCTGCTGCTGGGCGGCAGCACTGACGAGGTCTTGCGTGCCATTTCGCTGATCGATGCCGCGGCTGAGGAGAAGGACGCTGCGGCGCTGGAACGCAAAGCCCTGCTTGAGGCCGTCGGCTGTGGCCGATCGCAAAGCTGGGATCGCGCACTCGACTGTCTTGCACTCGCCGCCGAGCGGGGCTCGGAGCGGGCCCAGGATCAGTTGCGCATCTTGGGGCGCGTGCCTCGCGAGCAGCGCGATTGGGGCGCGATCCGATCAGGCATTTCGATCGAGAAGCTCGTCCAGGCACCGCAGAAGCTTGCAATTTCCGAATCGCCAAGGCTCCGGGTCGTCAAGGCATTCGCGAGTGCTGCGGAGTCGCTCTGGCTGGTGGAACGAGCGCGCGACCGCTTGCGTCCTGCGACAGTGGTGACCCTGTCAGGATCCCAGACGATCGAAGGCGCGCGAACGAACAGCGCAATCGAATTTCAGCTCGCCGATATGGACTTGGTGGTCGAGGCGATCCGCGCTCGAATCAGCTCCGCGACACGGCTGCCGCTGCCGCTGTTCGAGCCCAGCCAGGTTCTTAATTATGCGCCAGGGCAGGAATTCAGGGCTCATCACGACTATTTCGACCTTGAGAACCGAGGTCACTCCGAACAGCTGAGAAGGGGCCAGCGCATCGCGACGTTTCTTGTCTATCTCAACGACGGCTACACGGGTGGAGAGACCGCATTTCCGCGCGCTCAGCTCAGTTTCCGCGGAAACGTCGGTGATGCCCTGTTCATCGCCAATGTGGAGCGGAGCGGGCGGCCCGATCCACTGACGTTGCATGCGGGTAAACCGCCCGCTTCGGGAGAGAAGTGGATTTTCTCGCAATGGATTCGCGACAGAGCTCTCGCCGGTGGGCTCCAGGCGCATTCAAACAGTGGGTGAGAAGCGGACCTCAGCCACACCTTCAGGGGTCACTGAAATGCTCACTCGGTGTCGATATATCTCTGCACGATCTGGGCTTCGCCTCGAAGCATTTCGGCTTCTTTAACCCGGCCCCCGGCCTGGCAATGGGCGGCCGCGGCGAGCCTTTCGTCATGATCGACGCGAAGGCGCGCTTGCAGGTCGGCGAAGGTGACATTCTTCCGAGGGACTTCTACCGAACCGTCGCCAAACATCTTGACCGAGTAGCGTTGGTGGAGAGTGCCGACCTGAACCGCTTGCGCGTTATCGATCTCAGCGAGCAACGTTCGAAGAACGGCAACCTCACGCGGCGCCCTGCCGCTCATGGCCTTCTTAAGGTCCGCTTGCAGTCGGCACCTCAGCTGCTCCACCGATTGTTCGCTCATTCCCTTTGTTAGGCGATGGATGCTCCACTTTGAAGAAGTCGAGTCCGGCGAGACCCCGGTCGGCTGGAAAACGATCCTGACCTGGTTGCGGCTGATCGGTCTGGCAAGCCACAGGGCCAGTGTTGGAGCTACGAGCAGGAGGACAAGCAAAAGCTCCAGAAGATGCAGATCATCGGCATCACGTCGCACTGATCAATCGCCGTCGTCCCGTCACTGCCGTTCTATTGGGCGCCTCCTTACTGTGGCGCCGGCCACGAACTTGCGGTCTTGAGGTTGGGGTGGAAAGAGATCGTCGGCACACGTAAAGCCGCCAAGCCGCTCCTAGCTCAACTGGATAGAGCGCCGGGCTTCGAACCCGGAGGTTGGGGGTTCAAGTCCCTCGGAGCGGGCCATCGCTCATAGTGTGGTTGGGGCGGGACCGATGCCCTTGATCGGGACTCAAGCTAACGGGAGAGGCTAATCCCGTGTCTTCAGCCACGCTGCGAGGGCCTTCGAGCGCTCGATCAGTTCGGAAATTTCCCGGACGGCCAGCTCGCTATCGAAGCGAAGACCAAGAAGCGCGCCATTTTGCCACCTGACCACCGCGGCACGGCCGAGGGTTCCGCAGTCCAGTATCACTGCCGCTCCGAGCGAGAGACTTGCCGGACAATTCAGCTTCGCACCTCCCGAAGAGAGGTCTAGGAGCTGCGCAGAATGGCGCTCTCCGTTGGCCCGAAGGAACGCCGGTAACGCCACCGGGACCCGCGGATGGATGCGGCGATCGGCACAAGGGCCATCGTCTTGAGGGGACGCAACGTAGTTTGCCATCATATCTCTCTTGTAACGATGGCGTAGCACGAGGGATGCTGCCAGAGAGTAAACACCAAGGGTCGGCAAGGGCTCGAGGGGACTACCAAGGTCGGGCAACTCCCAACCGAGCAGGTCTTTGGTGCGCGCATCTTGCTGACTTCCCGCCCATGCGAACTGGACCGACTGGGACGCGAGCCCTCATTGGGAGAGCTCGGGCGCTAATGGCGAGCTTTTCCCCTCTCATCCTTCATTTTACCGCCCGCGCTGGCCCTTGCCGGCTCTTGGGCCCCGCGCTGCTGCCGACTGCGCCCTCACCTTCGCGAACTCCGAAGTCGGGTTCCATTGCGGCCAGTCGCGGTTGTTCGCGAGGAGCGCTCCGATCGCATAGAAGAGTTCCGCCTCCTCAGCCGCGCCCTTGAGGTTCCAACTCGCCGACCAGCTGTCGCAGGTCTGGTGGTAGCAGGTGGCAGTGAAGGTATCGAGCCAGCGCTCGCCAGCCGGACGCCCGCCATCGACCATGTCGTAGGCGCCGGCGAGTGCCATATCGAGCAGCACCGGGACCCCCCTTTTGGCGAAGGAGAAATGGTCGGCTCTATAAAATAATCCGCGCTCGGGATGATTCTCGGGCGTGACGTAGCGCCCCTGCGCCCTCGCCGCATTGGTGAAGAGGTTTTCCATGTCGCTGCTCTGCCCGCGCCCGACGAGGACCGCGTCCCTGACCGCGCCGTTCCACTGCAACGTGTCGAAGGTCAGATTCGCGACCGTCCTATCCAATGGGAACAAGGGGTGCTCTGCAAAATATTCAGAGCCGAGCAGACCCCGCTCCTCGCCTGTCCACGCCGCGAAGACGAGCGTTCGCTGCGGCCGAGGTCCCGACGCGAACAGACGCGCGTCCTCGAGCATTGCCGCGAGGCCCAGCGCATCGTCAGCGGCGCCCGGGCGGATCGTCCGCCCCTGGGCATCCGGAGGGCCGATTCCATAAGCGTCCCAATGCGCACCGTAGCTGACCGTCTCGTCGGGGTAGGTCGTCCCGGTCAGCTTGCCGATCACATTGTGGCTTGTGATGTGCGCGAGAGCGACCGGGATGTCGGCCGAGAAATTCGCCTTGAGGTCTATGGGCCTGAACGCCGAGGTCCGGGCTTCGCGCTTCACCGTTTCATAATCATAGCCCGCTCGCTTCAGGAGCGCCGCGGCGGCCCCCTGCTGGATCCAGCCCTGGAGGAGAACCGGCTGCGGCGCGTATGGCGGAAGCGCGATCGCATAACTCTCGCCCGCCGGGCTCTTCACAACTGTCCAGGGATATCCCGCAGCGTCGGTCTCGTGCACGACCAATGCGGCGATCGCCCCACGCCGGGCCGCTTCTTCATATTTGTAGGTCCAGCGGCCGTAGTAGGTCATGGTTTTGCCGCCGAACTTTCCTGCGACCGGCTCGCCCGGCGCAGCTTCGAAGTCGGGGTCGTTGACCAGCATCACGGCAACCTTGCCGTGCAAGTCGATGCCCTTGAAATCGTCCCAGCCCCGCTCGGGCGCGGTCACTCCATAGCCGACGAAGACCATCGGGGCGCTCTCGATCCGGACCCGGTCGACCGGCCGAACGGTTCCGAGGTAAACGTCGTCGGGAAAGTCGAGGGGGACGCTTTGACCGCCTTGAGTGACCGAGACATTCACTGGCGCTTTCAGCTGCGTGTGGATCATCGGAACGGTCTGGACCCAGCTGCCGTTCTCGCCCGCGGGCTCGAGGCCCGCGGCCTTGAATTGCTCGATGAGGTAGGGGATCGTCCTGTCTTCGCCAGGAGTGCCCGGCGCTCGTCCCTCAAAATCGTCGGAGGCGAGAACGCGCGTGATCTCGCTCATGCGCTTTGTGTCGACCTGTTGTGCGGGCGCCGCAGAGGCCACAACCAGCGACAGCATTGCCGTCAGCACCCGAGCCCTCATGTCTGGATCCTCCACGCGCGCGCTGAATAAGCAACGAACGCAAGGATTGCGACGGCGATCCCGAAGCGCAACCACTCGGCGCTGATCAGCCAATAGAAGAGCGCCGCCACCAGCGCCGAGGCAGGAATCGTGATGACCCATGCGATTGCAACATCGCCGGCAAGACCCCAGCGAACGGCCGAGGCGCGCCGGGCGGTCCCCGCCCCGATGACGCAGCCGGCGATCGTGTGCGTAGTCGATACCGGAATTCCAAGGTAGGAGGCGGCGAACAGCATCACCGACCCGCCGAGCGAAGCCGAGAAGCCCTGGTGCTGGTTGAGCTTGGTGATCCTCGTCCCCATCGTTTCGATGATCCGCCAGCCGCCCGTCAACGTGCCGATCCCCATCGCGACGTAGCAGCACAGGGCGACCCAGTTCGGGACCGCGAAATGGCCGTGCAGATAGCCGGTCGAATAAAGCAGCACCGTGATGACGCCCATCGTCTTCTGGGCATCGTTGAGTCCGTGGCCGAGCGAATAGGCACCCGCCGAAAACAGGTGAAGCCCGCGGAACGTCCGCTCGGCCCCACGAGCGCTCGCCCGGGCCCCCAGCCAGCTCGTCACGAGCATGATCGCCATCGTCAGGCCAAGACCGAGCACCGGCGAGAGCACGATCGCGATCAGCGTCTTGTTGAGACCGACCCACTGGATGCTCGGGAAACCCGCATGGGCGACGCCGGCTCCGATGATGCCGCCGACGAGCGCGTGGCTCGAAGAGGATGGAATGCCCTTCACCCAGGTGACGACGTTCCAGAACATCGCTCCGACGAGCGCTCCGAAGACGACCGCCGGAGTCATCAGATCCTTGTCGATGAGCCCTTTGCCGATCGTGTCGGCGACATTGTGAAGCGCCGGCCACTGGAGCGCGAGGAAATAGGCCGCGAAATTGAAGAAGGCCGCGAACCCGACAGCCGCGACCGGGCCGATCAGCCGGGTTCCAACGACCGTTGCGATCGAGTTCGCGGCGTCGTGAAGGCCATTGAGGAAGTCAAACCCCAATGCGACGATGATGAGGCCGACGAGAAGCGGAAGGGCAAGCTGGTACACGCTCGATGGCTTCAGGAGTGGTCGATCACGATGCCGTCGATCTCGTTCGCGACGTCCTCGAATGCGTCGGTGATCCGCTCGAGATGCTTGTAGATCTCGCGAGCAACGATGAACTGCATCAGGATGACGTTCGAATGCTGGAATGCCTTCTTGAGGCCCGCAGCATGAACGACGTCGGCGTCGCTTTCGAGCTGTACCAGTTTCTCGGTGAGGCCGTGGATTTTCGGCCCGTTGCGCGTGATGTCCCGGAGCATCGGGATCGCCTGGGCAGTCAGTCCCGCGGCCTCGACGATGATGTCGACCATGCGCTTCATTTCGGGCTCGAAGCTCTTCATCTCGTAGAGCGCGATTGCCCTCGCGGTGTCCTGCATCTCGTCGATCGCGTCATCCATCGAGCCGATGAGCGACGTGATCGCTCCGCGGTCAAATGGAGTGAGGAAGGTCTGCCGGACCGAGCGCAGGACCTGGCGGATGATATCGTCGGCGACATGCTCCTGCCGGTGGATTTCCGCGATATGGTCTTCCCCGACCGGGCGGCCGTAGACGAGCTCGCTGAGCGCGTTGGCGGCGGCGACCAGTGTCGCGGCGTGCCGCTCGAACATCGCGAAAAAATCGCTGCTCCTCGGCAGGAGTGATTGGAACCAGTTGAACATCGCCGCCCCTCGATCGTGACAGTTCGCTTACGGAACGATGACGTCCGCCGCAACTGGCCGCAAATTCGCGAAGGACAATGTTGCAGCGCGGCAAATCCACAGGATTTTCTGTTGACTCTGCATTTACCGACTTGCGCTCGATTCTGGTTCAGGCACAATAGGTAGTAGCGCAAGAGGGGGAACACTCAATTACTGGTGTTCTGGCGCCGGAATGACTATATTCCGGTGACGGGTCTACTCGTCCCCGATTTCCACAGGGGACGGACAGTGAAAAAGCCCCGCCGAGCGCCGAAAACGGCTAGGATGGCCGGATGGCTCCGAGTCGAACACATAGTGAACAGACGGTCCTCGACAGGACCGTTGAAGGACGGGGAAGCGCGATGGATTTTTCAACCGGCTCAGAAGTACCGAGCGACGACGGTTCTGCGACCACGACCTCCAGCACGAAGGCGGTCCATGCGCCGCGGTTCGACGTCACGACCGACGCGGAGCGCGATGAGCTGTTGACCGAGTTCGGCAAGGAGACCCTTCGCGATCGCTACCTTCTTCCTGGCGAAAGCTACCAGGATCTGTTCGCTCGCGTCGCTGCGGCCTACGCCGACGATGAGGCGCATGGGCAGCGCGTCTACGATTATATCTCGAGGCTCTGGTTCATGCCCGCGACGCCGGTCCTCTCGAATGGTGGCACCGGCCGCGGACTTCCGATCAGCTGCTACTTGAATAGCGTCGACGACAGCCTCGAGGGCATCGTCGGGACATGGAATGAGAATGTCTGGCTCGCGTCTCGGGGCGGCGGGATCGGCACCTATTGGGGCCGGGTCCGCGGCATCGGCGAGCCTGTGGGCCTCAACGGCAAGACGAGCGGGATCATCCCTTTCGTCCGAGTGATGGACAGCCTGACGCTCGCAATCAGCCAGGGTTCGCTAAGGCGCGGCTCGGCCGCCTGCTATCTCGACATCTCGCACCCCGAGATCGAGGAGTTCCTCGAGATCAGGAAACCGAGCGGCGACTTCAACCGCAAGGCTCTCAACCTCCACCACGGAGTGCTCGTCACCGACGAGTTCATGCAGGCGGTCCGCGACGGCTCTGAATTCACCTTGCGAAGCCCGCGCGACGGATCGGAGCGAAGCAAGGTCGATGCGCGCTCCTTGTTTCAGAAGCTGGTCGAGACCCGGCTCGCAACGGGCGAGCCCTACATCATCTTCATCGACGTCGTGAACCGGACGATGCCCAAGCATCACCGCGACCTCGGGCTCAAGGTCTCCACCTCCAACCTCTGCTCGGAGATCACGCTTCCGACCGGCAAGGACCATCTCGGCGCCGACCGGACCGCGGTCTGCTGCTTGAGCTCGCTGAACCTCGAGACGTGGGACGAGTGGAACAAGGACAAGCAGTTCATCGAGGACGTCATGCGCTTCCTCGACAATGTCCTTTCCGACTATATCGCCAGGGCTCCCGACGAGATGGCGCGAGCGAAGTACAGCGCCGAGCGCGAACGCAGCGTCGGCCTTGGAGTGATGGGCTTCCACTCGTTCCTCCAGGAGCGCTCGATCCCGTTCGAAGGGGCGATGGCCAAGAGCTGGAACCTCAAGATCTTCAAGCACATCCGGGCCCAGATCGATCAGGCCTCGATGATGCTCGCAAAGGAGCGCGGACCCTGCCCCGATGCCGCCGACATGGGCGTCATGGAGCGCTTTTCCTGCAAGATGGCGATCGCTCCGACCGCATCGATCTCGATCATCTGCGGCGGGACCAGCGCGTGCATCGAGCCGATCCCGGCGAACATCTACACGCACAAGACCCTGTCGGGCTCCTTCTCGATCAAGAACCCGTATCTCGAGCGCCTGCTTAAGGAAAAAGTGAAGGACAGCCAGGCGGTCTGGAATTCGATCCTCGAGAATGACGGGAGCGTTCAGCACATCGACTTCCTGTCCCAGGAAGAAAAGGACGTGTTCAAGACCAGCTTCGAGATCGACCAGCGCTGGCTGATCGAGCTGGCCGCCGACCGCACGCCGTTCATCGACCAGGCGCAATCGCTCAACCTCTTCATCCCCGCCGACGTCGACAAATGGGACCTGATGATGCTCCACTTCCGCGCCTGGGAGCTCGGCATCAAGTCGCTCTATTATTTGCGCTCCAAGTCGGTTCAGCGCGCGGGCTTTGCCGGCGGAGTCGAGGCCGATAACACACCCGAGCTTCGCGAGATCAAGGTCGAGACGACCGACTATGACGAATGTCTGGCCTGCCAGTGAACGGCATTCTCATCATCCTTGGCGTGTGCGCATTCGTCGTGATCGTCTCCGGCTGGGCCAATCTCAGGCAGCGGCGCGGAGGCTGAAATTGCGGAGTGGCGGGCTTTGACTCTGCGCAAATTCGCGAAAGGAGCGGGCGCGCTCTTGCTCGGTCTGGTCGCACTCGACCTCGCCGCGACACTGGCGACACTTGCTCTGGGATGGGGAATGTTCAAAAGATGAGGATCAGGTTCGCGTTTCTTGCTTCTGCCGCGTGGGTGTTCCCCGCTGCGCCGGCGCTTGCCGCCCCGCCTGCGGACAGCCAGGCGCTCGAGAGAAATTTCGACGCACTGATCAGTGCATCCGACCAGCAGCAGTGGCTTCAGCAAATGGCCTCGGCGCCCAACCATGTCGGATCGCCGCACGACAAGGCCAATGCCGACTTCGAGCTGGCGATGTTCAAGCAGTGGGGCTGGGACGCGCATATCGAACGCTTCGACGTGCTCTATCCGACGCCGATCTCGACGGATCTCGAGATGATCACTCCTGAACATGTCCAATTGGGCGGGCAGGAACCGCCGGTCGCCGAGGACCCGACGTCCAACTCGCCCGGAATGCTCCCGCCGTACCTTGCCTACCAAGGTGACGGCGACGTCACAGCGCCGATCGTCTACGTCAATTATGGAATGCCCGACGATTATGACGCGCTCGCTCAGCGCGGGATCGACGTTAGGGGAAAGATCGTCCTTGCGCGCTACGGCGCCGGATGGCGCGGCCTCAAGCCGCTGCTTGCACAGGAACATGGCGCGGTGGGCTGCCTTATCTATTCGGACCCCGCCGACGATGGATATTCGGAAGCCGATCCTTATCCGCGCGGCGGCGGTCGGCCTCCGCACGGAGTCCAGCGCGGCTCGGTCCAGGTCATGACCCTTTATCCGGGCGATCCCTTGACCCCGGGCATCGGCGCCACTCCCGACGCCAAGCGGCTGACCCGCGAGACCGCGCCGACGATTCTCAAGATACCCGCGCTTCCGATTTCCTATGCCGACGCCTCTGAAATCATTGCCCGGCTTCAGGGGCCTGTCGTCACCGGGGGCGAGCGCGGCGCGCTTGGAATGACCTATCACTGGGGGGGCACCGATGCGGTGAAGGTCCGCCTCGCGGTCAAGTCCGACTGGTCGCTGAAGCCCGTCTACGACGTGATCGCGATGCTTCATGGGACGGTCTATCCGGACCAGTGGGTGATCCGCGGCAATCACCATGACGGCTGGGTGATGGGCGCCGCGGATCCGCTCAGCGGACAGGTGGCGCTGATGAGCGAAGCGAAGGCGCTTGGTCAGCTCTACCGCCAGGGCTGGAGGCCACAGCGGACGATCATCTACGCGAGTTGGGACGGCGAGGAGCCTGGGCTTCTCGGCTCGACCGAATGGGCCGAGACCCACGCGGACGAACTGAAGCGCAAGGCCGTTCTCTATATCAACACCGACAACAACGGCCGCGGCTTTCTGTCGGCGGAAGGCAATGGCGAACTACAGCATCTCGTGACGCAGGTTGCAGGCGATGTCGCCGACCCGCAGACCGGCGCCTCGGTGGCCGAACGCGCCAAGGCCGCGGCGCTTGCGAGCCATTATAAAGACGGCAGGGACGGCAGGGACCGCGGCGACCGGTACGAGGACGCCAAGGCCGGAAAGCTGCCGCTGGGCCCGCTCGGCTCGGGTTCGGATTATTCCTCCTTCGCCCAGCACCTCGGAATCGCTTCGCTCAACCTCGGGTTCGGCGGGGAGGATTTCTCTGGCGGCAGCTATCACTCGGTCTACGACAGCTATTACCACGTGATGCACTTCGACGATCCGGGCCTCGCCTATGGCGCGGCGCTGTCGAAGGTCATCGGCAGGGTCGTCCTTCGCTCGGCGGATTCGCCGCGAGTGCCGGTCCATTATTCCGACCTGGCCTCGTCGGTGTCGCACTATCTCGACCAGGTCATGAAGCTTGCCGATGATCAGCGGGAGAAGGACCGTGCGCTTGCTGACCTTCGGCGGGACGGAGACTTCAAGCTCGCATCTGCCCCCTACGATCCGACCGTGGCCCCGGCCGACAAGGGTATAACACCCGTCTTCGACATGCTTGCCCTGCAGAATGCATCGGATCATTTGACCCGCGCCGCTGCGGCTGCCGATGGGATCCTCGCCCGCGCCGACAAGCTCCCGCCGGCAACCCAGGCGCGGATCAACGCCAGCCTCGCCAATATCGACGAGCTTCTCCTGGACCCGCAGGGCCTTCCCGGCCGGCAGTGGTACCAGAACCTCATCTCGGCTCCTGGCACTCTTACCGGCTACGGCGCCAAGACCCTGCCCGGAGTTCGCGAGGCGATCGAGCAGCGGCGCTGGGACGATGCGCGCGCCTATGTCCAGCGGACCGCCGCGGTGATCGAGAATTATTCCGACCGCCTCGATGAGGTCGTAGCGATGGCGCGGCCAGCGTCATGAACGCGGCGCGCCTCGTCCCGGCCCTGGCCCTCGATTGCTGCCCGGCGGATCCGCCCGAGGTAGCAGTGGGCGTCCTGAAGGTCGGGTGCGAGGCACCCGCTGTTCGGCGGGACATCAAGTGGAGGCGGCTCTCATGACCAACGGGAGGATGATCGAACTCGCGGCCTCGGTCCTGATCCTCGGAGCCGGGATCATCCTTTATCGGCGCAAGCCCACGGATGGCAGCACCTACGGCAACCAGGGCGCAGTCATCCTTGTGGTGGTCGCAGTGATCATGGCAATCCAAGCGCTCGGCGGCCTCGATTATCATCCGACCAAGGCCGAGGCCGAATATTTTCAGGAGCACTCACATTGAAGCTAGCCCTCCCAGCCTGCATCAAGACCGCCTGCGTCGCGACCCAGGATCCGCACACCGTCGTGGCGAGCGCACCTGGCTTCCTTTCGGGCCTGTGGCACGGGCTCATTTTCCCGCTCGCCTGGATCGTGTCGCTGTTCGCGCACAACGTCGCGGTCTACTCCGTCCCCAACAACGGCGGCTGGTACAATTTCGGCTATTTTCTCGGGATTGTCGTCTTCGGGGTCGGCGCGAAACGCAGCCACACCATCTATCGCGACCGGATCATCCGCCGGTGATCGCGATGGCCATCGTCTTCCTCAGGCACCGCGTCAGCTGTGCTGCCTTCCATCCTCAAGAGATGTTCGTCCAGGAGTAACCGCAATGCCGCTTCTTCAAGCCAGCAAGACGTACAAGCCATTCGAATATCCCTGGGCGTTCGAATATTGGAAGCGTCAGCAGCAGATTCACTGGATGCCCGAGGAAGTGCCTCTGGGCGAAGACTGCCGCGACTGGGCGCAGAAGCTCACCGCGCATGAGCGCAACCTTCTGACGCAGATCTTCCGCTTCTTCACCCAGGCCGACGTCGAGGTCCAGGATTGCTACCACGACAAATACGGCCGTGTGTTCAAGCCGACCGAAATCAAGATGATGCTGACTGCCTTCTCCAACATGGAGACGGTGCACATCGCGGCTTATTCGCACCTCCTCGACACGATCGGCATGCCCGAGAGCGAATATTCGTCCTTTTTCCAGTACAAGGAGATGAAGGACAAGCACGACTATCTTCAGCAGTTCAGCGTCGACAGCGACGAGGATATCGCCAAGACCCTCGCCATGTTCGGCGGCTTCACCGAGGGGCTGCAGCTGTTCGCGAGCTTCGCGATGCTGATGAACTTCCCGCGCTTCAACAAAATGAAGGGCATGGGCCAGATCATCTCGTGGAGCGTGCGCGACGAGAGCCTCCACTGCGAAGGGATCATCAGGCTGTTCCACACCTTCGTGAAGGAGCGCGACTGCCTGACCCGATCGGTCAAGGAAGCCATCATCGACCAATGCCAGAAGACGGTGCGGCTCGAGGACGCGTTCATCGATCTCGCGTTCGAGATGGGCCCGGTCAACGGCATGAACCCCAAGGAGATCAAGAAGTACATCCGCTTCATTGCCGACTGGCGCCTCGGCCAGCTCGGCTTCACGCCGGTCTACATGGTCGATGAGCATCCGCTGCCCTGGCTCGCGCCGCTCCTCAATGGCGTCGAGCACGCCAACTTCTTCGAGACCCGGGCGACCGAATATTCGAAGGCCGCGACGCGTGGGAACTGGAACGAGGTCTGGGACAATTTCGACCGCCGGATGAAGGCGAAAGCCGAAGCCGCGGCGAATGATGCTGTCGCCGGCGGCGACGGGCCGGACATGTTCGAGGCTGCGGGGGTGGCAGCGGAATAACTTTTCTCCGGCACGTCGCGGTCGCAAACCGCGTCGTAAGCCGGCCCGAACGGACCGCAGTCGGCACCGGGATGGCGCACGCGCCACCACGGCGTGATCAAACGCACATAATTCTTGGCTCACCCCCCCGGCGCGGCTGAACCGCACCGACCTCGTAAATTGCTTTTGAGGAGCCCGGCGCATCCCGAGCCGGGCAGCGATTGGCTATCGCCTAGGCGCCGTGTCGAGGCGCAAGTCTGAACATTTTCATGCCGCACCTCCGACGTGGGGTTGGGGGTCGGCGCAGGTAGTTTCGCTGCCGCTAAAATCGCTTGCGGCTTGGCGTGAAATAAACCCGCAAACCGTATAGTGTTCGGGCAAGATTGTCGGGCAGGGGGGCAAATGGCCACAAAGGTGAAGCGGCGTGCGCGCAGCATGGAAGAGTTTCGGGCGACGCAACGCGTGCTCTTCGAAGCGGCGTGGGGCGCACGGGAAACGGCGGAACCGTTCGTTCCTGCCCCCACCGACATCATCATCTCGCCCTACGGCAAATGCGGCACGACCATGTTGCAGCAGATGTTCCATACGCTCCGAACTCGGGGCGACATGGACTTCGACGATATCTCGCGTGTCGTTCCGTGGATCGAAATGTCGCCGGTACTCGGGATCGATCTCAATTCGCCGCAGCATGCAGAGCCGCGCGGTTTCAAGAGCCATCTGAGCTACAAGTCCGTGCCCAAGGGCGCGCGCTACGTGGTTTCCCTGCGCGATCCCAAGGATGCCTTTGTCTCGATGTACCGCTTCATGGAAGGCTGGTTCCTGGAGCCGGGCGCCGTTCCCATGGAGGATTTCTTCGAAGGTTGGATCAAGGGCCGAGGTCCCGAGGGCGAGGGAATCTGGGATCATCTGGTTCACTGGTGGGACGTGCGCGAACGGCCCGATGTCCTGCTTCTCTCCTACCGTCACCTGCTGCGCGACCCCGCTGGCCACATCCAGCTCCTTGCAAGTTTCGCGGGTCTCCCGCTCGATGAAGAGCTTCTCGAACTGACGCTCGAGCATACGAGCCGGGCCTACATGCTCGCGCACAAGGACCGCTTCGACGACGCGCTCATGCGCGGATTGTCGGAAGAATTAGGTGGTCTTCCTGGTGACAGCGACAGCGCCAAGGTGTGTGCGGGTCACGCCAGCCACAGTGACGAGCTTCCTGCCGAGCTCGCGGCGCGGATGGACGAGATCTGGGCCGAAAGAGTCACGCCCGAGCTCGGCTTCGAAAGCTTCGCACAGCTCGAAGGGGCGCTCTAATCTCCCAATCAAAGGGAAAGCGGCTCTTTTACCGTTCCACAACCTCGTCCGTGCGAAACCCTCGATCATGCGCGCGGTGCAGATCCTGGTTATAGCGGTGATCCTCGGACTTGCTGGAGGCTATGCCTGGTCAGCGATGGCTCCGCACAAGACGCAAATGCGCATTCCCAGGGCCGCCTATGCGATTCCCCCCGATGCTCCGGAATCGATCTCCGACAAGGAATGGGCCGCACGAGGAGAAGACAAGAAAGCGCCAGCGATCGAATCCGGCCGGGCCGACCCGACCCCTGTCGAGCAGAGTGTCTATTATTCGAGCTGCGAGGAAGCACGAGCCGCGGGCAAGGCGCCGATCCGCGCCGGCGAGCCCGGCTACCGCTCGGAGCTCGATGACAAGGGCGATGGGATTGCCTGCGAGCCGCACCGAGACAGGCGCCAATCGTCATTCTGATCGCGGTCGCGCTCGGCGTAGCGAGCGGCATCGCCGCATAGCGCTCGATCGTATCAAGACCGCAATCCGCAAATCATCGGGATTCCAGCCGGAACGATTTCGACCCGGGTTTCTGACGCTCAGTCCAAGTCGGCGTGGGTCTCAGCCCGCTTTGCGGACGCGGACCGGCCTTGATTTTGCGAACAATTCGGCCTCGCTCTTGCGCCGGACGCGTTCCGTCACCTCGGGCGTGTTGTCGCCCGCATCCGCATTGCACCGGCCGTGGCAGAGGCAGAGATTTTCGTGCGCCTGCGGCTCGTCGCTCGAAGACGCCTCGACCTGTTGGATTGCCGGTCCCTTGTCATGGCCGCGGATGAGATCGAAGCGGATCGGACGGCGGCACCTGCGGCAATTGTCGCCGTCACGCGAACGGAGCTCGGCGATGCGCCGCTGCTCTTCGCGCTCCCGTTTATATGCCCATGGGGTCACATATTTGGCGATGATCGACCGGCTCATGTCCGACGGATAGCCGATCAAGCTGACTAAACAATTAGCAACGGCCAGGAATTGATCCGAGTTGGTCGAGCGTTACTGGCGGCCGTTGCCGGCGGTAACGCCGATGCTGATGCGCGACGTCCTCGCCTTCGCATCCTCATATGCACGATATTGGTCCGGGCGCGTTCGGAACGCCTCGCGCCAGTCGTCGCCCTGAGAGGCGAGCACCGCCGCCTTGACTGCAGTCAGGGCCATTCCGACGAGAGGAATCACTCCGCCCCCGCAATTGGGCCCGGTGCAAGCGTTCGTCGTGGTCGCATCGAGCTTGGGCTTGGGTGGTGGCGCCTCGGCCTCTCGCGTCGCCTCGAGCACGAGAGGATCGATGCGATAACGCTGCTGCGATCGTCCGCACACGACCACGGTACTGGGATCGTCGCTGTTGCAGCGCTCCTTGGCCGGGGTGTCCCGCTTGTCGGGCGCCGCGACCATCGACCCTGGAGGCATGGGTTCCTGTCCGAGCGCAGCCGATGATGCGAAGCCGATGAACCCGGCGAGGATCAGAAGATGGGCAGCCTTCCTCACTCGACCTCACCGACCCACGCAATTGCGAAAAGCGCCTTGTCGTACAGGCTATCGTGGAATCGCGATATAGGCGCCTGCGCCGTCCTTCGCCAAAAGGCACCTGCCGCCGCGATCCCACTCGCGGCGACGGGGGGGCGGCCGGGAGCTTGGCAGATGGCTCCCGGCTGGTCCCCACTCCTCGCGGCCGAATGAACGGCGTTCTGTTCTAAGCGTTAGTTCACCCACCTGTCCCATCGGACACTCGCGAAGGAGCAGCGACATGGATCGTAGGTTGCTCACGGCTGCAGCGCTTGGCGCAGCCATGCTTTTCACCACGGCTGCGGGAGCGCGGCACAGAATTACCCTGGGGGCCCCGCCTCGCCACGACAATCGCAGCGAGCCGCGATCTCAGCGCGGCTCCAACGGCAATGCCGTTGCCGCGTTTGGAGATTATGAGCTCAGGAGCTCATATGACGATCGCGACTGGGCGCCGGAAAGTGGCAACGACTGGTGGCACGACCGGCCGGACCGGGCCTTTCCTCGCTGGGTTCTGGAACAGCAGGCGCGAGGCACGTGCGAGCCCGACCGGATGTGGTGGTCGGGCAGCGGTTGGCACTGCTAAAATAGAGCGCGAGCCCGGCTGATCAGATCTACTGGCCCGAAGGCTTGGGCGGCTCTGCTTCGCTCGCCTTTTGTGCTGCCTTCGCCTTGGCCTCGGCAGCCTTCCTGGTCTCGTCGGCGGTCTTCTGGGCCTCTTTCGCTTCGCGCCTCGCCTTGGCCATCTGATAGAGCTGATACTCGCTCGGGTGCGGGTCGGTCTGGAACATGCTTCCGACCTCCTGGCCCTTGGCAAGCCTCTGGGCCATTTGCGCGGCTGTCAGTGCTGCGCCGATGAGGTTGATCCCGGCGGTCATGCAAGGCTGCGGGCCGACATTGGTGCAGTCGGGTATGACCCTTCCGCCGGGCCGGACCGGGGGTCCCGGGCTCCTTTTCTCGCGCTTCGCCTCCATGACGTCGGGATCTAGGCGATAGCCCTGCGGACGCTCGGTGCAGATGACGATGGTCTGGCTGTCGCTTCTTTGCCGTGGGCACTCGGGGACGGCTGCCGCCGCCGGCTTGGCGCCCGGCGCGGAGGGCGTGGCCGTGGATGACGCTGAGGTTGAGGCGGTCGTGGGGGTTGTGGAGGAATTGGGGGCCGCAGCCGGTCCCCCTCCCGGTGCCTGGGCCAAGAGTAGGGCGGCGACGGGCAGCATGACGACCATCAGCTCACCCTTCTGCCTCGCGAGATTGCGCGAGGATGAACCGAAACTGCGGGAAAGCTTGAGCCCGGACAATGCGAGTTCGAGCGCATTCGTGCCAGGCTGGCGAGCGAGGGATGCGTTCCAGTCCGCCATTTGGGGTGGGGAGCTTGGCAGATACGCAACGCTTGGTGTGTTCCTGATACTTGCCCGCGCGTGACCCTTGGGCGAACTCCTCGCTGATCTGGTTCGCGATATGGTCGAGCCTCGTTCACGCGGCTTGTCGTGGCCCCCGAAGCGATGCGCAGAGCGGCGTTGGGCGGGCATCTCACCGGCGACGTTCCGGCCCTGCTCTTGGTCGCGATCGTGCTCGGCATCCTCATGACGGGCGTCCAGAAAGGCAGTGTCGCGCGCACCTGATCCTTATCTTCGAGGCGCACAGCGTCAGTGGTGAAACTCGCGCTGCGCCTCCTCGAACCAGCCCCTCGCAGCGACGCCCTGCTGCCTCGCCGGCGGCGGCGGCGTCTTCGCCTCGGGCTGGGTACCAGGAAAAGCGGCGACCATGATCGCCACCGCAAGAACGCCCAGCAGCCCCAGCAAGGCGAGGAACGGAACGGTCGAAAGGAGGAGGCGCGGCGACTCCGGCTCGGTGCGCTCCCGTCCGCGCCGTTTGCGGCGGAAGGCGCGCTTTAGCGCCAGCGCCTCGATGTAATCGTCGGGGCGCGTCCATTTGCCCACCGGCGACTCCGTCACCTCCTGACGCCTCATCGTAAGACCGATGAGCGCTTTTGTGCCTGTTCTCAATAACCTCCGATGCGATCGGACGCTTATTTCTCGCGCGGCACCGACAGGCGGGCGAGCGTCTCGTCCCCGCATTTGACGGACACGCTCATAACTGCCTGGCTGTTGGGGATTGTTTCGCTGACCGCCCACCAATTGCCGGGCGCGGCGAACCCGGTGTCGTTGGTAGTGATCGTGGGAGCGATTTCGGCGCTGGTGCCGCTGACGGTTGCCGGTCCCATCACCGCCTTGTAGCGGGCATCCTCGGCGAGCGCCTTGCCGGTTACGACGACGTTGCCGTCCTTGTCGAGCCTGGCCTTCCACTCCTTGGTCTCCGGGTCCTTGAAGAAGCAATAGGCCGTCTTCGGCCTGGCTGCGGCGGCTGCTGCGGCGGCGGCTGCAGCGGCCTCATTCGAAGCCGCATTCTCACTCGAGCTGCCGCAGCCTGTCAGCCCGGCGGCAACGCCAAGAAGGATGATTGATTTGCGCAAGTGTTGAGTCCTCCCTTCGCCGCCATTGGAGCGAAAGGCCGCGCGCCGATCAAGCGGAAGCGATCATTCGTCGATCGGCTGTCCGCTCTGCTCCTGCTCGAAAAGGTCGGCGACCACGTCGCCTCGAGCAGTGAGGCGAACCCTGTCGCCTTCGACCTCGGCGATGAGGCCTTGTGGAATATAATGATGCTCGCCCTCATGACCGACGCCGCTGTCGGCGCGGATCAACTTGATCCGGTTGCCTTCGACCCGGTCGACGGTGCCGAGATGAACGCCGTCAGCGCCGATCACTTCCATATGCTCGCGAATGTCTTCGATGCCGCTCATGGGGATTTGCCTCCTTTTGCTCTTTCGCCCTCCCAAACGCTTCGCCCGCGGAATGGGATGCACGCCGCGCGGGCCAACTACGCCTGTTTGGAGCACGAGTCATCGGGGGGGCCGGGTTGTGAGGGCGCCGGGGCGGCTCTAAGTCGCTTGTCATGACTGACGTTCGAACAACCACCATCCCCGACGCAGAGACCGCCCCCGAGGCGCCGCCGTCACCGACCCATGTCGCGATCCGCCGCGAGGATTATACTCCGCCCGACTGGCTCGTCCCCGAGATCCGGCTCGAGTTCGATCTCGATCTCGAGCGGACCAGCGTTCGCGCCACGCTCGACATCGTTCGCAACGGGAAACATGGCCGTCCGCTTCGGCTCAATGGAAGCGACCTCGATCTCGTCTCGGTCAAGGCGGATGGACAGGCCGCGGACAGCCGAATGGAAGGCTCCGACCTCGTGGTCGAGCTTTCCGGGGAACGCGCGACGCTCGAGACCGAAGTCAACGTCGGCCCGTCCGCCAACACCAAGCTGATGGGCCTTTATGCCTCGGGCGGGATGCTCTGCACCCAGTGCGAGGCCGAAGGGTTCAGGCGCATCACCTTCTTCCCCGACCGGCCCGACGTTCTCTCGAAATACAAGGTGCGCATGGAAGGCGAGAAAGCGCGCTTTCCAGTCCTTCTTTCGAACGGGAACCGCGTCGCTTCGGGTGAAAGCGGGAACGGCCGTCACTGGGCCGAGTGGGAGGACCCCTTCCCCAAACCCTGCTATCTCTTCGCTCTCGTCGCCGGAGACCTCGAGGCCAACCGCGACAGCTTCACCACCATGTCCGGGCGCAAGGTCGATCTCGCAATCTGGGTGCGCCGGGCCGACCTTCCAAAGACCCAGCACGCAATGGACAGCCTGAAGCTTGCCATGGCCTGGGACGAGAAGGTCTATGGCCGCGAATATGACCTCGACCAGTTCAACATCGTCGCCGTCAGCGACTTCAACATGGGCGCGATGGAGAACAAGAGCCTCAACATCTTCAACTCGGCCTATGTCCTCGCTGACCAGGAGACCGCGACCGACGCCGACTTCGACAATATCGCGCGCGTCGTCGCTCACGAATATTTTCACAATTGGTCGGGCGACCGGGTCACCTGCCGCGACTGGTTCCAGCTGAGCCTCAAGGAAGGTTTCACCGTTTTTCGCGACCAGAGCTTCTCGGCCGACGTCGGGAGTGCACCGGTCAAAAGGATCGAGGACGTTCGAGTGCTTCGTGCTGTCCAGTTCCCC
This sequence comes from Sphingomicrobium sp., assembly GCA_036268895.1. Classification (GTDB taxonomy): domain Bacteria; phylum Pseudomonadota; class Alphaproteobacteria; order Sphingomonadales; family Sphingomonadaceae; genus Sphingomicrobium. The sequence continues at coordinate 8,325 of DATATH010000201.1, read as the reverse complement.
GAGGACCAGGGTCCGCTGGCCCATGCTGTCCGGCCGGACAGCTACATCGAGATCTCGAACTTCTACACCGCGACCGTCTACAACAAGGGCGCCGAGGTCATCCGCATGTTCCACACGGTGCTTGGCCCTGAGAAGTTCAGGGCCGGAACCGACGCTTACTTCGAGCGCAATGACGGGAAAGCCGCGACTTGCGACGATTTCGTTGCAGCGCTCGAGGATGGAAGCGGCGCAGATCTTGACCCCTTGAAGATCTGGTACAGCCAGGCCGGCACCCCGAAGGTCCGCGCCCGGCTCGAGCATGATCCCTTCGCCAAAACAGCGACGCTTCATCTTCAACAGCATGTCGACCCCACTCCGGGGCAGCCCAGCAAAAAGGTGATGACAATCCCCTTGAGGACCGCTCTCATCGGCAGCGAGAGCGGGCACGAGATCTGCCCCGAACGGCTGATCATTCTCGACCAGCGTCAAAACAGCGTCACCTTCGAGAATGTGACAGAGACCCCGCTTCTCTCGATCAACCGCGGTTTCTCGGCTCCGATCATCGTCGAGGCCGACCGTCCGTCCGAAGAGCTCGAGCGGTTGGCTCAGGCCGACACTGATCCCTTTGCCCGCTATGAGGCCATGCAGGAGCTGATGATGCGGGCGCTCATTGCCGGCGCGCGCGGCAAGGATCTCGATTCCGCACCTGTCATCCGGGCGATCGCTGCTACCTTGAAGTCCAATTCGCTCGATGCCGCGTTCAAGGCCGAAGCCATCCTTCTCCCAAGCGAGAGCTTGATCGCCGACCGCATGGACATCGTCGATCCCGATGCAATCCACGAGGCGCGCGAAGAGCTTCGCGCGGACATCGGCTCGGAGCTGAAGGGCGGGCTTCTCGCCGCCCACCGGAGCGACGGCGCTGCTGGCGATGACCTCAGCCCTCGGGCGAAGGGCATCAGGCGGCTGCGGACGGTGGCGCTTGGCTTCCTCGCTGCCGCCGATGAAGCGGAAGCGGCAGAACTCGCCAAGGCGCAGTTCGACAGAGCCGACAATATGACCGACAGGCAGGGCGCGCTTGGAGTGCTTGTCTCGACCAAAAGCCTGGAACGTGCAGACGCGCTCGAGGCCTTCTACCGGCGCTTCCACGACGATCAGCTGGTGCTCGACAAATGGTTCGCGCTCCAGGGGGCGGCGCAGCGTCCCGATACGGTCGATCAGGTGCTGAGACTCGCGAAGCATCCGGATTTCGTGATCACCAATCCCAACCGGCTGCGCGCACTCGCGGGTACCTTCGGCGCCAATCACTGGGCATTCCATTCGGCGGACGGCCGCGGTTATGCGTTCCTTGCCGACATGATCCTCGCCGCCGACAGGCTCAATCCGCAGGTCGCTGCGCGGCTGGTTCCGCCGTTGGGGCGCTGGCGGCGTTTCGAGCCGAAACGCGCCGGCATGATGCGCAGCGAGCTCGAGCGCATTGCGGCGAGCCCGGGCTTATCGAAGGATGTCTACGAGCAGGTGACGAAGTCGCTCGCCTGAGCGGCTAGCCGCCGATCCACTGGGCGACCTGCTGCGCAACAGCGTTCGCAGCACGGTTGAGCGCCGGACCGACCGACGGGCCGCTGCCGTCGGAAGCCTGGGTCGCAATGAAGCGCTTGGTCTGGACCTGCGTCCCGTCGGGGCTCGACATCGAGGCGTTATAGGCGACGACCACCTGGCCGGTCTGGGCATCATAGCCGAAACGGTCGAGCTCGCCCTGAACGACAATGCCAGGATCAAGGCCGGTCTGGCCGGGATTGACGACGACCCTGTTGGTAGCCCGCCGAACCGTCTCCTCGAGGAGGCTCTGGAACAGCTTGTCGGGCGTATCGACCCACTGAAGGTTGGTCACATATTGAACCTCGGTCGGCGAGACCTGGACCGGCACCCTCACCGTTCGAAGCTGATTCGACATGACCGGCGTCGCGATGGTCACCGCTTGCCCCGCGCTGGCGGTCCTCGCGACAGCTCCAGGATCGGCGGCTTCCGGAGTGAGCGTCTGAAGCGTTGGAGGCGCCTTGGCTCCGCCGCCCAGAAGGCCGGCACAGCCGGCAAGCGCTGCCGCGGCGAAAACGGGAATGAGAGTTCGCAGCTTCATTGGCGTTTCCCAGGTTTGTAATCGGGCAGTTTCTGCGGTCCCAGCGCGCCGCCGATGCCTTGCCGGTTGACGCGATCGGAGACCTGCTGGAGCGACTGCGACAGGTCGCGAAGGTTGCGCACCAGCCTGTTGGCCTCGGGCAGGGTCGACTTGCTGAAGTTCTGAACGCCCGGGCGGGCATCGCTGATCATCGCGTTGAGATTGTCCGCGGCCTGGCGCGCGGAGATGATCGTCTGATTGAGATTCTCGACCGCCTGGTGGCCCGGGCCGTTGACCAGCTGGTTGGCGCTGTTCGACAGCGTGGCGATATTGTTTGCGGCGAGCCCGGCATTATGGGCAGCAACGCGAACGTCACCGATAGCATCCGCCATTTCGGGAGCCCGCTGTTTGAGGACGGCGGTCGTCGCGTCGATATTCTCGAGGATATCGGTGATCGCGGTCTGGTTCCTGTCGCTCAAAAGCTCGGTCAGTCGCTCGGTCAGGCGCTGAAGGCGCGCCATCAGTTCCGGAGCGCTGTTTAAGAGCGCGCTAAGGCCGCTCGAACTCGCCGGAATGACCGGGCAGCCCTGCGGTCCCATCTGGGTGATTGCCGGGCGTCCGCGCTGGGCGCCGTTCAGCTGGATCTCGTTCGCGCCGGCGAGACTGACGCTATGGATCTCGGCCGTCGTTCCTTCGAGGACCGGAGTCTGCTGGTCGACCTTGATCCGAACCCAGACGAACTCGGGCCGATTCGGGAGGAGTGAGATCTTGTTGACCTGGCCGACGGGAACGCCCGAGAAGCTTACGTTCGAGCCCTTGTTGATGCCGCCCACCGCTGGGAAATAGATGTCATAGCATTTGGTCGTCTGGCTCGAGAGCCCGGCGAGCCAGACGATGAAGAGCAATGTGCCGATAAGGAGGGCGACTGTGACCGCCCCTACCATCACATAATTGGACCGCGTTTCCATTAAGCCGTGACCTCATGCTCATAGCTTGCGGCCGCAGCTCGCCCCCGCGGTCCATTGAAGTACTCTTGTATCCAAGGATGATCCAAAGCCAATAGTTCCGGGATCGTTCCGACCGCCACCACATGTTCATCGGCAAGGACCGCGATGCGATCGCAGATGGCGTGAAGCGTGTCGAGATCGTGGGTAATGAGGAAGACGGTAAGGTCGAGGCGCTGCTGGAGTCCCCGAATCAGCTCGTCGAAAGCGGCGGCGGCGATCGGATCAAGGCCGGCGGTCGGTTCGTCGAGGAACAGGAGCTCGGGATCGAGCGCGAGCGCCCGGGCAAGGCCGGCGCGCTTCACCATGCCCCCTGAAAGTTCCGATGGAAATTTGGGACCGGCATCGGCCGGAAGACCGCCCATGGCGATCTTGTAGGACGCGATCTCATCGAGGAGAGGCGGCTTGATGTAAGGGAAATATTCGCGGATCGGCACCTCGACATTCTCGGCCACGGTGAGGGTCGAGAAGAGGGCCCCGTTCTGGAACAGGATCCCCCAGCGGCGACGGATATTCTTCGCCTCGTCCTCGTTGCGACCGATCATGTCCTCGCCGAGAACTTCGATCTCGCCGGCATCGGGAGTTTGAAGCCCGATGATCGAGCGAAGCAGAACCGACTTTCCGGTACCCGAGCCGCCGACCACCCCGAGAATCTCGCCGCGGCAAACCGTAAGGTTGAGGTCGTGGTGAATCACCTGGTCGCCGAAGCTGTTGCTCAGCCCGCGGACCTCAATGACCGGTTGGCATCCTTCCGGGACCGTTGTCGGGTCGAGCTTCGTGGGAACGCTGGTCATATCCACCCGATGTTCGAGAAGAAGACCGCGAAAACCGCGTCGAGGACGATGACGAGGAAGATCGACTGTACAACTGCAGTTGTCATTCGCGAGCCGACCTCCTCGCTGTTACCCTGGACGAGCATGCCCTGGAAGCAGCCGGCGAGTGCTATAATGAAGCCGAACACCGGCGCCTTGATCAGGCCGACCCAGAGGTCGGTGAGCGGGATCACCTCGTGGAGGCGCTGGATATAGGTGATCGGCGGGATCTCGAGCGACAGCCAGACAAAGACACCGCCGCCAATGAGCGCAAGGAACATCGACCAGAAGGCGAGCAGCGGCATCATCACCACGGCCGATATGATTCGCGGAACGACCAGCGCCTCGATCGGCGAAACGCCGATCGTGCGCATGGCGTCGATCTCCTCGGTGATCTTCATCGTTCCCAGCTGCGCTGCGAATGCCGAGCCCGAACGGCCGGCGACCATGATCGCGGTCATCAGCGTCCCAAGCTCGCGGAGCGTGATTCGACCGATAAGGTTGATCGTGTAGACTTGGGCTCCGAACTGGGCGAGCTGGACCGAACCCTGCTGGGCGATGACGATTCCGATGAGGAAGCTCATCAGCGCGATGATTCCCAATGCGCGGACACCGACCACGTCGAAGCGCTGGATGACGGCATTGACGCGGAAGCGCTTGGGGCGCCGGATGACGTTCGCGAAGGCGATAAGGGTCGAACCCAAGAAGCCGAGAAGGCCGACCAGCGTCTGGCCGGTCTCGACTACCCACTCGCCGAGCTCCTTCAGCGCTCGGACGGCTCCGCCCTGCTCTTCGGGAACGACCCGCGCCGGCTTGTCGAACTCGCCGACCTGCTTCAGCAGGCTGACCTCGTCGCGACTTGCGCCGATCACCTTGGCTCCCCGATCGCGGACCGTCCGGTAGATGATCCATGCCCCGACCGTGTCCATCCGGTTGATCTCGGAAAGATCGATGGTGACCGGGTCCGGAAGGGCGTCGATCTCGCGCTGCGTCGTTGCAGCGCGCGTAATCGTCAGCGCGCCGGCAACCCGGTAGACCGAGCCGTGCGGATGATCCCCCGCTTCGCGATCGAGATCGGCCATTGGCTGCGTCTGATGCGCGATTAACGCTAGGACGGCAAGTCAGGCAATTAACCGGCCCCCTTTCCTGGGGCTTGGGCGATCTCTATGCGGCCGCAATGGCGAACGAACCGGTCCTGCTGTTCGTCCCGGTTGGGACCAATTCCGCGAGGCCGTTCGGAATGGAGGCGCGCGACCGGGCCTGCCGCCTCGCTCGGAATGCCGGGCTCGAGTGCGCTGAAGCGCCCGAGCCCGGGCGAGCGGTGCTCTTTGCCAGCATGCGCTACGCTTGGGACCCCGCCTGGCTCAAAGCGATGCGTTCGCGCCCCGGGACGATTCTGACGCTGGATGGCGAACCGGTGATGGCGCATGTCACGGCGGGCTCGAATACGGCCGCTGCAGCTGCAGGCCTCGAGGATCACCAGCCGGTCGAAGGATATGACCTGCTGCCCGCTGAAACTGCCGAGCTCAGCTATGCGGAGCTAAGGAAGCGCGAGCGGCCGTTCGTGATGCTCCTCGATCCAGGAAATCCCGAGCCGGTCGAACGCGCAGCCTATGATGCCGCCTACAAGGGCGTCACCGATCTCCTGACTCTCTATCTCTGGCGAAGGCCCGCTTTCTACCTGACGCGCTGGGCAGCGCGGGCTTCGCTTTCACCAAATGCAGTCACTCTGGTCGGAGCGCTTCTGTGCGTCTTGGCCTTTTTTCTCTTCTGGCGCGGACAATATTGGTGGGGCGTGCTGTTGGGCCTCATCTTCATGGTGCTCGACACCGTCGACGGCAAGCTCGCCCGGGTGACCGGTGCCTCGTCCAAATTGGGCGAGCTGTTCGACCACGGGATCGACATCATCCACCCGCCCTTCTGGTACTGGGCGTGGGAACATGGTCTGATCGCCTACGGGCGTCCGCTCGAACCCGTGTTCGCGACCATGATCCTGTGGACCATTGTCGGCGGCTATGTCGCGCAGCGCATCATCGAGCTGATCTTCATCAAGCGGCTTGGCCTCGAAATCCATGTCTGGAGACCGATCGACAGCAAGTTCAGGCTGATCACCGCCCGGCGCAATCCCAACATGGTCATCCTCGTCGTTTGCCTGGCTCTTCGTCGGCCTGACCTGGGCCTGGAGCTCGTCGCCTGGTGGACACTTGCGAGCCTTATCTTCCACGCCGTCCGGCTCGCGCAGGCGAGCGAGCGGTCCGCACGCGGCGAGACGATCGTCTCCTGGCTCGAGGCATGAGCTGGACCGCTATTCTTCTGGCCGGCTCGAGACCGGGCCGCGATCCCTTCGCCGAGCAGTTCGGAACCGATCTCAAGGCGCTGATCCCGATCGCCGGCGAGCCGATCGTGCGAAGACCGGTCCGTGCCCTTCTTAAGAGCGAGGATATCGGCAGGATTCTCGTTCTCAGCCAATGGCCGGAGCGGATCGCCGAGGTGCTCCCAAAAGATCCCAGGGTCGAAATCCTAAAATCCAAAGGGACGATCGCTGAAACGATCGAAGAACTGATGCTCAAGGGTCCCGCCCGGTTTCCAATCCTCGTCACGACCGCCGACCATGCCCTTCTCGATCCAGGGATGGTCTTGGAGTTCATTGCAAAAGCGAAAGGCGCCGATCTCGCGATCGGTGTGGTCGAGCGCCGGTCGCTGCTTGCCCGCCTCCCGCAGACGAAGCGGACATGGCTGAGCTTTCGCGGCGGCGCCTATTCGGGAGCCAATCTGTTTGCGCTGGGATCGATCAAGGCGCTCGCCGCCGTTGAGCAATGGCGTTCGGTCGAGCAGGACCGGAAGAAAGGCTGGCGAGTTCTTGCCGCCCTTGGGCCGACCTTGCTCCTCGGCGCGGTGCTGCGCCTTCGAACGCTGGACCAGAGCGTCGCTTCGATGGGAAGCCGGCTCGGGATGATCGCGCGCGCGGTGGTTCTTACCAATCCCCTCGCAGCCGTCGACGTCGACAAGCCCGTCGACCACGCGATTGTCGAAGCGGTCCTCGCGGGGCGCGCGTGAGTAATCTCGCGATCTACGACATGGACCGGACGGTCACCAGGCGGCCAACCTATACTTCTTTTCTGCTCCATTGCGCGCTTCGGCGAGCGCCGTGGCGCCTGCTTTTCCTTCCCATCGTCCTCCTCTCCATGATTGCCTATTGCGCGCGCCTCATCGATCGCGCGCAGCTCAAGGAGATCAATCACCACCTGCTTCTTGGCGGCAGGATCCATCCAAGGGAACTCGAGCCCCTTGTCGAGAGCTTCGCCGACGAGCAGGTCGAAACGAACATTCGCCCGGGCGCGCGGAAGGCCATCGCGCGCGACAGGAAGGAGGGCCGGCGGCTGGTTCTCGCCACCGCTTCCTACCGCCTTTACGCCGATGCGATCGCCAGACGCCTTGGTTTCGACGACGTGATCGGCACTGGATCGGTGATCGGTCTCGATGATCGGGTCCATGCAAAAATTGCAGGTGAAAATTGTTATGGGCCTGCAAAGATGAGGATGATCGCCGGCTGGGTCGAGGAATCCGGCCTCTCGCGCGAGCGCGGTCACGTGCGTTTCTATTCCGACCATGTCTCCGACCGGCCGGTGTTCGAGTGGGCCGACGAGCCCGTCGCGGTCAACCCGCACCAAAAGCTCCGCCGCCTCGCCGAGCGGCAAGGCTGGGCGGTCGAGAACTGGGACTGTTAGAACCAAATATCCATTCCCGCCCCATTTCGGGGGGATTGGACCTTGGGCGCAGATCTGCCGAGCACAGGGCTGCGGCATCGACTACAATTTAAATTGTGGCCTCGTCATCGGGCCCTAACTCCCGAACTTGGCCGTTCAACTTTCCTCAATGACGATTATTGATTGGGTTGAGGGGGAGTCATTCATGGTCGCGTTAGAGCAACCTGCAGTTGTTCAATCAGGTGACATCGATCAGTCGGATGTGATCGAGGTGATCGCCACCCGGCCTGATCAGACCCTCAAGATCGACCGGCGCACGTATCGGGTGAAGCAGACGCCCCACTCGGCGCAGAAGAATGCGGTGCAACTGCTGCGCGGATTGCCGGCAGTGACCGTCTCGCCCGATGACGAGATCAATCTGCTGGGAAGCGGAAACGTCAGAATCTTCGTCGATGGACGGCCGTACCCAGGGGACAGCCGGCAGTATCTGAGGACGCTTCACGGCACCGACATCGAGCGCATCGAGATCATCACCAATCCGTCAGCCCAATATTCAGCCGAAGGAACTGGGGGAATTATCAATTTCGTGCTGCGGAGGAATGAAGGTGAAGGCGCCTCGGGAAGCGCCAGCGCGGAGGTTTCGAGCCTGAGGCACGGCGAATTGGATGGAAGCCTCAAATACAAGCATGGCAAATGGACCTACGAGTTCG
>DATATH010000200.1:0-7549 GCA_036268895.1 Sphingomicrobium sp. | reverse complement strand
AGGAAGGGGGACGGCTGAAGGCGATCGGCAAACGTCTAGGGCCCGATGCCGTCAACGCCGAGTCGATCGGTCTGCTCGCCTTTCGCTCGGGCGGTGCCGAGCAGTTTCGCGAAGCGATCGAACGCGCAATCCGAACGCCCGAAGGCACGACCATCTGGTATTTGCGAGTGATCCATCACATCGCCAAGGAGGCTGACGTGTGGACATTCGACATTCGGGGCGAAGAGTGGGGTGAGGTCGACTTTCCCGCCGACGTAGACGCTGCGCTCGAACTAACGGCGCGGTGGGATCAAATGAGCAACGCCGCTGCGGCCTGATTTTTCAGGTGGAAACGCAAAAGGTCACCATTCCGACGGGCGAGGCCGGCGTTTCGGGATTGCTTCTGCGTCCCGCCCAGGCGAAGGCGCTGTTCCTTTTCGCCCATGGCGCCGGGATCGGAATGACCCACTCGGGCATGGAATCGAACGCCAGAGGTCTAGCGGATCGAGGAATCGCGACCCTTCGCTATCAATTTCCGTATATGGAGCGAGGCGGCGGCCGACCGGACCCGCCGAGGATCGCTCACGCAACCGTCCGTGCGGCCGCCGCGACCGCCGAAAAGCTTGCCGGTGACTTGCCCCTGTTTGCCGGAGGTCGTTCCTACGGAGGCAGGATGACCTCGCAGGCTCAGGCGCTAGTGCCGATCGCCGGCGTCGGCGGCCTGATTTTCCTCGGTTTCCCCCTGCACCCGGCTGGAGCTCCAGCGACTGAGCGTGCGGACCATCTTGGAAATGTCAAAGTGCCAATGCTCTTCATATCCGGCGACCGCGATGCGCTCGCCGAAATCAGCTTGCTTCGAGAGATCGTTCGCCGCCTCGATGATCGAGCCAGGCTGTTGGTGATCAGGGACGGTGACCATGGTCTCAAGGTCCCTGCAAGAAGCGGTCGAACTTCAGCCGACGCCCAAGCCGAAGCGCTCGATTGCGTCGCTGGCTGGATCGAGGAGCAGGTACGCTAAGGATTCTCGAAGCTGAACGGCAAAAGGGCGCCGCTCCGGCACGGCTTCAGCTATAGGGCGGCCTGTCGAGTCCGCCCGGGCTCTTGGTAAAAATCTCGCAGCCAGTCTCGGTGATCCCGATCGAGTGCTCGAACTGGGCGGAGAGTGATCGGTCGCGGGTAACCGCGGTCCAGCCATCATCGAGCACCTTCACGTCTGGCCGGCCGATGTTGACCATCGGCTCGACGGTGAAGATCATTCCGGACTTGAGCTCCGGGCCGGTGCCCGGACGCCCCGCATGCACCACCTCGGGGCTGTCGTGGAACAGGCGACCGACGCCGTGGCCGCAGAAGTCCCTGACGACGCTGTAGCGGTTCGACTCGGCATGGCGCTGGATTGCGTTGGCGATATCGCCGAGATGGTTGCCGGGCTTTGCCTGCTCGATGCCGAGCGCCAGGCATTCGTAGGTGACGTCGACGAGCTTGCGCGCCTTGAGACCCACCTCGCCAACCAGGTACATGCGGCTCGTATCTCCGTGCCATCCATCGAGGATCGGAGTGACGTCGATGTTGACGATGTCGCCGTCTTTGAGCGGGCGATCGCCGGGGATTCCGTGGCAGACGACATGATTGATCGAAATGCAGCAGCTCTTGGTATAGCCGCGATAGCCGAGCGTCGCTGAAACTCCGCCCCCCTCGAGCGTGAGCCGATGGACAACCTCGTCCAGCTCCTCGGTCGTAACTCCGGGAACGACGAGCGGCGCCAGTGCGTCAAGGATCTCCGCAGCGAGCCGTCCGGCTCGCCGCATTCCTTCGAACGCCTCGGATCCGTGGAGCTTGATCACGCCATTGCGGGACTCGCCACGGTCATCGTCGACGGCGACTGTGATGTACTGCGTCATTCGGCCTAAGTAATCCCGCAGGCACGGATTTGCACCCCGTCAGTGAAGGAATTGCTCGGCATCGACCAGGCGCACGTCCTGCATCATGTTGAGGTACGCATCCAAATATCCCTTGTGGGTCGCACCGATGATCGAGAGCACGCGTGCCTGCGGATCGCGCAGGAGCGTGGCACGGATGTTGGCGACGATCCGCAGATTGCGGGTCTCCCACCATGCGACATATTGTCGGCCGTAAAGCTCTCGCGAACTGAAGCTCGCGTTGCGGCCCATGTCCGATGCGATGGTCGCTCGCTGGGTCTCAGGCTCGTTCATCAGCCGATAGAGTGCAAGGATGTCGGCACCCGAGCGAATATCGGCCTCGAGACGATCTTCCCGTGTGCGCACTGGAGGCGCCGGCCTTGCTTTCCAGGCGCCTTCTATGGCTCTCGCATAAGCCTGCCCTTGCGGGCTGTTCTCATCGAGCGGCGTGTCGGCGGTGTGATCGTCGACCTCGTAGATACGGTCGAGCCCCAGGCGGGCTGCGAGCGCGGCAGCGATCGTGTAATTTTCATTGAGCGGCTTTCCCTTGCGCTCGAGAATGTCGACCATCGGCGTATTGAGGCCGTCGCCCGAATGCCGTTCGGTTTCGGGAAGGCGGAGCCACTGGACCATCGCCGAGCCTCGGTCATTCGCGGCCAGGAAGAGCATCGCGAGGTGCCGCCTCTGCGCGGGCGCCGGCGAGCGGGGCCAGTCGGCGAGGGTGAAGTCTGCTTGCGCCTGCGCCTGCGAGACATTGAGACCGGTCGCCTTTTCGATCTCATCGGTCGGCCAGCAGTAGGTGTCCCATGTATCCGAGCCATGCTGCGGCTTGAAACGAAGCAATGTGTCGCATTCTTCACCTGACAACCCCTCAACGGTGATGATCTGCGGTTTGAATCGAGCGAGCCGATCGAGCAGCGGATCGAAGAGCTTCGGATCGACCGGATGTGGAAGCTGGGAGAGATGCGTCGTTCCGAGCACCAGGATCCTAGCTGGACGGCCCACGATCTCATTCTTGTGCTGACGCGGGTCGAACGCGGGCACGGCGAACCTTTGGGCTGCGGCGAGAGCGAGGAGGGGGAACAGCATTCGAAACCTCCTGAGCTACATTTGTAGCGGTGTATCACATGGGTAGGTCAGCTACGCAAGCCTGTTGCACCCACTGCCGTTGCGACTAGGGCGGCGACATGGCTTCCGATCGCGTTTGGACAGCAGCTCTTGTGGTGATCGGCGACGAGATCCTGTCGGGCCGGACCCAGGACCAGAACGTCGCGCAGGTCGCGACCTGGCTCAATGACCAGGGGATCCGGCTCGCCGAGGTGCGGGTCGTACCTGACGATGGTGCGCGGATCGGAGAAGCGGTGAACGCGCTGCGGGCCGTGCACGACTATCTGTTCACGACGGGCGGGATCGGTCCGACGCACGACGACATCACTGTCGATGCGATCGCCGCCGCCTTCGGCGTGCCGGTAATCGTCCACAAGGAAGCGCGAAAAATCCTTGAGGACTATTATCGTGATCGAGCTGGCGGCCTGACAGAAGCGCGGCTGAGGATGGCGCGAGTTCCTGAAGGTGCCGAGCTCTTGCGTAACCCAAGCTCCGGTGCGCCGGGGATCAGGATGGAGAATGTCTACATCCTTGCCGGCGTGCCGGGCATTGCCCAGAGCATTCTCCACGCGCTCACTGGAACGCTCGAGGGCGGCCAGCCGGTGGTCTCCGTCACGGTTGGCGCAAGGGCCGCGGAAAGCGATGTCGCCGACCTGCTGCGCGAAACTGAGGAAGCGCATCCGGGGGTCACGATCGGCAGCTATCCGTTCTTCAGAGACGGTCGCTACGGTGCCAATTTCGTGATCCGGTCGGTAAATGGAGTGCTGGCGCAGACGACCGGGGAGGACCTTGCGGAGAGGTTGCGGTCTGCCGGATACGAACCGGTCGACGGCGGGCTCTAGGCCGCCTCCCGCTTTTCATTCTCGGTCAATGGCTACCCGCCCCTGGCCCGGGCATTCAACGATTTGAAACCGACTTACGTCGAAATCCAAGTTGCTGACTTTCCTGAAAGCTGGAAAGCCTCCCGGCTTCAAAAATGGGGGAATCGGCATGAAGAAGCTGATTGCGCTTTTATGCGGCACGTTGACCTTCGCTCCGGCGGTGATCGCGGCTTCTGCCGCTCAGCCGCCTGTTCCGGCAGCAAGGCCGGTCACCCAAACCCTCTTCGGAACCAAGGTTACGGACGCCTATCGCTATTTCGAACAGCAGGGTCCCGACGTCGTCGACTGGATGAAAGCCGAGGGCCATTATACGCGCTCGCTGCTCGACGCTCAGCCGCACCATGCCGACATTCTCTCGAGGCTCTCGGCGATGGGAGCCTCGTTCGACGTCGTCCAATCGATCACTCCGATCGGAACTCGGATTTTCTACGAGCAGCGCAGCGCGGGCTCCGACAATTTCGACCTGATGGTCCGCGAGGCGGACGGCAGCGTTCGCAAGCTGGTCGATGTCGCCGCGATTCGCTCGGCGCACGGCGGTGAGCCGTTCGCGATCAACTATTTCACCCCTTCGAACGACGGCACCAAGGTGGCACTCGGTATCTCGCAGGGCGGCTCGGAAGACGCGTTGCTTTACGTCTACGATGTCTCGTCGGGCGAACAGATCGCCGGGCCAGTATCGAACGCGCAGTTCGGCGGCATCAGCTGGCTGCCGGGCGACCGAAGTCTTTTCACGACTCTTCTGACGCCGTTGAAAGCGGGTGAGCCCGAGACCGACAAATATAAGAACAGCAAAGTCTATCTATGGGACCTCAAGTCCGATCCAGTGCCGATCCTTGGACCTGGACTGTCGCCGAACGTTTCGGTCAGCCCCGAGGAATTTCCTTATGCCGGAACGGCGCCGGATTCTCCGGTCGCTTTTGCCGGCACCGCGAACGGGGTGCAGAACGAAATCGCCTTGTGGACAGTGCCGGTCGAGCAGGCTGCCTCTGCCAATGCGCCATGGATGAAGATCGTCGGCCGCGACGACGGGATAACCAAGCTTTCAGTCGTTGGTGATCGCATCTTTCTTCTAAGCCACCAGGATGCGCCGACCTTCAAGGTACTGGAGGTGCGGGCCGGGCAGCCGCTCAGCTCGGCCAAAGTGGTGGTGCCTGCTCGCGCCGATCGCCTGATTGAGGGAATTTCGGCAGCTTCGGACGGCCTTTACGTAAACGCCCGCGACGGAGTTTATTCAGAACTATTCAAGGTACCTCTCGATGGTGGTCCCGAACAACCGATCGAGCTGCCGTTCAAAGGCTCGATCGGAGAGGTTGCGACGGATCCTCGCGTCGCGGGAGCCAAGCTGATCGTCGAGAGCTGGGCAGTTCCTCCAAGAACGATCGGTTATGATCCTTCAGTTGCCCGTTTCTCGGATGTCGGGATCGGCAGTCAGCCGAAAGGATTCGATCCCTCGCTTTTCGAAGCGCTGGATCTCAATGCAAAAGCGAAGGACGGCGTCGAGGTGCCGCTGAGCTTTGTCACTCAAAGGGGCGCGAAGCATCCAAGGCCGGTTCTGCTCTGGGCATACGGTTCATACGGCATCTCGCAGTTTCCCGGTTTCGGCACGCGAACGATGGCGACTCTTCCCAACGGCATCGATCTTGCGACCTGCCACGTACGCGGCGGCGGTGAACTCGGCGAAGCGTGGCGCCTGGGGGGCAAGGATGCAGACAAGCCGAACACCTGGCGCGACCTTATTGCCTGTGGCCGCGAGCTGATCGCTCGAGGTTATGCGACCAACCACACCTTGTTCATCGGTGGCGGCTCGGCTGGCGGGATCACGATGGGCCGCGCGATGGAAGAGGCGCCAGACCTGTTCGCCGGAGTGCTCGACCTCGTTCCTGCGGCGAATGCGACGCGGTCCGAGTTCAGCCCCAACGGGCCCCCGAACATTCCCGAATTCGGGACGATCAAGGACGAGCAAGGCTTCAAGAATCTCCTCGCGATGGACAGTGTGATCAACGCGAGGCCAGGAGTTCATTACCCGCCGATCATGATCACGACGGGCTTGAACGATCCGAGGGTCTCGAGCTGGGAGCCGGCAAAGCTCGCCGCAACCTTGCGGGCGGGCGGAGATCCCGAGCCCGTGCTCCTGAGAGTCGACGAGAAGGCAGGTCATGGGATCGGCTCGACCAAGGCTCAAACCGATGAGCTATACGCTGATCTTGCGACCTTCATCCTGTGGCAATCGGCTAAGGCGAGGCAGCTCTCTATTCGTTGACTGGAATCGGCGTCCTACCTAACTGACGGATCGGCACCGCGGGTATGATGTAATGGTAGCCTGTCAGCTTCCCAAGCTGAACGCACGGGTTCGATTCCCGTTACCCGCTCCAGCCTCACAGAGGCGGTGAACTAAGGTCGAAAGAACGAACGCTCGGCAACGTGCCGCCCTTTCGCTTCACCCAATTTCGTTCTGATATTCGAGCAGACGGTGCTCTTCATAAAGGCCCGCGCGAAGAAAGGGGCTGTTGGCGACCAATGCCTCGGCGGCGGAGCGGTCGGCGGCTTCAAAGATCATCATCATGCCGGCGCGTTTGCCGGCTTCGTCCCGAAGGGCGCCAGCGGCATTGATTTTGATCAGCGGCTGCTGGAGGAACGCAGTCGTATCCAGTTGAACCTGCTGATCGGGTTCGGCGCCTTCCTTGAGGAAGCCCAGCCAGACGAACAGCATCGACGATCTCCTTGCTGCTTAGGCCCAAAAACACCTGTTGTGCGTTGGACGCAAGGAAACATGAAAATTGACCTCCCACAGGAACAACTCCGCTTCTTAGGCATTGCTTAATATAAGCAGGCTTATTATATCGGTTTCCGATGGAAATGCTTCCCTTCGAGATAGGAGAAACGGCGCATGCGCTGCGCAAGGCGTTCGACCGCCGGGCGGTCGGCCTGGGTGTCACCCGTGCCCAATGGAAAGTGCTTTTCCGTCTCGATCGGCAACCGGGGCTGAGGCAGATCGAGCTTGCAGATATGCTCGACGTCGAGCCGATCACGCTGTCACGGATCGTCGACCGCCTCGAAGAATCCGGGCTCGTCGAGCGCCGGGCGGATCCTTCCGACAGACGAGCATGGCGCCTTCACGTCACCGCACGGGCGCAGCCGCTCATCGCGAAGCTCCGGGCGATTGCCGACGACATGATTGCCGAGGCGTTTGCTGGAATTGACCCGAAGGACATCGAAATTACGCGACAGGTGCTCTCTCGCGCTCGCGAAAATGCCTGCCGGAACAATGCTTTGAACAGGGTATCGAACGAATGAACAAGATGGCCACCGAACCGATGACCGGCACTGCCGAGTCGAAGGTCAGGAAAAAGATCAAGCTTCCCGCGGGCAAGGGAGCGCTCCGAACGATCCTGATGCTGATCGTTCCGGCGCTGCTGCTCGTTGCTGGCGGCTATTATTGGCTGACGAGCGGCGGAAGCGTCTCGACCGATGACTCGCAGGTGAAGCAGGACATCGTTTCTGTGAGCGCGCAGGTCACCGGCCCCGTGGCGTCCGTCTACGTGCGCAACGGAGCTCGCGCGAAGAGGGGTGACATTCTCTTCCGGATCGACCCGGCCCCTTACCAGGTTGCGCTTGAAAATGCAGAGGCCCAGCTTGCGTCGGCACAGCTGCAGACGACCCAGCTCA
>DATATH010000199.1:0-1871 GCA_036268895.1 Sphingomicrobium sp. | reverse complement strand
CCGGGTCTCAGGCCCGCGCCCGGCGCCCGAGGCGATCAGGCCCTGCGCCGCCGCGTCCGGCTAGAGCAGCCCGTCCGGCGGAAGCGGGCAAACGAATTCTGCCAAAGCCACCCTCTTGACTGCCGATCTATGACAATTCTGCAAAATCGTCGGACGGGCTGGTGGGATGCCTTCGAAGGGAATCGGGGAAACCGGCTCAGGCTTCCAGATTCGGATCGACGATTGGATCTTGCGAAAAATCGCAGGCGGCCCCTTCACAAGCGGCGAAATAGCATTATATCGGCTTCATCCAAGAAATAGTCGGCTCCGCCGCACGGTGACGTGCGCCCGGGGCTTTTCCCGTCCTCTCCGGGACAGGGCCCGAAACTGGCGCACGGGCCGAACGCATTGGAGAGGGTAGCGGGACAGCGCTCCACAACAAGGGCCGGCAATGAGCCGGCGAACCGGGCGGAACGCTGGGACACCTGCGTTTCCGCGATAGCGCAGGGAAGCAAATGGCCACCAAAGCGATCGACGCACCCCGTCGGACCACGAGCGGAGCGAGAACGAAACAGCGGCGAATCCGCAAGATCTTCGGCAATATCCACGAAATCTCCGAAATGCCGAACCTCATCGAGGTTCAGCGCGAGAGCTACGAGCAGTTCCTCCGGTCGGACCCCAAGTCGGGCTACGTCTCGGGGCTCGAAAAGACTCTTCGCTCGGTGTTCCCGATCGTGGACTTCGCCGGCACCGCCCACCTCGACTTCGACCATTACGAGCTCGAAAATCCCAAGTACGACGTCGACGAGTGCCGGCAGCGCGGCCTCACCTATGCGGCGCCGATGCGTGTCACGCTTCGCCTGACCACCTTCGAGATCGATCCCGAGACCGAGGCCAAGTCGGTCATCGATATCAAGGAGCAGGACGTCTACATGGGCGACATGCCGCTCATGACGATGAACGGCACCTTCATCATCAACGGCACCGAGCGGGTCATCGTCAGCCAGATGCACCGCTCCCCGGGCGTCCTCTTCGACCATGACCGCGGCAAGACCCACGCCAGCGGCAAGTATCTCTTCGCCGCCCGGGTGATCCCCTACCGCGGCAGCTGGCTCGACTTCGAGTTCGACGCCAAGGACATCGTCAACGTTCGCATCGACCGCAAGCGCAAGCTCCCGGTCACCGCGCTCCTCCATGCGCTCGGCATGGCGAGCGAGGAGATCCTCAACACCTTCTACAACCGCATCGTCTATGCCCGCGGCAAGAACGGCTGGCAGATCCCCTATGTCGCCGACGCCTGGCGCGGCCAGAAGCCGACGCACGACGTCGCCGATGCCGACACCGGCGAGGTGGTCTTCAAATTGGGCGAGAAGATCACTCCGCGACGCGCCAACCAGGCGGCGAAGGACGGCCTCAAGAACGTCATCATCCCGACCGAGGAGATCTTCGGTCGCTATTCGGCGTTCGACCTCATCAACGAGAAGACCGGCGAGATCTACATCGAGGCCGGCGACGAGGTTAGTCCGGAGAATCTGGAGAAGCTCGACGAAGCGGGCGTGGAAATGCTCGAACTGCTCGACATCGACTTCGTCAATACCGGTCCATGGATCCGCAACACGCTCAAAGCGGACAAGAGCGAGGACAGCGACAGTGCGCTCGCCGACATCTACCGGGTCATGCGCCCGGGCGAGCCGCCGACCCGCGAGACCGCCGACGCGCTCTTCTACGGCCTGTTCTTCGATCCCGAGCGATACGATCTCTCGGCGGTCGGCCGGGTGAAGCTCAACATGCGTCTCGGCCTCGATGCCGAGGATACGGTGACGACCCTTCGCAAGGAGGACATCCTCGCCGTTGTCCAGGAGCTGGTGAACCTCAAGGACGGCAAGGGCGAG
>DATATH010000198.1:0-3846 GCA_036268895.1 Sphingomicrobium sp. | reverse complement strand
ACCAGAGCCAGCACCGGAAATCCCGGACCGACAATCGCGATGGGACCGTGGAGGATCTCGGCAGCGCTGATGGCCTCTGCGTGGATTCCGCAGGTTTCCTTCAGCTTGAGGGCGGTCTCCTGGGCGATGGCGAGCGTCGAGCCGCGCCCGATTACGTACATGTCGCTAACCTTGAGAAGTGGGTCCACGCCCTCGGCCCAGTCCAGCTCCCAGGCGCTTCGAAGGGCAATTGGCGAAGATTGAAGCGCGTCCTTTAGCTCGTCGCATCCACTCCAGTCGGCAACGAGATGGGCGATGGCGAGAAGCGAGCCGATGTAGGATTTCGTGGCTGCGACACTTCGCTCGATGCCCGCCAATATTGGCAGCATCGCCGAGCTTTCTTCTTCAAGCGGGGACGAATCCGCATTGATGACGCTAAGGACAAGAGCTCCCGCCGCCAGCGCCGCTTGTGCCGACACAATGAGGTCCGGGCTTTGCCCGGATTGCGATATCGCGAGGAAAAGAGTGCTGTGAAGCCGGCGCCACCTGGCGCCGAAAATCGACGAGATGGAAGGCGAATGCGAGGCCGTCGGAATGCCGGCCTCGATCTCGATCAGGTGCTTTGCATAGGTTGCAGCGTGATCCGAGCTGCCGCGGGCGCAGGTGATTACAAATTGTGGTTTGAGCTCCCGAACGCTTCGCCCGATGTTAGAGAGGAGCGGCGGAAGCTCGAGCAACTGTCGCTCCGCAACGAGCACCGCCTCCTTGGCTTCGGTCTCCATGATGCTCGGGCCGGCTGCGCTCATTTCGATCTAAGTTCCCTTCGCTTTTGTACTCGGCTGACTATCAGTTGCGATGGTCGCGGTAACGACTTTGCAATTTGTGACTCTTACTCTTTGCGGCGAGGTTTAACGGGCCTCGGCAAGGAAAGGTCGGCTCATGCCGAATGTTCTGCTCTTCGAACGCACGTCGCCGTCCTTCGCGGCGGCGCTCGCGAAGCGTGGGCATCACATTGTCTATCGCACGAATGAGGCGAACCATTGCCCCGGCTGCGGCCGTTCGCATTGGTATATCGGCCGCATGAGCGCCGAGTGCGGCTTTTGCGGAACTGCAGTGCCGCTCGCTGAAACGTCCCGCCAGGAGGCGATCGCGCCAGCGCCGCGGCCGAAGAACGTCACGACGTCGGCGGACCAACGCGAGTTTCCAAGAATGGCCGCGAAGAGCCGCAAGCTGAAGCTTTTGATCGACGGCTCGCCGACAAATTTCGCAATTCATAATATTTCGGAGGGCGGCGTAATGGGCAACCAGGTTGCCGACCTGGTTCCCGGAGCAAAGGTCCATGTGCGCTTCGAAGGCGGGATCCTCGTTCCAGCCGTAGTCAAATGGGCAGAAAACGGTCTCGTCGGCCTGGCGTTCATCGAACCGCTCCTTCTCGACCGATCGAACCAGCGAAGAAACTGACGGAACTTCTTTTCGCCCGGGACCCACGGCGACGTCTGTCGTCCCGGTCCCAAACTAAGATTCTCAGGCCGTGCTGATTTGTGCGTAAGCGATAGCTGCCGCGCTCACCTGCCTTCAAGTGAGACTATTGCCGCTCGAGAGCGAGCGGTTGCGGAAGTTTGAGCGTCGATCGCATCTTCGCGGCCTCCCGAGCATCAACGAGAGGCGCACGGTTGCCCCATGAGTTGCGGACATAGGTCGCGACGTCCGCAACCTCTTGGTCACTGAGTTTCCAGGCGAAGCTCGGCATCGTCTGGAAGCTGGGTCTCGACAAGGTGGGAGCAGTCCGGCCTCCCGCCAAAATCAACCGCAGGACTCCCGTCGCGTCGTGCTGCTGGACAATTCCGCTCCCCTGCAGCGGCGGGAACGTCCCTGCCTGGCCTTTGCCGCCGGCCAGATGACAGGCGGTGCAGGCGTCGAAGAAAATCGCTGACCCTGCGCGCATCGCCTGTGCTTGCGGCGCCGGACCTGAAAGCGTCGCGCTTGCCGGAATTGACTTGAGGTACGTGGCGATCGCGAGAAGATCGGAATCCGACATGAGCGATGTCGAATAGGCAACCACTTCTGCCATCAGCCCTGAAGCATTGGCATGAACATTCCGGCCGGTCTTAAGATACTGGAGGATATCGCCGACGCTCCACCGGCCGAGCCCGGTACGCGGGTTGGCGGTCAGATCGGGCGCCAGCCAGTTCTCGATCGCCGAACCATGATATGCCTGATCGCGCAATTCCACCCCAAGCGCAGTCTTGGGAGTGTGACATGCGCCGCAATGGCCGAGCCCTTCAACCAGATAGGCCCCGCGGTTCCATTGAGCCGACATCGCCGGATTTGAGCGGAACTCGTGCGGCGAGAAATTGAGCTGGTCCCAACCGATGAGGCTCCAACGAATGTCGATCGGAAATGGCAGGCGATTGGACGGCTGCGCATAATGAACCGGTGGAACGGTCTTCAGATAGGCCAGAATCGCGTCGGTGTCGGCGCGGCTGACGATCGTGAAGTGGGGGTAAGGCAGAGCGGGGTAGAGACGCTTCCCGCCAGGAGCAATGCCATCGTGCAGCGCGTGAAAGAACTGCTCGGGTGTCCATGCACCAATTCCGTTGTCGCGATCGCTGGTCAGGTTCGCCGAATAGATGATCCCGAACGGAGTCTGGAGCCCGAGGCCTCCTTCGAATGGACGTCCGCCCCGCCGGGTGTGGCAAGAGACGCAGTCGCCGGCGATCGTGAGATAGCGGCCGCGACGGATGACGTCAGCGTTTGGAATATTTGGAATCGGCTCGGTGAGTAGCGAGATCAGACCCGGCGGCGGATCGCTGATCTCGGGCTGATTGGCTTTGAACCATAGCCAGGACCCCGCAGAGATCAGGATCAGCAGCAGGATGATGATCGCGATTATCAAAATTGTGCGTCCGGCAAGACTGCGCGGCCACGCCATATTCATGCTGTGACCAGGGGCGCACCCGGCGCCTTCATGAAGCGCGACTTGATCGCGTCAGCCGTCAGGTAAGCCAGCGCGGCGAGTGTCCCGGTCGGATTATAACCGGGGTTCTGCGGATAGAGTCCGGCACCCGTCACGAAGAGGTTCGGAACGTCCCAGCTCTGCGAATATTTGTTGACGGCGCTGTCGGTCGCATCGGCGCCCATCATCGTTCCGCCGACGTTGTGGGTCGTTTGATAGGGCTTGATGTCGTAGGGTCCCTGGCGCGCTTTGGGGTGGACCTGGCTTGCCGCCATGGTCTTGCCGATTTCCGCGGCGCGGTCGGTGCAATATTTTGCCATCTTGAGATCGTTGTCGGGAAAATCGAAGGTCATTCGAAGCATCGGACGGCCGAACTGATCCTTGTACGTTGGATCGAGGCTGAGATAATTTCCAGCCTGCGCGTAGCTTGAACCATGAACCGATAAGGCCATCGAGCGCAGGAAGTATTTCGCCGCTGCTCGTTTCCATTCGAGGCCCCATTTGGGAACACCGTCGGGCACTCGAACCATCTCGATCGGCCGGGCGCCGGTCACCATCCCGGCAATGTAGGCGCCACCGATAAAGCCAAGTCCCGAGTGGTCGAAATTGTCGCCGTTGTAATCATCGATCACAGATGCGAGCGCGCCGGCGCCGATGAACGGATTGAGCAGCTTGTTGTCGAAGAACAGGTCGACCGAGCTCACCGTCTGATAGCAATAGTTTTTGCCGATTACCCCATTGCCTGTCCCGGGGTCGTAGGCCTGGCCAATGCCCGAAACGAGCATCAGGTGGACGTTGTGGAACTGGTAGGCTGTGAGGATGACGATGTTGGCTGGCTGGAAATATTCCGTGCCGGAGCTGTCGATGTAGGTCACGCCGGTCGCCTGCTTGCCGTCGGCGCTCTTTTCGAT
>DATATH010000197.1:0-1984 GCA_036268895.1 Sphingomicrobium sp. | reverse complement strand
CGCAGCAGCTCACGGTCATGACCTCATTTGCGACAGCTTCAACATGGTCATGCCGCCCCCGCTTGCTCAACCGCCGGCGATGCGGCGCAGGTCCTTGACCAGCAAGTCCTGTGTCGGCCGGTTGTAATACGGCGTTTTCTGCCCCCACGCGGAACTTTTTTCGATCGGTTTGTGTAGGACCCAACAAGAGCACGATAGGCCGGAAGAGCACGATAGGCCGGCAAGAGGGGTGCCCGCTTTGTCGTCGTCACTCCGAGGAGAGCCGGCTACCTTCGAAGGAGGTGCCGCCGTGACCATTTATCAAATCACGCTTCGCGACCGCGAGACCCGAACCGTCCTCGGTTACTATAACGGCGCCTGGACGACGGACCGGCACCGCGCCATTGCCCTCCCCAAGCGCGAGGTGGCGGAAGACCACGCCACCCGGATGCGCGATCTCTGCCCGCGGAATGCCGAGCTTATCAACGTCGAGGAGATCGCTGCCGCCGACTAGCACTTAAGAGCGAGGGAGCAAATGCCTCGCCAAATACGATTATCACTGGAGGGGAGGTGCTCTATGTGGTCCATATTCCCGGCGGTCGCCATACTCCTCGCTCAAGCGCGTGGAATGGCGCCAGGACTGGCGGGGCTCCGCGTTGGCGCCTTCTGGGAACCCGGTGACCCAGCGTTGATATCATTGCCGGGGCCAGCCTGGCTGGGCGCATCTTAAACCGTCCCCTTGTTGATCGTCAAAAGCAAGTAACAGCTCCGATGGCCTGAACTGGGCCCCGAAAATGAGACGGTTGGCTAAGGTGGAGCCCTGCCCCTAGAAAGCGCAACAGCGCAGGAGCAGGAGATGAAGCCGGACACGGAAGAAGCACAACGCGCTGATTAAAAGCGAAGGGGTGGTGGTGGCGGCGGTCGGGGGGGACCGGACGATCGCCGAGCCGGCGAGTGAGTTCGGCGTTCATCCGAACGGGATCTACAACTGGAAGAAGCAGCTGCTGGACGGGGCGGCGAGCGTTTTCGAAGGCGACGGCTGTCCTCCTCCTCGCCAATCGGCAGGTCAAGGCTGAGCGGCTCCTTGGCGATATCCAGCACCTTGCGCACCCTTTCGAGCGGCATCGCCAGCTCCTCGGGGGTCGGCTCGTGGCCGATCTCGTGCAGCATCTGTCGCGACGTTCGCCAAAACTACATGCGTACGCGCGAGACGCGCCAGGCGCTCAAGGACTGGCTCGACACCCGCGTGCAGGCGAAGCGAGACTTACCGATCAATCGAGGTGCGGCGACGCCGCCGCGCGCATCTATGCAACAAGACCGACAATAGTAACAAAATAGTCTCGTAAAGTCAAATACTTACTATGTGAAACGAGGCGGCGAATTGCTCTTCTCAGCCCGCGATGAGCCGCACGTACAGCACCGAATTTGCGCGGTCGAATAAAGGCCCTGGGCGAGCGCTGCGTTCGCCGATCGTATCGGTCGCTCGTGGTCGCGATGGGGTTCGGCTAGTTCGTTAAGCAAGGCAGCGTCCAAGCGCGGCGCGGCGCAAGAGCGACAGGAGTCATCGCGCCGTCATCGAGACCGTAGGCAGGGGTGGGATATTGGGCGGCCGACCCCGGGCGTCGTCGTTGAGATGGGCGATCCGTTCGCGCCTTGAGGCATAGGCGTCGGGTACGCGCGATGTGGCGCGCCATATCGCGCGCGCCTTCGTGGATACTCGTCACGTCCGGCTTGGCGGAACTGAACGCGGGAGATCTCGGCTATCTTGGCAGCCGTGTCCGGTTCGTTCTTGACTCTGCGCTGGAGGAAACGGGATTCGAACCCTCGGTCCCCCGTCAGAGGGTCGCGGTTGGCGATGCCATCCGCTGACCGCTTCGGCACCTCTCGGTGCCGTAGTGAAGCGCAAGCCGACCTCCTTCGACGGTATATTTTCCCCGCCGGGCATGTGCCTTGGCAATGGCCGGAAGAAGATGCCCACCTCCTCGAAGATCGGCGCAAGACCCGC
>DATATH010000196.1:0-3656 GCA_036268895.1 Sphingomicrobium sp. | reverse complement strand
TTCGTGGAATGGATGATCCGCCGGTTGGCGACGGCAACCGCCTGGTCGTTTTCGTCATGCCCGACGTTGCTGAGATCCGGAAGCTCGCGGGCGACAGGTTCGTGGACGGATTCTACACCGGAAGGGTGTCCGGGTCCCTCGCATTCGTGCCGCGCAAGAGCGCCTTTGCCGACCCGGGGACGCTCAACTCCGACATCATCTTTTTCCACGAATATTCGCACCATCTGATGTTCCAGGTGCAGAGCCGCCCATTTCCGGAATGGCTGGTCGAGGGCTTCGCAGAGTTCATGTCGACGGTGCGGTTCGAAAAGAACGGGGACATCGGTATTGGAGCGCCGGCCATTCACCGCGCCTGGGGCCTGTTCGAGGGGAAGCGGCTTCCACTCGAGACGATGCTGAGCGGCAATTACACCAAGATCGATGATGAAGAGAGGGAGTCGATTTACGGGCGCGGCTGGCTGCTGGTACATTATATGACGTTCGAGAAATCGCGCGCCGGCCAACTCGACCGCTACGCCGATCTGCTGGGCAAGGGAGTGCCTTCGCTCGATGCGGCGCGAACGGCCTTTGGCGATCTTAAGCAGCTCGACCGCGATCTCGATCACTATCTCAACCAAAAGACGTTCATCTACTTGCGTCTCGACGGTCGAAGGTTCGTCGCTCCGCCGATCGCAATCGAACCGCTCAGTGAAGGCGGAGCAAAGGTCGTTCTCCTTAGAGCCCAGTCAAAGAAGGGCGTGGACGAGAAGACCGCGGAGCCGCTCGCGGCAGAGGTTCGTGCAGTCGAAGCTCGCTTCCCGGGCGACGAGCTTGTCGAGCTGACACTTTCCGAGGCCGAGCTCGATGCCGGCCATCCGCAAGCGAGCGAGGCGGCCGCCGATCGCGCGCTGAAGGCCAATCCGAAGAACACCGCCGCGATCGTCCTCAAAGCGCGGGCGGTCGAAGCGGTTGCCGACAAGCTGACCGGCGACGCCAAGAAGACAGCGTTCGAGACCGCCCGGGGACTGTTCATTTCAGCGAACAAGCTGGACACTGAGGACCCCGAGCCCCTGTACGGATATTATTGGTCGTACCTCGAGCAGGGCATCGCGCCGACCCGCAACGCGATCGCTGCACTTCACTATGCGTCGGATCTGGCTCCGCAGGATGAAGGCGCCCGGATGAATTCCGCAATCGCCTACCTGAACGAAGGTAAGCTCGAAGAAGCGAAGGCGACGCTTACTGTTGTGGCATACTCTCCGCATGCTGGAGAGATAGGCGACGTCGCCAAGCGCATGATGGTTGATATCAATGCCGGCAACGCCAAGGCGGCGCTGGAGGAGGCAAAGCGCGGGTCTCCCCGGAAATCGACTTCAAATTAGCAATCGGCCCTTAGGCGAGCGTCTCCTCGAGCGGGTCTTTGGATGGATGGCGGCGGCGGATCCATCTCGGCTGGACCAGTTCGCCATTTCGAACGGCCAGCCACAACAGCCACAGACCGAACAAAGTCGCGACTCCGATCGCGGTCAAGGACGCCTCGAGGCCGAACCCGTTGCCGCTCAGCAGCGGAGGACCGCTTAACCGCGCGGTGAGCATGCCGTGCGCGGGCGTCCCAGAAACTGGAATATCGTAGATCTCGCCCTGTGCGAAATTCCAGGCGGCATGAAGGCCCATCGGCATCCACAGGCTGCGGGTCAGCATGTAGGCAGCGCCCAGCATGACACCGGCCTCCAACGCAATCCCTGCCGCTGCGATCGGGCTCGCGTGCGGATTGAGAAGGTGCGCGCATCCGAACAGCGCCGAGGTCACCAGCAACGCCACCCAGCTGCCGCCCCACTCCTCCAGCCAGCGGAAGAGAATCCCGCGGAACATCAGCTCCTCTGAGATTGCAGCAAAGAGCGCCGGGCCAATCAGAGCGGGCACAAGGCCGGTGAGATCGCCCTCGCCCGTGATCCGATAAACCCCAAGAAGTGCGGCGATGGCGACAGCGGCAGAAAAGACGAGGAGGCCTGTACCAAGACCAAGCCCCAGGTTTCGAAGCCAGTAGGCGTCTCGGTAGTCGTCGCGCGGGTGTTCGCCGAGGCGCCGGATGATCAGTTCGTAAGCGGCCAGCAGTAGCGGGATCGATGCAAGATCGAACTTCGTCTCCCTCGAAAAGCCGGGAACCGGCGGCAAGAGGTACTGAGCGATGAGGAGTCCGACAGTAAAGCAGATGAACACGATCAAGATCGCGAGCAGCATCGCCACGAGCGGATAATCGACGATCCTGCGCCAGAGCGGCTTATGTCGAACCGCCTGTACTTCCCCCATCAACCGTCCCCTCCCGTTGAAGCGACGTGTTGAGCCCAACCGAGCCGGAGCGGCAAGCACTTATTCGGTGAGCGGGAGCTCCGGTTCGCCCACCGCATGGCCTTCGGAAGCGAGCAGCTTCCTCTTCCGGTCGATGCCGCCGCCGTAACCGCCCAGAGACCCGTCGCTGCGGATCACTCGATGGCAGGGGATCAGCACGCATATGTGATTGTCGCCGTTGGCCGTGCCGACCGCCCGAACCGCTTTTGGATGGCCAATTGCAGCAGCGATTTCCGCATAGCTTCGGGTTTCGCCAGCGGGGATCTTGCGAAGCTCGCGCCAGACGGCTTCCTGAAAGGCCGTTCCTCTAACGTCGATGGGCAGATTGGGAGCAGCAAGCGGTTTGTCGATCGCTGCCAGAGCTCCTTCGACCAGCTCCCGGAGGGCGCCTTCGTCCTCGACCATCGTCGCCCTGGGGAAGAGCCGCTTCAGCGAAGCTTCGCTGTCGTCGAAAGTCAGGCGGCAAATTCCTTTCGAAGTCGCGGCGATCAGCATCTGCCCGAGCGGGCTGTCGAACGTCGTCCAGCGAACCGTCTCACCGAGCCCGCCGTCGCGCCATGCCGATGGGGTCATACCCAGTCTCTCCTTCGCGTCATTGTAGAAGCCGCTCGGGCTCTGATAACCGGCTTCGTAGACGGCATCGGTTACGCGCTCGTTCGCCCGTAGCGCAGTTTCGGTGCGCTGATTGCGAAGGCCACGCGCATATTCCGCCGGCGACACCCCGAGATCGCGCTTGAAAATGCGCTGGAAGTGGTGCGGCGCATAGCCGACCGCTTCCGCCAGCTCGGCAAGGGCCGGAGTCTCCTCCGCCTGCTCGATGAGCTTGACGGCTGAAGCAATCGCCTCGCGGTCGCGGCCGACCTCGTCGGGTTTGCAGCGGAGGCACGGACGGAAGCCCGCGGCCCTCGCTTCCGCGGTCGATAAATAGAAGGTGACGTTTTCCCGCTTGGGCCGACGGGCGGGACAGCTCGGTTTGCAATAGATGCCAGTCGTGTGGACCGCGCCGATCACTCGGCCGTCCCAGGCCCGGTCGCGGCGCATGAAGGCGGCCCAGGCGGTGTCGGGATCGAGGCGCATGACGGACGCCATGGGCCCCGATCTAGGCTGCTTCGAGAGCGGCGCAAGGGTTGCCATTTCAGTGCCTTTCGATCTTTGCGGAGAAACAGCCGCGCGTCGCATTGTGGGCGTGGATCGTCTCGATTCCAGGATCCTCGAACAGCCTTCGGATCGAGGCGTCCGCTTCCCCCGGCTGAGCAAGAACAGCGTTAGTCATCATTCCGTCCTTGTCGAAGCCCCGAAGCGAAAGAACGCGACTTTCAAAGACGGGC
>DATATH010000195.1:0-5062 GCA_036268895.1 Sphingomicrobium sp. | reverse complement strand
TGGAAATCGAGGACTCGGCGGGTAAAAGGTTCCTGATCCCGTTCCGCGCCGGCATTGCCGACCTTGAGGATGGCGGCATCAGGCTCGATCGCGAATTTCTGGCCTAGTTACCACTTTTCATTTTCTCGGTTTGCCGGGCCGGCGCCCGCCACCGCGGCGCCCTTGCGCAAAGATCGTTGCGGATGGTCGTTGCCGCAACTCCTCCTTCGCCCATCGAATGACTGATCTGGTCGAGCCCGATGACGACGTCCCCGGCGGCGTAGAGACCGGGGATGCTCGTTCGCTGGTGGCTGTCGACCTTGATGCAATTGTCGTCCGAGAGATCGGCGCCGACCATGTCGGCCAGTTGTGTGTGCGTGTCAGACCCAAGGGCGGGATAGATGCTGTCGAACGTGTAATGACCTTCGGCCGTGTCAACGACGATGGAATCCTCGAAGATCGCCACGGCCTGTGCAGGGCCATCGACGCATTTGATTCCTGCTTTACGGAGCTTCTGCTGGTCCTCAAATCCAAGTTGAAGGGACTTGTCGGGCGCGATCAGCACCAGGTTCGAAGTGTAGCTGCGCAGGAACAACGCCTCGGCAACGCCGTGACGGTCGCTGCCGATGACGCCGACACGCTTGTCGGTGACCTCGTAGCCGTCGCAGATTGGGCAGTAACGGACGAGTCCGCGGGAAAGCGCCTGGTCATGGAGGTCCTCGTCCATCGGTGGCCGGCGGTTCGTCACTCCTGTCGCGAGCAAAACCGCCCACGCCCTTGCGCAACCTGAGCCCCATGTCGCAGTGAACAGGCCTGTTCGTGAAACGCGCTCGAGCCTGGTGACGAACTCCGCCTTCATCTTCGCGCCATATTTGCACGCCTGGTCCCGCATGCATTGAAGCAGCTCGCTACCCTCTATCCCGTCGGTGAAGCCCGAGACGTTGCGGGTGCAGGGGATCGACGAAGCGCGACTCTTGCCCGCATCGACCACCATGGTCTCGAGGTGAAAGCGCGCGAGATAGATTGCGGCGGTCAGTCCTGCTGGCCCTCCGCCAATGATCAGGCAATCGAGGATAGGCTCGTCCATGCGTCGCCCAATGGATTGTGATAGCGGCGGTTCCCGTGACTTTTCGAGCTTCCGTATTGACGCTTTACCCGGACATGTTTCCGGGTCCGCTCGGGACGAGCCTCGCCGGCCGCGCGCTCGAGAGCGGCATCTGGAGCCTTGAGGCGAAGAATATTCGCGACTTCGCGACCGATAGGCATCGCAGCGCCGACGACACGCCGGCCGGGGGCGGGTCAGGGATGGTCCTCCGCCCGGACGTGCTTGCCGCAGCGCTGGACAGTGTCGCTAACGGGCGGCCGATGCTTGCGTTGACGCCACGAGGCACGCCGTTGACGCAGGCCCGGGTGCGCGATCTCGCGGCTGGCGAGGGACTGATCCTGGTTTGTGGCCGCTTCGAGGGGTTCGACGAGCGAATCTTCGAAGCTCGACCGCTCGAGCAGGTGTCGGTCGGTGACTACGTCCTCTCCGGCGGGGAGATCGGCGCGATGGTCATCCTCGATGCTTGCGTGAGGCTGCTTCCCGGGGTAATGGGCGCGGCCTCCAGCGGAGAGGAGGAAAGCTTCGAGACGGGGCTTCTCGAATATCCGCACTATACCCGGCCTGTGACATGGGAAGGGCGCACGATCCCCGAAGTGCTGCGGTCGGGGGATCATGCGAAGATCGCTGCGTGGCGAAACGAACGCGCGATCGAAGACACACGGCTAAGGCGGCCGGACCTGATCAAGCGCCACGGGGGCGCTGTGCAGGCACCGCCCTCTGGCGCGCAGCGACGAGATACGAAGGCACGCAAGACATGAACCTGATCGAGACCCTTGAGCGCGAGGCCATTGAAGCGCTGACCGCCGACAAGAAGATCCCCGAATTCCGCCCGGGCGACACGCTGCGCGTTGGCGTGAAAGTCATCGAGGGCGACCGCACCCGCGTCCAGGCGTTCGAAGGCGTTTGCATCGCTCGTTCGAACAAGGGCGTCGGTTCGAGCTTCACCGTCCGAAAGATCAGTTTCGGCGAGGGCGTCGAGCGCGTTTTCCCGCTCTATTCGCCGATCATCGATTCGATCGAGGTCGTGCGCCGCGGCGATGTTCGCCGCGCCAAGCTTTACTATCTGCGGGGCCGTACCGGTAAGGCCGCGCGAATCGCCGAGCGCCGGACCGTCCAGCGCGACGTCGGCGGCGCACAGACCGCCAAGAAAGCGCCCGAGGCCTAAGCTGGCCGCCCTGCGAACGCAGGGATCCACTTCCAGCCAGGATGGGATGCTGGCTCCCGTCCTCGGAGGGCGGGTGCTTGCGTGCGCTCCGACAGCCGCTAACAGCGCGGCATGCGTTTTCTCGTCGTAGCGGCTGCTGCTCCGCTTCTCCTTGCCCTCGCTCCGCCCCCCGGTGTCGCCCAGAAGAAGCTGACCATCGCGCAGATCTTCGCGAGCCCGCCGATTTCCGGTCCAGCTCCACGACTGCTCAAGCTTTCGCCCGACGGGCGATATGCAGGGCTGCTCCTGCCGCGAGCCGATGACCGCGAGCGCTATGACCTTTGGGCGATGGACACCTCGACCGGCGCCAAGCGGATGCTGGTCGATTCGACCAAGATCGGCGGTGGCGAGATCAGCGAAGCCGAAAAGATGCGCCGGGAGAGGGCGCGCGTCGGTGGAACCAAGGGCATCGTCGAATATGAGTGGTCGCCAGACGGCGAGTCGATCCTCACTCCGGTCGACGGGGACCTCTATCTTGCCGATGTCACCAGCGGAGCGATTCGCCGCCTGACGAACACTCCGCAAACGGAGATCGACGCGCACGTTTCTAAAGGCGGACGATACGTCAGCTTCGTGCGCGACCAGAATCTCTACGCCATCGATCTCGCCAGCGGCTCGGAACGTCCGCTGACCCAAGACGGGAAGGGTGCCCTCACCTGCGGCACCGCCGAGTTCGTCGCGCAGGAGGAAATGGAACGCCGAACCGGTACGTGGTGGGCTCCGGGCGATGGCAGGGTGGCTGTCGAGTGCTTTGACGAAGCGAATGTCGAGATCGTCACTCGCGCCGCGATCGGAGCCAACGGCACGAAAGTCTTCGACCAGCGATATCCTGCGGCGGGGACGCCCAACGTCGCGGTCACTTTGTGGCTGATGAATCCGGATGGCGGCGGTCGGGCGAAGGTCGACCTCGGCCAGAATCCCGACATATATCTGGCGCGCGTCGACTGGTCCAAGGACGGGCGCACGCTTTACGTCCAGCGCCTCAGCCGCGACCAGAAGCGCCTCGACCTCCTCGCGGTTGACCCTGCAACCGGTGCGAGCCATCCACTCCTCAGCGAAACGTCGAGGACGTGGATCAATCTCAACAATGATTTTCGGGCCTTGAAGGACGGCAGCTTCATCTGGGGCTCGGAGCGCACCGGCTTCCATCATCTGTACCGCTGGGCAGACGGTCAGCTTACAGCGATAACGCACGGCGATTGGGTAATGACGGGACTGGTCGGGGTCGATGAGTCGGATCACAAGCTCTTCTTCACAGGGAACAAGGACGGGGTCCTCGAGCAGCACGTCTATTCTCTCGACTATCTCCACCCGAGCGAACCGCAGCGGCTGACCGAAGCGGGCTTTTGGAATGGCGCCGAGATGGACAAGGCGGGTACTCGATTGCTCGTTTCGCGATCCTCTCCCGACCAGCCGCCTCAAGTCTATCTGGCGGACGACTCAGGAAAGCGTCTGGTTTGGGTCGAGGAAAACCGGCTCGACGCCTCACATCCTTATGCGCCCTATATGGCGGCCCATCGGGAAATCAGGTTCGGAACGCTAAAAGCGGCTGACGGCAGCACGCTCTATTGGGAGATGATCACGCCGCCGCTGAAGCCTGGCAGGAAATATCCTGTCTTTTTCGAACATTATGGCGGTCCGGGCACGGGACAGCAGGTGACCAGGGCCTGGGGTTCCCCGATGCGGCAATATTGGGTGAGCAAGGGTTGGATCTATTTCCAGATCGACAACCGGGGCTCGTACAACCGCGGCAAGGCCTTCGAGGACCAGATCTACCACGCAATGGGAACGGTCGAAGTCGAGGACCAGGCGGCTGCGGCCCGCTGGCTCCAGAAGCAGCCCTACGTGGATCCCAGAAAAATCGCGATCTCCGGCTGGTCCTATGGCGGCTACATGAGTCTCAAAATGCTCGAGAAGGCGCCGAAGGGACTGTACGCGGCAGGTGTGGTCGGCGCGCCTGTAACCAAGTGGGAACTCTATGACACCACTTATACCGAGCGCTATCTCGGCAACCCGTCGGTCGATCCGAAGCCGTACCGGACCTCGGACGCCCTCGGGGACGCAGTGAAGATCGAGGAACCCTTCCTGCTGCTGCATGGCATGTCCGACGACAATGTCATCTTTCAGAACTCATCTATGCTTGCGGACGAACTCCAGCAGGCTGACCGGCTCTTCGAGATGATGTTCTACGTCGGCCAGACGCACCATATCGCCGGTGAGGGTCGCCAGGCCAATGTCCAGAAGACGATTGAACGCTTCCTCGATGAGAACGTGCTGAGAACGGCAGACTAAGCGGTCTTTCGCGAGACCACGGGGATCCCTTGATTTGCGCGCTGGTTTCTGAACGATGAATGGCACTTCGCGCTGATAGCCAGTTGCCCGAACACGGTTCTGCTCGACATGATCGAGCAGAACATCCGCCGCACCCGCCGCTACGAAATCGCGTTGATGCGCGAACGCCGCAACGTCCTCAACGCCAGCTTCGAGCACAAGGCCGTCATGGAATGGCAGGCACATCGTGAGCGCCGCCGGTGCAGGAATCGACTGCATCCCGTGCCGCCGTGTCACCGCAGACGATCGGCCTTTCCGTCGACTTCCCACAACTTCTATTTCCCCGGCTGGGATGGATATGCGTGGCACCTGACAACGCTGCACACGCGGCTATGGAGCAAGTGGAAATGGCGGCCAGCTTCTTGTCGTCGGCTTTACCGGCGGCAATTACGGCCAGGGCCTGATCTGGAACGCGTGGCGCGACAAGCTCATCCCGACGCCAT
>DATATH010000194.1:0-1516 GCA_036268895.1 Sphingomicrobium sp. | reverse complement strand
TGGGCGAAATTACCGAGCAGCACTTCGACGCGGCCTTCGGCCTGAATGCGCGCGGCACGCTGTTTACGGTTCAGAAGGCGTTGCCGCTGTTCAACGATGGCGGATCGATCTTCATGACCGGGTCGGTGGCTTCGATCAAAGGCTTTCCGGGTTACAGCGTGTATGCGGCCAGCAAGGCGACGCTGCACGCCTTCGCACGCGGGTGGCTCAACGAGCTCAAGGGTCGGAATATCCGCGTGAACGTGCTGCACCCGGGGCCGATCGCCACACCGATGCAGGACCAGGTTCTCACCGAAGAGGCGAAGCAGATGTTCGAATCCCTGATCCCGCGCGGAAAGATGGGTCGTCCCGAGGAAATTGCGGCGGCCGCGCTGTTTCTGGCTTCAGACGATTCGAGCTTCGTGAACGGGCTGGAATTGTCTGTCGACGGCGGCTTCTCGGCCATCTGAATTCATCGGAGAAGTATGATGAGTAATGCGATTGTAGGATTCGGCAAGATAGGCCAGGCCCTCGCCCATGCCTTCGCCCGTAAAAACATCGACGTGATCGTCGCGAGCCGCCGGCCGCCCGAGGCGTTGGCGCCGCAGGCTTGGGCGATAGGGCCCACGGTCGTCGCCAAGTCGCTGCGAGATGCACTCGAGGCCGACACAATCATCTTGGCGGTCCCGTTCGGAGAGCATCGCGAGATTGCGAAGGCCCTGCCGAGCTGGAAAGGCAAGACGGTCATCGACGCGATGAACGCGTTTCCTGTCCCTGAAGAACTGGACGGGCTCCCGTCCTCCGCCTTCGTTGCGAAGTCGTTCACCGGCGCCAAGCTCGTGAAAGGTTTCAATCACCTGGTTGCGGCTACCCTGGCTGCCGATCCGATCGTCGAGGGCGGCCACCGGGTGGTCTTTCTGTCGAGCGACGACGAGGACGCGACCGCTCCCGTGGCGGCCTTGGCCAAACAACTCGGGTTCGCACCCGTCAAGCTGGGAAAGCTCAACGAGGGTGGCGCGCTGGTGCACGCACGCGGCCGCACTTGGGGCGAGCTCATCTTCCAGGACTTGTTCAAGAAGGAGCAGTAACCGATCTCGACCGTGTGATCGACGCCGAGAACTGGTCGCGCGCTACCTTCTTCGAGCAGCGCGCGACCGAATATATAAGGCCACAAAGCCGCGAAGGTTGGGGTGGGCCTGACGGCGTATGGGCGACGTTCGAAGAGTGGGGAGACGCCCGACAGAGCGGCAGGTCTGCGGGTCGCCTAGAATCTGTCGACTGCTATCGAGGGCCTAGGATTCGCTCGAGCGTCCTCTGCTATCCGATACTACTCCACGGTACTCCCCCTATTCCCACTCCATTGTTCTGAGTGATGGTAACGCATTGAATTCCAAGAGCAAACTTTTCCTGCATACGACGAAGAACCGTCGTCCCGATCCGTCAGAAATCTGCGCTCTTGAATTCAAAGGGGAATTTCCACGATTTGGAATCTGCTCGGTTTCAGGGACTATCGACGTGGACTGGTCGGTTTTCGATA
>DATATH010000193.1:0-6530 GCA_036268895.1 Sphingomicrobium sp. | reverse complement strand
GTTCCGGACGATGCCGCAGGCCCGTCGGTCGCGGCGCTTGCGGCCGCTCTTGCGGACCGCGGCGCGCGCGTCATCGCTGCGGGATCGAAGGTGAGGGGCGCCGTCAACCTGCCGACCGTTCCCGGCTTGCATCCCGCGGTGGCGCCGGCGGCCTGCGTTCTTAGCGTTTACAGGATGGTCGCGGCTCTTAGCTTCGCGCGCGGACTGGACCCGGATAAGCCGCCGCTCCTGCACAAGGTCACGGAGACCCGTTAGATGCTGGCATTGGCACCCTCGCGTCTGCTCGCGCCGTCGGGCTTCGAAATGGAGCGCTGCGTCCTCGTCGAGGACGGGCGCATCGCCGGGTTGCTCCCGTTGGCCAGCTGTCCTGCAACGGTTCGCCCGGAATTCCTGGACGGTGATCTCGTCCCGGGCTTCATCGACCTCCAGGTCAATGGCGGTGGAGGGGTCCTCTTCAACGCCGAGCCGACGATCGAGGGCATCGAGGCGATCGCAGGCGCGCATCGCGGATTCGGGACGACGGGCTTTCTAGCGACGCTCATCAGCGACGAGCTCGAGGTCATCGACAAGGCGATGCGAGCCGTTGAGGGGGCCATTCGACGGGGTGTTCCCGGGATCCTCGGCATTCACATCGAAGGCCCGTTCATCAATGCCGAAAAGCGGGGCATCCACGATGAGCGAAAAATCCGCAGGATCGATGAAGCGGCCGTCGAGCTCTTAAGCTCGCTCGGCACTGGAGTTACCCTGGTCACGCTCGCGCCCGAACTCGCTCCGGCAGCCCTCCTCGAAAGGCTCGCGGCGCGCGGGGTCATCGTCGCAGCGGGGCATAGCGCAGCCTCCTACGAGGAGATGCGCGGCGCGTTCGACCTGGGGGTAAGCGGCGTCACGCATCTGTTCAACGCGATGAGCCAGCTCAGCGGCCGCGCTCCGGGCGTGGTCGGTGCTGCTCTCGAGGGTAGCTCCTGGTGCGGCATCATCGTTGATGGATTCCACGTTCATCCGGCCTCGCTTCGGATTGCCCTATCGGCAAAGGGGCCGGACAATCTCGTCCTTATCACCGATGCGATGCCGACGGTCGGGTCCGACGAAACCGAATTCATGCTCGGCGACCGGCTTATCCGTGTCGAGGGCGGCCGATGCGTTGCCAAGGATGGAACGCTCGCCGGCTCCAATCTCAACATGGCAAAGGCAATCGCCAATGCCCAGGACCAGCTTCGGATAGACCTGGAGGTCGCTATTTCAATGGCAACGAAGAACCCCGCGCGAGCTCTGGGGCTCGAGGAGGTGACGGGGGCGATCAGACCGGGCCTCAGGGCCGATCTCGTGCTCATGAGCCCGGATGGCAGGGCGGTGCGGACCTGGATTTCGGGAGCCGAACACCGGGCAAGCTGAAAGAGCCCGTCACGAGGCTCGGGAACGCGCGAGCAACAAGGCTCCATCGAGGCTGTCGCCGAGCGGTTCACGAAGCCGCTTTCGAAGCCCCGCTGCGAGCCAGTCGTAGAGGACGTCGGACAGTCCTCCCATCAAACAGCAATTGGGAGCGCCGCGTTCGAAGAGAACACGGATAAGCCGGTCGACCGACCGGGCAGCATCCTGGACGATCGGTTCCGCGACAGGATCTCCCCGGCTGGCATGCTCCATCACGACAGGAGCGAACACTGCGAAATTGGTCGCCGTTGCGGTTTCCATCCAGGTGACGATCTCGCCGGCGGAATCCGAGAAGCGCTGGAGGATCTCGCGCGTCATCGGGCTGTGGGTGATGCGGCGATCCCGGGCCCACAGGCTCTGCCGAATGGCCTGCAGTCCAAGGTCCGCTCCGCTGCCCTCGTCGGAGATCGGAAAACCATAGCCGCCGACGATGATCGTCTCGCCGGCGACGCGCGCGAAGCCGATGCTGCCGGTGCCGACGATGACTACCCCGCCATCCTCGCCTGCGTGCGCTCCGAGGCAGGCGATCGCGGCATCGCTCGCAATCGCGATCGAACCGAACGGAAAGTTGTGTGCCCTTAGGCCCTCGAGCGCGAATCGCCGGTTCAACCCCGCAATTCCAAGGCCGGCGCGGATCGATCCGATGTCTTTCGCCGACAAAGCGGCCTCTTCGACCGCCTGCGCTGAGGCCAGTTCGATTTCGGCGATCGCATTGTCGAGGCCGACTCGAGTATTGGCCGGTCCGGCTTCGCCGGTTCCGATCGTCTTTCCGTCATCGGAGACCAGTCTCACCCTGGTGTGCGAGCCTCCGGCGTCGATCCCGAGATAGAAATTCAAGCGAGCGCCTCCCAAATTCCCTTGAAGGTTGCGCTATCTTGGGATCGATGGAGGATCAACCGACGCACTCGCCACCTCGCAAGAGCGGTTCTAGGCTGCTCCTCGTACAACGAGCCGGAAGATTGGGAGGCATAAGTTTGTCCACCGAAGGGACGAGCCGCAGATATTCGGGCCTTGATCTCTGGCCGAACGCTGATGCTGTCATGGTCATGTTCGAAGGTCAGCTTGCAGCTGCGGCAGCGGTCAAGGACCAGGTCGGAGCGCTTGCCGCGGCCGCCGAGGAAGCCGCCGAAAGGCTGGGGAAATCGGGTGGCCGGCTGGTCTATGTCGGCGCCGGGACATCGGGCCGACTGGCCGTGCTCGACGGCGTTGAACTGGAGCCGACCTTCGGCTGGAGCCGCGACCGCCTGATCTACGCCATTGCCGGCGGCATGGATGCCCTCAAAGGAAGCGTCGAGAACGCCGAAGATGATGAAAAGAGCGCCCGGGAGCTCGTTAGATCCGCGAAGCTCAATGGAAACGACGTCGTCATCGGCGTCTCGGCAAGCGGTACGACGCCCTATACGGTGGCCGCCGTTTGCGAAGCTCGCACCGCCGGGGCTCTCACCATCGCGCTTTCGAGCAACGCCGGCAGTTCGCTCCTCGCGTCCGCCGCTCACGCGATCTTTCTCGACACCGGTGACGAGGCGGTGAGTGGCTCGACGAGGATGAAAGCAGGAACCGCGCAAAAGATTGCGCTCAATCTTTTGTCGACGAGCATCATGATCCGCCTCGGACGGGTTTACGACAGCCTAATGGTCGACATGCGCGTCTCCAACCGGAAACTGCGGGCGCGGGCGATCGCGATCGTTGCTGAAATCAGCGGCGCGGATGCTGGAAAGGCCGAGTCCGCGCTTGATCTTGCGAAGAACAACATCAAGCTTGCGACGCTGCTCGCGATGGAGATGGGCCGCGACGAAGCCGCCGAGCTTCTCGCCAAGTCAGGGGACAATCTTAGAGCAGCGATCGCCGCCCGGCGCCCCGGACAATAAGGCATCATCGCGTAGGGAAGCGAAGTCTCACTGCTCCTCGAAACCCAAACTCGCGAAATGATCGATCCGGCGCGGCGCAATAAGAAGGCCGTCGACTCCTGGAGTATCGAGGACGAAGCGAAGGGCAGCCTCCGCCATGCTCTCGTGGCGGGCTTGCGCCGATCGCCGCAGTTCCTCGATCGCTGCAAAGGATCTCTCGCTTTGATAGCTTGCACAGACCTCGGGCGCGTGAGCGAGGCGGCTTCCAGAAGGGGGCTCCTCGCCGAACCGATATTTGCCGGTGAGGAACCCGCCGGCGAGGGGACTGAACGCCGTATAGCGAAGGCCGTGCCGAGCACAGTAGGGGATCAGCTCCTTCGCATCCGAAGTGGCTAGAAGGCTGTACTCGTTCTGGACATATTGAAAGTGAGCGGCGAGGCTGGGGCCGGCAATATTCCTGACAGCCTTTAGATCGGACAGCGAGGCGTTGGAGATCCCGAAGCTTGCGATCTTTCCTGCTTCGATTGCATTCGTCATTGCCCCGAGCGTTTCTTCGAGAGGAGTCACCCGGTCGAACTCGTGAATGTAATAAAGATCGATCCGTTCAACTCCCAAACGGCGCAGCGAGCGGTCGAGGTGATAGTTGATCTGCGTGCCGCTGAGCGGCGCCTCGCCGGGCGGACAGCCGTGAGGATTGCCGACCTTGGTCGCAACCTGAGTATTTCTGAGGAAAGAGGAGTCCTGGGACCGAAGCCACTTGCCGAGCACGATTTCGCTTGATCCGCCGCCGTAGGTGTTTGCCGTATCGAACCGTCGAAGCCCTATCCGCCGGGCATGGTCGAGCAGCTCGAAGGCCTGTTCCTCGCTGTCGCCGGCGCCGCGCAGGTTCGGCGAAGAGCCAATTCCGCCAAAATTGCCGCAGCCGAACACAATCCGGTCGATGTCGAACTTTCGCAGCATCCTGCCTCCTCCACACGCACGGCAGTTCGCAAGCCCATTTTGGTTGTGCAATTCATGCAATGCTCGATCTGAGAGCGCAGGTCCCTTTACCGCAACGACCGGGCTTTCGAACTCTTCTGGCTGATACTTCGCGCCCCGGCCGTTGCGGATGCAAGCTCTTCTGTTACGCTCGAATCTGGCGGCGCGCTCTTGCAGCTCGCGAATATTAGGAGGTGCGCGTGGCGCGCAAACTTCCGGTTTGGCTTTTGGGACTTGCCAATCTCCCGCTCGGAATTACGGGCGCGGTCGCGTTGCTCATCACGCCACAGGTGCTCGCCTCGAGGCAAGTTCCGGAAACGACCATCGCAGGCATCACGACGCTGGGGCTTTCGAGCACGATTTTGTTCTTTGTTGTGGCGCCGGTTCTCGATGTCCGCTTCAGCCGGCGCACTTATGCGATCGCAATGTCGATCGCTGCCTCCGTTCTGACCTTTGTTGCGCTTCTGAACTTCTCGAATGTCGCTCTGCTCGGCGTGTGGCTGTTCCTCTCGATGCTCACGGCGAACCTCAATTCGTCGGCAATCGGTGGCTGGTTCGGCTCCATTCTTCCAAGCGAATATGACGCCCCGCTCGGCGCCTGGATGACGGCCGCCAATGTCGCCGGTTTCGGAGTCACGTCGATCCTCGGGATCCTATTGGTCCACCACGCTCCGATTTTTGTCGCGGCGAGCGTGCTTGCCGCTCTTAATCTCTTGCCCCTCCTCATCTTCTTCTGGGTGCATCCGCCCATCGAAGAGCGCCGCCGCGCCGCCGAAACATTCGCTCGTTTCGGCAAGGAACTGCTCCAGCTTGGCGGTCGAGGTGAAGTGCGGTGGCTACTCTTGCTGCTCGCTCTTCCCTGCGCTTCGTTCGCGCTCACCAACACGCTCGGCGGACTTGGCGGCGACTATCACGCTTCCGAAAAGCTGATCGCAGCCATTGCCGGCATCGGAGTGACACTGGCGGGGCTGTTTGGAAGCCTCAGCGTTCCCGTGCTCAGCCGCCGTGCGCCACTCCTGGTGATCTACCTCGCAATCGGCTTCGTCGGAGGCCTCTCGACCTTGTCTCTACTCGTGCTCGCCCGCACCCCTGCTGTCTTCACGTTTGCCTTTGTGGCCCAGAACATCTGGCAGTCGGCCGCGCTCGCCACCGGCAATGCGCTCATCCTTTCGAGCATCGGAAAGAACAACCCGCTCGCTTCGACGCAGTTCGCGGTTCTGACCGCGGCCATGTGCGCGCCAATCACCTACATGCAGTGGCTCGACGGCCAGGCCTACGGAGCCCATGGGCTTATTGGGCTCTATTCGACCGACGGCGGCCTCGACCTTCTTGCGTGCAGCCTGATGACAATATTGCTGCTCTACTGGTCACGGCGCTCGAAGAGCGTTCTAGCCACTCTCCCGGCCTGAGATGACGGCTTGGCCGGTCAATGGCTGGTGATCTGGCTGAACCCGAACGTGATTATCGAGATGGCGAGCGCAAACAGAACGACGCCGATTGCAACGATCCAGATTTCGCGCTCGGTCGGGTACGGCCTCACCGCTCTTTTTGGCGCGGCGGGCGCGGGCGGATCGCGCCGGATGCGCGACGGACGCGTCGCCGCCGGGAGCTCGACGGTCTTCTTGCCAGGCTTAAAGTGGTTGCTCACCCGGGCCGTTCTACGCGCTACCGGTTACGACCCTGTTAGCGAAATGGCAGTGACCAGTCACAAGGTCATGGCTCAGGCGCCTTGGCACGCCCCAGCGTTCATTCGTCTCGGTTACGTTGCTTTCGAACATCCGGGCCTCCACCCGATCGCGCTCGCAGCCGCCAGTCGCGGCCTCGCGATCGCTCCAGCCGCCCGGCGTGGCCGTTAGCGGATCGTTCGCTTCCGAGTGCCGGATCAGGGAAGCTGTCGTTGGCTCACGATTCAGGCGATCGGCAGAATCCGTCCCCAGCGGACATTGAGGCATCAACGAATTTCCGCAGATTTGTCGGTTGAGCTGGCTCGATTTGTGTTTGCGAGCTGGCCCGGGATGGCGTAATTTCGATCTTTCGGCCGGGGGGATTGCAACGAGGTGCCCTACCGTCACGCCTACTGGTATCTCCTGGCGCTGTTTCCGCTGGTCGGACTGGCTTTCTGGCCTGCCTATTTCTCCATATTCTCGACCGTACCGGTCGCGCTGCACGTGCATGCGGCGGTGGGGACGCTGTGGATTGGCATTCTCGCCGGCCAGAGTTGGCTGATCCATCAGGGCCGGCGGGACATTCACCGCCAGATGGGAATCGCAAGTCTCG
>DATATH010000192.1:0-16524 GCA_036268895.1 Sphingomicrobium sp. | reverse complement strand
CATCACTGACCAACGAGCTTCCCGCCGACGTCGCGAACGGCAAGGTCGATTACATGGAGATCGTCGGCTTTTCCGATCACAAGGCAACGGCAAAGGTCTGGTACCGTCTCCTCAATCTTGGATTTCGAATCCCGACCGGCGCCGGGACCGACGCGATGGCCAATTATGCGGACCTTCGCGGACCGGTTGGAATGAACCGGGTGTTCGTCGACACCGGCGGAGACACGAGCCCAAGGGCGCTTCTTGAAGCGCTGAAAGCCGGCCGAACCTTTGCGAGCAACGGCCCGCTTTTGGGATTCGAGCTCGATGGCAGGCATCCAGGCTATACGATCTTACAAAACAGACCCGGCAAGCTGTCGTACCTTGTCGCGATGCGGTCGCCGGTTCCGGTCGACCATCTCGAACTCGTCGAAAATGGCAGGGTCGTGAAGTCGTTCACCCTCGCGGGCGATCGAAGGAAGCTCGACGCATCCGGCGAGGTTGCGGTCGACCACTCGGGCTGGCTGGTGCTGCGGGCCTGGAACGATGGCGCAGACCCGCACATCCTCGATATCTATCCTTATGCAACGACGAGCCCCGTCTATGTCGAAATGCCGGGCGGAATGCCCCCGGATCCTAAGGACTCGGCCTATTTCGAGGCCTGGCTCGACCGGGTGATCGAAGACGTTGGAGCGCGCAAGGATTTCAGGAACGAGGACGAGCGCGAAGCTACGCTCGCCTATCTTGGAAAAGCGAAGGACAAGTTCGCCAGCCGGGCCGCGCATTGAGCGCCGGCCATGTCTTCCACCGCTCGACCTTGGCGAACCTGCCGCTCGCCGTCCGCGGCGACGGCATCTTCCTCTTCGATGCTTCGGGCCGGCGCTTCCTCGACGCTTGCGGAGGAGCCGCCGTCTCCTGCCTCGGACATGGGCATCCGAAGATCATCTCGGCGATTTGCGAACAGGCGTCACGGCTCGAATATGTGCATTCCGGTTTCTTCACGAGCGGACCTGCCGAGGAGTTGGCGGCGCTCGTCGCCCGCCTCTCCCCGGGTTCGCTCGAGCGCGTCTGGTTCACGAGCAGCGGGTCGGAAGCAACCGAAGCCGCGCTGAAGCTCGCGCGGCAGTTTCATCTCGAACGCGGGGAACCCTTGCGGACCAAAGTGATCGCGAGAAGGCTCAGTTATCACGGCAATACCCTGGGGGCCCTTGCCGTAGGCGGCAGCAAGTGGCGCCGGGCTCCTTATGAGCCGCTCCTCGTCGAGGTGAGTTTCATCGAACCCTGCTTTCAATATCGCTTTTGCGACGCGAACGAGAGCGCTGAGGCCTATGGCCGACGGGCAGCCGATGCGCTCGAAACCGAGATCCTTCGATTGGGCCCAAAGACCGTGATGGCGTTCATCGCCGAAACCGTCGTCGGAGCGACTGCCGGGGCGGTCCCGCCTGTCCCGGGCTACCTCCAGCGCATCCGCGAGATTTGCGATTCCCACGGCGTCCTTCTGATCCTCGACGAAGTGATGTGCGGGTCGGGCCGCACCGGAACATTCCTCTCGTGCGAGCAGGATGCGATCATCCCGGACATCGTCACCCTGGGAAAGGGGCTCGCCGGCGGTTACCAGCCGATCGGCGCCGTCCTTTGCACGAGCGAAGTTCATGGTTCGATCGCTTCTGGTTCGGGCGCCCTCAAGCACGGACAGACCTACAATGCTCACGCCGTCGGCTGCGCTGCAGCACTTGGCGTGCAGCGCCTGATCATGAACGAGGACCTGCTCCACCGCGTCCAGATCGCCGGAAAGAAATTGAAGTGCCTCCTCGCCTCGCGCTTGGCCGATCATCCAAATGTCGGCGATATTCGCGGCCGCGGCCTCCTTGTTGCGCTCGAGCTCGTTGCCGACCGCGAGGCCAAGACCCCGTTCGATCCTGAGCTTGCCATCCATCAGCGAGCGAAGGCCGATGCGTTCGCGCGCGGCCTTCTCATCTATCCCTCGGGCGGGACGGTGGATGGACGACGGGGCGACCACATCCTTCTCGCACCGCCCTATAATGTCAGCGACGAGGAGCTCGAGATGATCGTCGACCTGCTCGGAAAGACCATGGAGGCGATCCTTCCAGCATGAAACGCGATCCCCGCTACGACATTCTGTTCGAGCCGGTCCGGATCGGGCCCGTCACCGCACGCAACCGCTTCTACCAGGTGCCCCACTGCACCGGCATCGGCTGGACCCAGCCCGAGACGCTGGCCCGGCTCCGGGGAATCAAGGCGGAAGGTGGCTGGGCGGTGGTCTCGACCGAGGAAACCGAGATCCATCCTTCGGCCGATTGCGAGCCGTTC
The DNA here is from genome assembly GCA_036268895.1 of Sphingomicrobium sp. Lineage (GTDB taxonomy): Bacteria > Pseudomonadota > Alphaproteobacteria > Sphingomonadales > Sphingomonadaceae > Sphingomicrobium. Next base: position 14,214 of record DATATH010000192.1, on the reverse strand, counting down.
CACGAAGGACGGCTTTGGGACGACCGCGATGTTCCGGCGATGGCGCTCATGGCCGATGCGGTTCACGAGCACGGCGCGCTCGCGGCGATCGAGATCATGCACCACGGCGGCTCGGTCGCGAACTGGGGAACGAGGATCGCGCCGATGGCGCCTTCGCACCGGCCGATCATCTACAATTACCCGGTCCAGGCGCGGGCGATGGACAAGGAGGATATCAGAAACCTTCGAAAGTGGCACCGCGACGCTGCGATCCGGTCGAAAAGGTGCGGGTTCGACATCGTCTACGTCTATGCGACGCACGACCTCTCGATCGCTCACCAGTTCCTTCAGCGGCGCAAGAATGACCGGACCGACGAATATGGCGGAAGCCTCGAAAACCGCGCTCGCCTCCTTCGCGAGCTCATCGAGGATACGAAGGAAGCGGTCGGGGACACGTGCGCGGTCGCGGTCCGTTTCTGCGCCGACGAGCTCATCGGCGAAAATGGCCTGACGCACGACGGGGAATCCCGCGAGGTCATCGAAATGCTCGCCGAGCTCCCTGATCTTTGGGACATCAACATTTCCAACTGGCCGAACGACAGCCAGACTTCCCGTTTCGCCAAGGAAGGATATCAGGAGGACTATACGCGCTTCGTCAAGCAGCTGACGACCAAGCCGGTCGTCGGCGTCGGCCGCTTCACGTCGCCCGATACGATGGTGAGCCAGATAAAGCGCGGCGTTCTCGATTTCATCGGCGCCGCCCGGCCTTCGATCGCCGACCCGTTCTTGCCGAAAAAGATCGAGGAGGGCCGGATCGACGAGATCCGCGAGTGTATCGGCTGCAACATGTGCGTTTCGAGCGACTACACGTCGACGAACCTTCGCTGCACCCAGAACCCGACCATGGGCGAGGAATGGCGGCGAGGCTGGCACCCGGAGATCATCCCCCCGAAAAAGTCCGATGCCTCGGTGCTGATCGTCGGAGCGGGGCCTGCGGGTCTCGAGGCTGCGCTTGCTGCCGCCAAACGCGGCTATGAGGTGCACCTTGCCGAGAGCACATCCGAGCTTGGCGGACGAGTGACGCGCGAGAGCCGCCTTCCCGGGCTCGCCGAATGGGCGCGCGTTCGCGACTGGCGGGTGACCCAGCTCGAGCGGATGGCCAATGTTTCCATCTACCGCGAGAGCGAACTCGAGGCCGAACATGTCCTCGAGTTCGGCGCTCGGCATGTCGCGATCGCGACAGGTTCGAAGTGGCGGAGCGACGGCGTCGGACGGGACAGCGGTTTCGCGCTCCCGGGCTTTGACGATGCCTCTCTCCATACACCCGACGACATCATGGCCGGGCGCGATCCCGAAAAGGGGCCGGTGATCATCTTTGACGATGACCATTATTATATGGGCGGAGTTATTGCCGAACTCTGCCGCCATGCGGGCCTAGAAGTCACGATCGTCACTCCTGCAGCGACCGTTTCGGCCTGGACCGCGAACACGTTGGAAGCCCTTCCGATCGCCAGGCGAATGGCGCGAATGGGCGTCGAACTCCTTTGCTACAGCAGCGTGGTCGGCCTTGGCGCAGGCAAGGCGCTCATCAGCAACAATCTGACGGGCGACCAATATGAGCGTGCCGCGGCTGCTCTTGTGACCATCACCGGGCGACTTCCCGTCGATGGACTTTTTGAGCAGCTTCGAGATCGCGTCGAGGATAGCGGCATTGCCTCGCTCGTTCGGATCGGCGACTGCCTTGCCCCGAGCACCATCCAGCAGGCCGTCTATTCGGGGCACAAATGGGCCCGCGAGCTCGACGAAGAGGTCGGTGCCCTGATTCCCCGCGAATTGCCGATGATCCAATCCGCTCAGCCAAGGACGATCTGATGACTGCGCAGCCGACAAATCTCCCGAGAGTCACCTATTCGAACACCGGCGAGGATTTCTCCGGGGTTCACACCTATCTCGATGAGATCATCCCGGACGCAGAGGCGCGGCTCCTCGGGAAGCTGCGTCCTTCGCTCATTGCCGGTCATGACCGGGCAGAAGGAGAGATCGTCCGGGCCGTGAGCCCGATCGACCGCGAGATTCTATTGGGTGAATTTCCCCAGGCCACGGCCGAGCTCGTCGACGAAGCCGTCAGTGCGGCGCGCGCCGCCTTTCCGTCCTGGCGAGACATGGGCTGGCAGCGCCGCGTCGAGCTTCTTCGCACCGCGGCCGACATCATCGAAGAGAAAAAGTGGGACCTTTCGGTCGCCTGCCTCGTCGAGGTCGGCAAGTCGCGCCTCGAAGCGGTCGGCGAGGTCGAGGAGGCGATCGATCTTATCCATTATTATTGCGACGAGATGGAGCGGACCGACGGTTTCAGCGAGAAAAAGGGCGGCGCTTCCTCAACGGAGCAGTGCAGCGTCGTTCTTCGCCCCTACGGCGTCTTTGCCGTCATCGCGCCGTTCAACTTCCCGGTCGCGCTCTCGATCGGAATGATCTCGGCGGCGCTCGTTGCCGGCAACACGGTCGTCTTCAAGCCGAGCGATGCCGCGGGCCTGACGGGAAGGCTGGTCGTTGAGGCTTTGGTCGCCGGCGGCCTTGCCGAGGGAGTCCTCAATCTCGTCCAGGGCGGCGATGACACCGGAAAAGCGCTGGTCGGCCATCCAAAGGTGGACGGCTTTGCCTTCACCGGCTCGAACCTCGTTGGAATGTCGATCCTTCGCCATGTCGCCACCTCACAGGCGATGCGTCCTGTCCTTGCTGAAATGGGGGGAAAGAACCCTGCCTTCGTGACGAGGAGCGCTGATCTTGGCGTCGCTGCCTCCGGGGTCGCCCGATCGGCCTTCGGGCTCTCGGGGCAGAAGTGCAGCGCCATGTCGAAGGCCTATGTCGATCAGGAAATCATGGACGATTTCCTGAATGTGCTGCTCGATACAGCCGGGAAATTCATCGTCGGCGATCCTCGTCGGCGCGACGTCTTCATGGGACCGGTAATCGATGCGGCCGCCCTCGACCGCTTCGCCAAGGCTTCGGCGGCGGCTTCGAGCGACGGATCGATACTCGCCGGCGGGAGGCAGCTCAGCGGCGGCCTTTTTGACCATGGCCCGTATGTCGAGCCGACGATCGTGACGGGCCTTGCAGCCGATCATCCAATCAACCGGGACGAGCTCTTCATCCCCTTCATGAGCGTTCTGCCGTTCGAGGATCTTGGGGATGCGATCGCCGACGCCAACCGCAGCGCCTACGGCCTTACCGCGGGGGTCTATACGAAGGACGAGGCCGAGCTCGACCGCTTCCTGGAAACGATCGAGGCAGGCGTCCTTTACGCGAACCGCGCGGCGGGAGCGACGACTGGGGCATGGCCGGGCTTCCAGTCATTCTGCGGGTGGAAGGGCTCGGGACTCACCGGCAAGGGCGGGCTTGGCAGCTGGTACGTGCCGCAGTTCATGCGCGAGCAGAGCCGAACCATCATCGCCTGAGCCAAGTGAACAAGCTCCACGATTCCCCGCGTGCCGCGCTTCAGGGCCTGCTTGTCGATGGAATGACGATCATGTCGGGCGGGTTCGGCCTCGTCGGTAACCCCGAAAGCCTCATCCCCGAGATCAGGGCATCGGGAGTTAAGGACCTCATCGTCATTTCGAACAATGCGGGCGCTGACGGCTTTGGTCTCTGGCATCTCCTTAAGAGCCGGCAGATCGCCAAGATGATTTCGTCCTACATCGGCGAGAACAGGCTGTTCGAGCAGCAATATCTCGCCGGCGAGCTGGAGCTCGAGCTCAATCCTCAAGGGACTCTCGCTGAGCGCATCCGCGCGGGCGGTGCCGGTATTCCAGCCTTTTTTACGCGCGCCGGCGTCGGAACGATCGTTGCTGCGGGAAAGCCGGTCGAGGAGTTTGATGGTGAAATCTATCTACGCGAGACCTGGCTTCGCGCCGACCTCGCGATCATCAAGGCGTGGCGCGCCGACCCCTTCGGCAATCTCCAGTTCCGAAAGACCGCGCGCAACTTCAATCCAATAATGGCGACCGCTGCAACGGTGACGGTCGTCGAAGCCGAGGAGATTGTCGAACTCGGCAAGATCGACGGCGATTGCGTCCATACGCCCGGGATCTACGTAGACAGGATCGTCAAGAGTACGATCAACGAGAAGCGTATCGAGCAGCGGACAACACGGCGGCGGGATTAGGAAGGACCGTCAACAACTTCCCCGCTATTGTAACGGAATTTCGTATTACATGGGCAGAAATTACGGAATTCCGTATGAGCTTCTCGCGCTCGTTCACGAAGAGGGGCTCAGCTTCAAAAAAAACGGTTCTTCCCGCCGAGCAGCTCCGTCCCGACGCAACCCAACGTCATCTCGCTCTAGAAATTTGAAGTCTCACCGAACGGTAAGATGCCACAGTCCTTGTGATGAGGGGGAGGACAATCTTGCCGCTCGGGAAGATCTTCAATCAGGGCCTTCGGTCCGGGCCAAATCTTACCGATCGGGATGAGGGCACTGGGGCGATGCGAGTGTCCCGAACGCAACATCCTGGAGCTCGACCGCGAGGCGCGGCGAGATGCTAAGGTCATGGGCCGCAAGCTCATTTGGTCCAAACCTTCGCGGATCTTCGTGGGTGACCGCAGCGAAGATCGTCAGCGCCTCGAGATAATAGCCAAAGTTGGATGCGTGATAATGATCGCTCGCCCAGAGATCGATTTCGCCGGGCGTCAGGCCGTCATAGGGATTTGGGTCGGCAATTCTGCGACTGATCGCGCAGTTGAACGCCTGGCCGACCGGGACGATGCGGGCGATCGAAGGGACGAGAGTGCGGACCTCATCATCCGCCTTTCGCAAATCCATGGCCATTTGGGTCACCGGCTGACCCGACCAGTGCTTGCCTGAAGGGTAGGTCTGATCGGGACGAGTCCAGGTCGCGACCAGATTGATGTCGACGTTCGGGTTGCGGGCTTTAAGCAGCTCGGTGAGGCTTTTTGCCGCGGAAATCGTCTCGGTGACGTCTCCGGGCTTGTCGGGATCGAGCGTGCTATATTGCTGCAAGACGACGACGTCCCATGAGCGGTCGATCACCGCTTTTCTGTTCTCGAGGTGCCATTTCAGGGTCTGGCCCGCCGCAGTCTCGAGCGAGACATTGTACTCAAGCCCACTCTCGTCGGCGAAGCGCTTGAAGAGCGCCGGGACTCCGCCCATCCCGTCGCCATTGAGATCGCTGACGCTATCCTTCCTGTAGGTCATGACATCGGACATCGCGCCGAAGGTGAAACTGTTGCCGACAAAGAGGATCGAACGCGGCGGCTCGTTGGCGCTAAGCGCTGCAGCAGCGATCAAGGCGGCGATCATCTTGAGCTTCTCCCGCCGGCCGCCTGCCAGACCCGCACGTAATCGACCTCCATCTTCTGGGGCATTGCCGCATCATCGATCCCCTTTGCAGCCGCCCAGTCGCCGCCGATCGCAAGGTTGAGGATCATCTTGAACGGCGTCGAAAAGGGCCAGGCGCCCTTCCCTCCTGGAACATTGTCGAGAACCTTCAGAATCCCATGGCCATCGAGCCCGATGGTGATCGAATGGGGCTGCCAGTCGAGTTGGTAGACGTGAAAGGCGCTGCAGCTCGTCGGCACCAGCCTCTGGGCGCTCCGCTGCGTCTTCACCGTGTGATTGAAGAGCTTGGTATGGAGCGATGAATAAATGAGATTGGGCTCGGACCCGACCTGCTCCATGATGTCGATCTCGCCGTCGTCCGGCCATTTCTCCATGTGGACGGGAAGCATCCAGATTGCCGGCCAGGTGCCCCTCGCACACGGCAGTTTCGCCCGGATCTCGTAGAAGCCGTACGTCCAGCCGGCGCCCTTCGAGAAGATCCTGGCGGACGTATATTCCTGGCCGCCCCAGTCGGGGAATTTGTTCGGATCGAGCCTCTCGTGCCGGGCTTCGATCGTCAGCAGCCCGTGCGCTACTTGAAGATTATGCCCGCCGGCCGAATAATATTCCTTCTCCCCGTTGAACCACCCCTCTTTGTTCCTCGCGGTGTCATACGTCCACTTGGCGGTGTCGAGCGCCCTGCCGCTGAACTCATCGTGCCAGACGAGCCTTGCATTTGTCGGTCGCCTGACCGGCCCCTTGTAGAGAGAATTGGTGACCGTGAACGAGGACTGGGCGGCGAAGAGCAGGAGTGCAAAAGTCATGGACATGTCTCTTGGCTAGGGGATGGGCGAAGCGCTCGCCGGCGCCTCGAAGGCCGGTTCGGACCGACCATTGGGTCCCCGCGCCCAAAGTGCGAAGAAGGCGATGAAGGCGTAAGCGGCGAGCGGAACGATGAAGGAGGCGCTGAGGCCGAAGCTGTCGGCGATCGTTCCCACCGCAACCGGCAGGAGCGCTCCGCCGAAAATCGCTAGGCATAAGAGCCCGGAGGTCGAACTTCGCGACACGCCGGACCGCTCGAGCGTGATCGTGAAGATCGTCGGGAACATGATCGAGTTGAAAAAGCCGATCGAAAGCGCAGCATATCCGGCAATGGGCCCGGTCCCGAAGAGAACGATCGCGCAGAGGAGCGCCGCCGTCATTCCGCACAAGCCAAGAAGCCTTGTCGCCCGGATCCGCGTCAAGAGCGCAGTTCCGACCAGCCGGCCGAGGAGCGCGCCGCCCCAATAGAAATTGGCGAGATAGGCGCCGGCATCGTCGAACGGCAGGGACAGGACCGAGCCCTGGTTCAGAAAGTTGATCATGATGCTTCCAACCGAGACCTCGGCGCCGACGTAGAGGCCGATCGCTGCCGCTCCGAAGAGCGCCCAGGGCGAGCGCAGAGCGTCGAACATTCCGCCCGGAGCCATCCTTTGGTGGTTGGGGGCGACGCGGATGAGGAAGGAGCGAAGAAGAGCGAAGAAGAGCATCAGCGCGCAAAGGAGCGCAGCCATGATCAGGAATGCGCGTTCGACGGCGCCGAGAAGCGCGGCTCGATGGGAAAGGTCCATTGCCGGCCGCGAGGCGGTTCGGAGCGCCGGATCGGAGAGCATCACGAGCGAGCCGAAATGCACTCCGATGACGACGCCAAGTGAGTTGAACGCCTGGGCGAAGTTCAATCGGAAGTGGCTCTTTCGGGGCGGTCCCAATTCGGCCGCCAGCGGATTGGCGGCAACCTGAAGCGCGGTGAAGCCGCCCGCTACCACGAAGAGAGCCGCAAGGATCGGTCGGAAGTCACCTTCGAGCGTGCTCGCAACGACGAGAAGGCAGCCGATGACCATCACACCGAGCGAGCCGAGGATCATGTCGACGGCGCCAATCCGGCTCGTCAGCCACGCCGCCGGGAGCGAGAGCAGGCCATAAGCGAGAAAGAAGACGATCTGGGTCAAGAGCGCCTCGGTATAATCGAGCTGGAAGGCCGCGCGCACCGCGACGATCAGGGGATCGTTGTTCGAGGTGATGAAGCCCCAGGCGAAGAACAGGGTCGTGACCGCCGCAAAGGCAAAGGCCAGCGACCTCTCCTTCTGGGTCTCGGTCACCGGACGGTTCGTCGCGCACTCCAGCGCAGGGTCGCTACGGCGCCCTTGGGCAGGGCAACGCTATAGCGCACGCCGTCGAGTGCAATTGCGACGGGGCCATCGCCGGACTTGCGGTGAAGGATGGCGACCCGGCTTCCGTCCGGATTGAGGAACGCCGCAGCGTTGACCCCCTCGCCTTCCTTCTTCGCTGCAGCGACCCGATATGCACCGGGCAAGACGAACCTGCTGGCGTGCCCCAGAACATAATATTCGACGTTGCGCGTGATCGCTCCGCTGTTGGGATCGATCGTCACCACTCCCCGGCAATCCTCGCACCCACCGGTGTGCGGGCCATGCGCCGGATCGAGCGCGAGGTTCCAAAGCAAGGTCCCCCTGGACCAGTAGTTGGCCGCGCCGATGATGAGTTCGTCGGTCATCCAGCCCAAGACTTCGCCAAATTTGGGCGACCATTCGCCGCCCGAGCATTCGGTATCCCATGCCTCCTTGTCGGGATAGGCGTCGTGAACCGGTCCCTGCGCAGTGACATCGCCCTCGTAGCAATGCCAGGCGACGCCGGAGATGTAGCTCCGGGCGACGGGATCCCCAAGGACGCCGAGCGGCATCTCGGGATGATCCCAATTATGGTCCCAGTCGAGGATCTTGGTGCGAAGGCCCAATGACCTGAAGGTCGGGCCCACGAAGTGGCCGATGATCTTGGCACGCTGAGGCGGGTCGACCCGCTCGCCGGGGTAATTATCGGGCTCGAAATTGGGCTCGTTCTGGATGGTCAGCATCGAAACCGGGACGCCCTCGCGGCCGAACGCCTGGACCGTCTTCGCGAGATAATTGGCGAACGCCGGATAATATTGGGGGACGAGCTCTCCCTTGATGAGGCTCTTCGTCGATTTCATCCACGCGGGCGCGCTCCACGGGCTGATCATTACCAGGAGGTCGGGATTGATCGCGAGCGCCTCGCGAACCCGCGGAAGCACATATTTCTTCGCCGGCTCAATCGAGAAATTTCGAAGTTCGGGATCGGGAACATTCCCGGGCGTGTCGTCGTAGCTGTAGTCGCTCGTCGAGAAATCGGACGCGCCGACGGTAAGCCTGGTGAACGACAGTCCGAGGCCGCCATTGGCCCGGCCGAACAGCTCGGTCATGATCGCCCGGCGCCTGTCTTGAGGAAGGCTGCTCAAGACCAGCGCCGATGCATCGGTCATCGCGGCTCCGTAGCCGTGCATCTTCTGGAAGTGTTTCGACGTGTCGATCGCGATGGCTTCGTCGCCCGACGCGGGGCCGAGCGGCTGCTGGAGCGGCTGCGGCGCGAGCTTCTCGCCCTCGTCAGCCGTCGTTACCCATTCTTCGGCTGGCGGGGGCGAAGCCGCTTCAATGCTGGTGCAGCCGGCGAGCATCAGCGCACCGAGCACGAGCGCTGAAAATTGCCTCACGCGATCGGATCCGCCGGACAATATTTCCCGATATATTCGCCCTGCGTCGGCATCACGTCGACGCAGCGCGAGATTGTCGCGGCGATATTGCCGAGAAACTGCTCGATCTGGGGATCGCTCTTGATGGCAACGAGCGGGTCGTAGCTCCGCGGCATGATGCCCTGGCCGATGAAGACCTGGATCCAGCTCTCCTCGCTGAACAGCTCCTCGTCCTCGCGGAAGATGCGCCCGTTCGAGCGCCAGAGGTCAATCTTGCGCTGGAGCGTTCTGGGAAGCTCCATGTCGCGACAATATTTCCAGAAATCGCCATCGCGCTGGTTCGCCCAATAGTGGAGGACGATGAAGTCGCGCACACGCTCCCATTCGAAGTCCGACTGGCGATTGAACTCGTCGATCGTCGCCTGGTCCGTGGCGGCGTCCGGAAACAGGCGGACAAAGCGGATGGCGGCTGACTGGACGAGATGGATGCTGGTCGATTCCAAAGGCTCGAGAAATCCCGCCGCAAGGCCGAGGGCAATGCAATTGCGGTTCCACATCTTGCGCCGCTTCCCGCTCGTGAAGCGGAGGCGATTGGGGTTTGCGAGCTGCTCACCTTCGAGGTTGGAGAGCAAGAGCTTCTCGGCGGCATCGTCGTCGATATGCTTGCTCGAATAGACGAGCCCGTTGCCGGTGCGGTGCTGCAATGGGATCCGCCACTGCCAGCCCGGCGCGCGCGCGGTCGCACGCGTATAAGGAAAGAGCGGGTCGATCCTTTTCGACGGCACCGCCATCGCCCGGTCGCACGGAAGCCAGTGGCTCCAGTCCTCGTAGCCGGTCTTCAAGGTCTGCTCGATGAGGAGCCCGCGGAAACCCGAGCAGTCGATGAAGAAATCGGCGGCGATCCTGTGGTCGCCCTCGAGCGTCACCGAGGCGATATCGCCGTTCTTCGCGATCTCGACATCGACGATGCGTCCCTCGGTCCTTTGCACGCCGTGCATCTCGGCAAGCGAGCGCAGATATTTGGCGTAGAGCGAAGCGTCGAACTGGAAGGCATGGGCGATGTGACCGATCGGGGAATCGCCCATGTCCGGCCGTCCGTGCATGAACTTGTTCGCGAGCGCCGCGGCGGTGTTGATCGAATAATCGGCAAAGTCGCGCGCGCGTCCGCGCTGGTTCGCTTTGAGCCAGTAATGATGACAGCGAAGCCACTCCCAGTCCTGGCCGATCACCCCGAAGCCGTGGATGTAGCTGTGGCCGTCCCTCACCCAGTTGACGAACTGGATGCCGAGCTTGAAGGTCGCCTGCGTGCGCTTCATGAACTCGGGCTCGTCGAGCTGGATGAGCTCGTTATATTTCTTGATCGCCGGGATCGTCGCTTCGCCGACACCGACCGTGCCGATCGCCTCGGATTCGACGAGCTCTATGTCATAGAGGCCCTGGAAGAGCTTGCCGAAGAGAGCGGCTGCCATCCAGCCCGCAGTTCCTCCGCCAACGATGAGAATCTTCTTCATGGCCTTGTGGATTAACGGCTTTCTTGAGGGCAGGCCATCACCGGCGGCGTTTCAGGCAGCCGTCCGGTCCTCGATCTTCGGGCGAGCGAGAGGCCGTAGCCGCGGTGGAACTCTATGCCTCCGTATCTGGGCAGGCAGTCGCCCGAGGGCCAGTCGAACGGCAGTCGCCCCTTGAAATCGAGGGATGCCTTTCCGGGCCGCGCAAGAAGCATGTCGACGAGCCCCATCCCCTCGGTTCCTGGAAGCCAGGCGGCGATGAAGGCGTCCGAGCGGTTGATGAGGTCGTTCGCAGCGACCGGTCGGCCCGAAAAGAGAAGGGTCACGACTGGCACGCCCTTGCCGCTCACTCGCTCGAGCGCCTGGAGGTCCTCGGGGTAGCGGCTCGAGTGACGCATCGAGGCCGGGAAGGCGATGTCGCCCGCACCTTCCGCATAGGGCTTTTCCGCAGCGACCATGATGATCGCCGTGTAATTCCTGACGTTCACGCCGGTGCCGTCGGGACTATAATCGACATCGCGCGCACCGAGCCTCTTCTTGAGGGCCAAGAGCAAGGTATCGGCATAGGGATAATCGGCCGTCGTCGTCTGGTCGCCCTGCCAGGTCAGCGACCAGCCGCCGGCCTGCATCGGAAGGCTGTCGGCCCCCTTCCCGACGACGAGGATCCTTCCCGAGCGGCGAAGCGGGAGGGTACCACGGTCGTTCTTGAGGAGCACGAGCGATTCCCGGACAGCCTGGCGCGCGAGCGCGCGGACCTCAGGCGAGTGAAGCGCCTCGGCTGACGGGTGCTGTCCTGTTGCCGGGGACGCCGCGAACAGGCCCGACTTCAATTTCACCCGGATGATCCTCGAGACGGCATCGTCGATCCGGCTCATCGGGATCCGTCCGGCCTCAACGTCCGCGATCGTCGAGGAAATGAACTTCTTCCAGTCGTCGGGTACCATCGCAAGATCGATCCCGGCATTGATCGCCTGCGGGCAGTGCCAGGTGGTGCAGCCTGGAACCTGGCCGATGCCGTTCCAGTCGCTGACGACGAGGCCATCAAAGCCGAGCCGGCGCTTCAAAACGTCGGTGTCGAGATGCGCGTCGCCGTGCATCTTGCCCCATTGCTTTCCGGTCGAAGTGTCGGTGAAGCTCGAATAGCTCACCATCACCGTCTGAACGTTCGCCTTCAGCGCTCCATAATAGCCGGCGGCATGGGTGCGGTAGAGATTGGCTTCGGTGGTCAAAGTCTCGCCCTGGTCCTTGCCGTGCAGGGTCCCGCCGTCGCCGAGCCAGTGCTTGGCGGTTGCAAGGACCGAGGTCGGGCTTCCAAGCCGCCCCTGGAGTCCGCGAACCATGGCTTCGCCATAGGCGCGCACCAACCCGGGGTCTGAGCTATAGCTCTCGTAGGTGCGGCCCCAGCGGGGGTTCTGAACCACCGCCAGTGTCGGAGCGAAAGCCCAGGTAATTCCCGTGGCGCGGACCTGCTTTGCCGTCGCTCGCCCAATCCGCTCCATCAGCGCCGGATCGTGCGCCGCCCCAAGCCCGATATTGTGCGGAAAGAGGGTCGCCCCGTAGACATTGTTGTCGCCGTGGACGGCATCGGTACCCCAGATTACCGGCACCTTGGCCTTCATGTCGGTCGACATGCTGGCCCGGTAGAAAGCGTCAGACAGCTTCAGCCAGTCGGCGACGCTCGAATGCATGTTCATCGAGGGCCAGGCGCCGCCGCCGTTGAGGATCGAGCCGATATAATAATGGCGAACGTCGTCCGGAGTGATCGAGCGAATGTCGGCCTGCGTCATCTGGCCGACCTTCTGTTCGAGCGTCATCCCGGCGACGATCGAACGGACTCGGGCTTCGAGCGAGGGATTGCTTGGCTCCGCCGTCGCCCTCGGCCAGATCTCGGCCGCCGACGTCCCGGTCGCGAGGAACGCAGCCGCAAGGCACAGGAAAGGTGTCGGCCGAACGCGGCCGGCCAAGGCCGTCATTGAAACCCGCCTAGAAGTGGTAACTGGCGCCGAGCAACCACTGCCGCCCGTATTTTTCAACTGTCTCGAGCGTGTCCGTCTGGTTGGGGCCCGTGGTGTAGGACGTCCGGTAAGGCGAATTCAGCACGTTGCTGACCTGCAGCAGGATGCCAAGGCCATTCAGCCGCGATCCCGGCTGGAACGTATAGCCGATCTGGGCGTCGAGCTGCCTGTCCGCGAGGATCTGCGGGAAGCCGGGGTTGGTGAAGAGCGCGATGACCTCGCCCTGGAACGAGGACCGGTAACGATAGCTCGCGCGCGCCTGGAAGCCGTTCTTTTCATAATAGCCGGTCAAGTCCCAGACCCACGGCGAGAAGCCCGGCAGGACGGGGATCACTGCCGCAGCGGCAGGCTTCAGCTTGTACTTGCTGTAGGAAATACTGGCCTCGGCACCAAAGCCGTCGAAAAGACGGGCCAGGCGATTAAATTCGAACGCACCGCTGAGCTCGACTCCGCGAACCCAACCGCCAGCGCCATCAGCCGGCGCGGTCAGCGCTCCGATCGGGCTGATCGTGGCGCCGGTCCCAGCAACGGCAGCAAGCAGATCCGGCGGCGGCGCTAGCCCCGTGAAATCGACGGCGATCGCCTGGTCGTAGATGTAATTGTCGAGCCAGAAGTAGAATGCGTTGACGCTGAAGTAGGTCGCCTTCCCGCCATACCATTCATAAGCGATATCGGCCTCCTTCGCCCGCCAGGGCTGGAGCTGCGGATTTCCTCCCGACGCCGACCATGGGTGAACCGTCACACCGGGCGCGCAAGGCAGCGCAGGCGGCTGAGTGTTCTGGCAGACGGTCCCGTCGAAGTATGGAACGAGGTTTGCCCGCATATCGTCCATGCGCGGCCGCGCCATCACTTTCGCGAGAGCAAGGCGAATGCGATTTCGAGTGTCGAGATCGTAGTAAAGGTTGAGGCTCGGAAGAACGTCCGTGTAGGTGGCGCCCTCCTTATCCTGAATGAGCTGGATCGGAAGAATGGCCGTGTTGATGCGCAGGCCAGTTGAAATTTGGTGCTGCCTGACGACCTGCAGTCCGACATTCCCATGCAGGTCGCCGGTATCGATGTTCGCCTTCGCTTTGAAGGTCACGACATCTTCCTTGATGTCCCATGCCTTGTCGAAGTGGTTCGAGTCCTGCAGCTGTACGATGTCGTAATAGCCGCTGTTGTTGACCATGTTCGTGACGTCGACGCCCAGAACGCTCATATCGCCGGCGAAGTCCAGCGACGTCGGATCCACCAGATATTGCGGGTCGACCAGCACCTGATCACGGCCGTTCTTTAGGTAGAGATCGAGCTCGGTAACGGTCTTGTTCTTATGGCGGTGGGTGAAGTCGACGCCAACTTCGAGGCTGCTGATGAAGCTGTTTTCGAGATCCTGCCTCAGGGTCAGATCAGCCTGACCCAATGTCTCCTTGATGTGCGGCGACTTGATATGCCCGTCGGAACCATATCCGGTCCACGGTGCACGGTCGCCAAGCGAAACCTGGCTCGCATCGGCGTAGTTCAATCCAAAGCCGGTGAACTGCGGGAAATCATCCGCTGGAATCACTCGATCATAGCTGTCGAAGGTCCGGTCATTGGGGGTCATCGAACCGTCTGAATTGACCGTCGGCTGACTACAGCAGCCGTAGCCACCGAAGATCTCGATGTCCTGCTCGTCCCGCTTGTTCGACGAATAAGAGAGATCCGCCAGCAGGTGAGTGTGCTCCGCAACGTGGAAATCATTATTGAGGCCCACCGAGAAGAGATGGTCGGTTCGCTTGTTTTCGTCCCACCTCAAGACGGGAACGGCATTGGTCACATGATCCGCAACATCGAAGAGAGTGCCGCCCCGGGTCGCAG
>DATATH010000191.1:0-1962 GCA_036268895.1 Sphingomicrobium sp. | reverse complement strand
AGCGCGCAGATGGAGCCGCCGTGGGCGAGCGCGACCTGCTTCGAGAAGCTGAGGCCGACGCCGCTTCCGCCTTTGTGCGTCGTGTAGAACGGCAGGAAGATGTCTTCGCGGCGGTCCTCGGGGATACCGCTTCCGTTGTCGCGGACCTCGATTCGGCAGTGTCCTGTCGGCTCGCGCGACATTGCGAGCGCGAGGATCGGCGACTTGACGTCGGCTGTCGCCCTGATGGCATTTCGAAGCAGGTTGAGGATAGCCTGCGACAACAGCTCGGCGTCGCCATCGACGGTGAGCGTCTTGGGTGCGATTTCGACCCGGGCTTCGATGTCGCGCTCCCGGGCGTTCGCCAATGCAAGACGCATGATCTCGTCGGCCCAGGGCTTCGCCTTGAAATTGCGCCGGTGAACCTCGGGCGCCTGAGCAAACTCCCGGTAGCTCTCCACGAAGCGCAAAATTCCTTCCGCACGCCGGGCTACGGTTTCGGTCGCGCTCTTCGCGTCTCCCAATGCGTCATTTCCCTTCGCCGCGGCGGCGACCAGTTCGGCGCCGGTTCGGGCAAGCGAGGTCACTGGAGTGAGCGAGTTCATGATCTCGTGGGTGAGAACGCGAACGAGATCCGCCTGCGCAGCAACCTCGAGAGCTCCAAGTTCGCTCTGGACCGGGAGGATCGACATGATCGTCACTGGCTTGTCGAGCCGCGCCACTTGCGCGGAGGCGAAGATTGCCTTCTGCGGAACTCCGTCGAGGACGAGCCGAGTGATCTTGCGCGTGCCAGCCGGCAATTTCGCCGCTGCGGCGAGTTCCGGGCCGAGCGCCTCCAGATCCGAGATTCTATGGAGTGGCCGGCGCGCAAACAGCTGGCGTGCAGCCTTGTTAAGCACGTCGACACGTCCGTCCGCGTCGGCGGCAAGGAGTGCACTCGGCGCATCATCGATGATCGCCGACAGATAGCGAACCTCGGCGCTCTCCGCGGCGTGACGCGCCTGCAAGGTCTTGAGCGCGTGATCCAAAGTCTGTCCAAGGACGTCGAAGCCGCCGCCGCTCGGATCCGAGAAGCGTTGCGAATAATCCTCGAAGCGCACCGATTCGATGAACCTCGACACGAGAAAGTTCGTGCGACGGATGAACTCCCAAAGGCTCGCCAGCGCAGCAAGAGCAACGAGGGCAGCGACGATGAGTCCGGCGCGCACGTCCGGAGTCTCCATCGCCTTGATCACGAGGAGGATGGCAGCGACGAAGACGATCGTGCGCCACGCGAGTCCGAACTCGAACTTGCGCCTAAATTCCATGCTTCTCCATGCGGCGGTAGAGCGCCCCCCGGCTGAGACCGAGCTCGGAAGCGGCCAGTGAGATGTTGAAATGGTGCATTCGAAGGGCGCGCTCGATCATCTGTTTCTCGAGCTGGTCGAGGTTGAGTGTTTCGCTCGCGCTCACGACGGATCCGCCCATTTGTCCGCGCGATGACAGCGGGAAGTCCTCGGTCCGGTACAATTCGCCTTCGGCCATGATCACGGCCCTTTCCGAGGCATGGCGAAGCGCTCGGACATTCCCGGGCCAATCATATTCGACGAGCGCCTCGAGCACGGCGGGCGGGAGCCGACGCGCAGGCTTGTCATACTTGCGCTCGTAAAGATGAATATAATGGTCGAGCAGTAGGGCAATGTCTTCGCGGCGCTGCCTTAGCGGCGGAAGCTCGATCTCGATTGTGTTGAGCCGGAAGAGCAGGTCCTGTCGGAACTTCTTCTCGTCCGCGAGCTGGTCGGGAGAAGCGTTGGTCGCCGCAATGACACGAACGTCGATCGGGATTGGCTTGTTTGCACCAACGGGCAGGACTTCGCGCTGCTCGAGAGCAGTGAGCAGCTTTGGCTGCAGGTAAAGCGGAAGGTTACCGATCTCGTCGAGGAACAAACTGCTTCCGTCGGCAGCCTTGAGGCGACCGATCCGCTCGCCGGCGGCACCGGTGAA
>DATATH010000190.1:0-6282 GCA_036268895.1 Sphingomicrobium sp. | reverse complement strand
GTGTTCGATCCCAACCAGGGCCAGGTCCAGGCCAATGTCCGGTTCGGGAGTGCAGCCGATCTCCAGAAGGCCGTTGACGCGGCAAAGGCCGCGCAACCCGCCTGGGCCGCAACCAACCCGCAGCGCCGCGCCCGTGTCATGTTCAAGTTCCGCGAGCTCGTCGAAAAGAACATGGACGAGCTTGCGCATCTGTTGAGCTCGGAGCACGGCAAGGTCATCGCCGATGCCCGCGGCGACGTTCAGCGCGGTCTCGAGGTTATCGAATATGCCTGCGGGATCCCACAGGCGCTGAAGGGCGAATATACCCAGGGCGCCGGCACGGGGATCGACGTCTATTCGACGCGCCAGCCGCTCGGCATCGGTGCCGGGATCACGCCGTTCAACTTCCCGGCGATGATCCCGATGTGGATGTTCGGCATGGCGATCGCCTGCGGCAACGCCTTCGTGCTGAAACCCTCCGAGCGCGATCCGAGCGTTCCCATCCGCCTTGCCGAGCTGATGACACAAGCTGGATTGCCGGACGGCATCCTCAACGTCGTTCACGGCGACAAGGAGATGGTCGACGCAATTCTCGATCACCCCGACATCGCCGCAGTCAGCTTCGTCGGCTCATCCGACATCGCGCAGTACATCTATTCGCGCGGCACCGCGCACGGGAAGCGGGTGCAGGCGTTCGGCGGCGCCAAGAACCACGGCATCGTCATGCCCGACGCCGACCTCGATCAGGTCGTCAACGATCTCGCCGGAGCCGCCTTCGGGTCGGCCGGTGAACGGTGCATGGCGCTTCCCGTGGTCGTTCCCGTCGGCGAAGAGACTGCCGACCGCCTCCGCGAGAAGCTGATTCCGGCGATCGAATCGCTTCGCGTTGGCGTATCGACCGACCCTGAGGCTCATTACGGCCCAGTGGTCAGCAAGGCGCACCGGGAACGGATCGAGCACTATATCCAGATGTGCATCGACGAGGGCGGCGAGCTGGTCGTCGATGGCCGAGGCTTCACGCTCCAGGGCCATGAGGAAGGCTTCTTCATCGGCCCCACCTTCTTCGACCATGTGAAGCCCGACTTCAAAAGCTACCAGGACGAGATCTTTGGCCCTGTCCTGCAGATGGTGCGCGCAAAGAATTTCGAAGAGGCCGTGAGGCTTCCAAGCGAGCACGAATATGGAAATGGAGTCGCAATCTTCACTCGCAACGGCCACGCCGCCCGCGAGTTCACGGCGCGCGTCAATGTCGGGATGGTTGGAGTGAATGTCCCGATCCCGGTGCCGGTCTCCTATCATAGCTTCGGAGGCTGGAAGCGTTCGGGCTTCGGCGACGTCGGCCAATATGGGCAGGAGGGCCTGCGCTTCTGGACCAGGAACAAGGTCGTCACCCAGCGCTGGCCGGACGGCTTCGTCGACGCCGACAACAAGACCGCGTTCATGATCCCGACGATGGGGTGATGCTGGCTCGACATTCCCTTTCAGGGTAAATGCTCCCCATCGTTCCGACGATGGGGGTGAGAAATGATCCTGATGGCACTTGCAGCAGCCGCGCTACAGTGGACCGGTCCGCGCACCGAGCAATATAGCGGTCCGGGCTATTTTTGCGGCGGAGGATACAGGGTCCAGCTCGGCAGCGGCGAGCGGGCTCTGGTTCTGCCGCAATCTCAAACCGCGGGAGTGCAGAGCGTTAGGCTGGTCCTCTCGCACGGCGAGATCAACGTGTGGTCGGGAGCGCGAGCCGAGCCCGGGCATATCGTCCTTCGCTATCGCGACACGGCCGTAACGGAGCATAATGGCGGCGGCGCGGTATCCTACATCATCTCCAACACCACGCCTTATGGACTGCGCCTGACGAGCGACTCCTTCCGCGGGTTCAAGCAGGACAAATGGTTCTTCAGTCACGCGAACTTCTCGTCCGGAGCCGAGAACGCCGTGCCCTGCCTCTCAGCTTACAGCTACTGATCGAAAAACAAGGTACGGATACTCGCGGGCCGCAGCCGCGTTGAGGAGGCATGCGGTTCCGAGTGCCAGTATTCACCTTTGTCCTGATGGTTGTGATCGCTGCCTGCGGAAAGCATGGCCCCGTTGCGAACGGAGCCAATGAGGTGACCGCCGTGCCGGTGCCGGTGAATGCTTCGACTCCGACTCCGGAGGGCGCGCCGCCCGAGAATGGATCCAAGTTTGCGCCCGAGCCTCCCGACTCGGCCGTTACCGCCACGATTCCGGCAACGCTGCAGGGCCGCTGGGGACTGACCCCTCAAGATTGCACGTTGGCGCCGGCTCAGGCCAGGGGCCAGCTCGTCATCAACGCCGGGGGGCTTCGCTTCTATGAGTCGCTCGCCGCCCCCTCGAATGGCGTTCAGGCGGACAATCAGTCCATAAGCGGAAATTTCAACTTCAGGGGCGAAGGCAAGACCTGGGCGAGGTTCGAATCCTTGAAACGAAGCGGCGATAAGCTGACACGTACGGAGGCCGATCCAGCAGCGAGCTACACCTATGCGAAATGCTAAGTCGCCGATTGCCGGGACCATTGCCACACTCGCCACCGCGGCGCTTTTGCTCGGAGCGTGCCAAAAGCACCAGCAACAGCAGGCGCAGAACCAGAATATCGCGATCGACGAGGGCATTCCCGACAACCAGATGGTGGGCAATGCGGACATCGAGACCCTGCCCGCCGACGAAAGCAGCGCGACACCCTCAAACCAGCTTCAGAACGGTTTCGACAATCCCGACGTCAACGACATCCAAAGCGCGGGCAATTCGCATTGAGAAGGGCATGCCATGCTGATCCTCTATTATTCACCGGGAGCTTGCAGCCAGGCGCCGCACATCCTGATGCACGAAGTCGGGATCGAGCATGATGCGATGAGGGTCGACCTCAGAACCAAAAAGCTCGAGGACGGCAGCGACTATCTGAAAGTGAATCCCAAGGGCGCAGTTCCGGCACTCGGGTTAGAGAACGGCGAGGTCCTGACCGAGAACGCGGTCGTCCTCCAATATCTCGGCGACCAGGCGGGCTCGTCCGCGGTGCTTCCGGCGCTCGGCAGTTTTCGCCGCTACCGAGTGCTCGAACTCGTCAATTTCATTTCGACAGAATTGCACAAGAGGTTCGGCCCCTTGTTCGATCCAGAAGCTGGCGCTGAGTTCAAGGAGTTTATAATGGGGGACCTCTCGAGGAAGCTCGACTATATCGACGGTCGCATGGGGTCCGGTCCCTTCCTCATGGGCGAGGAGCTGACGCTCGCTGATCCCTATCTCTTCGTGATCACCGGCTGGACCGACCGCATGGTCGGCCTCCAGAACTGGCCGAACCTGCGTGCTTTCTACGAACGCATGCTTGCTCGCAACTCCGTCCGAAACGTGCTGAGGTTCGAAGGATTGCTCAAGGAAGAGGCACTCGCCTGACCTTTGGCGCGAGCGCACTTGCTGACAGTTTGAGCCGGCCCTAGAGCCCGCGGCGCAATGACCCAGTTCGATCTCACCGACGACCAGCTCCAGATCCAGGAGATGGCGCGCAAGTTCACTGCGGACGCGATCACGCCGTTCGCGGGAGAGTGGGACGAGAAGAAGATCTTCCCGCTGGACACGATCCGCGAGGCCGCCGAGCTCGGCTTCGGATCGATCTACGTCTCTGAGGAGAGCGGCGGAATAGGCCTTGGCCGGCTGGATGCAGCGCTGATCTTCGAGGCCCTCGCCTATGGCTGCCCGTCGACCAGCGCCTTCATTTCGATCCACAACATGGCGAGCTGGATGATCGATCGTTTCGGCTCGGCCGAGGTCAAGCAGAAATATCTGCCCTCGATGATCACGATGGAGCGGATTGGCAGCTACTGCCTGACCGAGCCGGCCTCGGGCTCCGACGCCGCTGCCCTCAAGACCAGGGCGGTGCTCGATGGCGATCATTATGTCGTCAGCGGGTCGAAGGCCTTCATATCGGGCGCCGGCGAAAACGAGATTTACGTCAGCATGGTGCGCACCGGGGAGGAAGGCCCGAAAGGAATCACCTGCCTTGTCATCGAAAAGGACATGCCCGGAGTGAGCTTCGGAGCGCAGGAGCGGAAGCTCGGCTGGCATTCGCAGCCGACCGCCCAAGTCAATTTCGACGAGGTTCGAGTGCCCATCACCAATCGGATAGGAGCGGAAGGCGAAGGCTTCCGGATCGCGATGTTGGGTCTTGACGGCGGCCGCCTCAACATCGGTGCCTGCTCGCTCGGGGGAGCACAGCGCTGTCTCGACGAAGCCGTCAACTATACGAAGGGGCGGCACCAGTTCGGCCAGCCGATCGCCGACTTCCAGGCTACCCAGTTCATGCTCGCCGACATGGAGACCGAGCTCGAGGCCGCCCGCTATTTGCTCTATGTCGCCGCCGCCAAGGTGACCGCGAACGCGCCCGACAGGACCAGGTTTGCGGCGATGGCCAAGCGCCTTGCGACCGACACTGGATCCTCGGTCGTGGACCGCGCGCTTCAGCTCCACGGTGGCTACGGCTATCTGATGGACTATCCGATCGAACGTTTCTGGCGCGACCTGCGGGTCCATTCGATCCTGGAAGGCACCAACCAGATCATGCGCGTGATCGTCAGCCGGGACATGCTTCGCCAGTGAGTGACGACGTCCTGATCAGTATCGAACGGGGTGTCGGACGGCTGCGGCTCAATCGCCCCAAGGCGATCCACGCGCTCACCAGCCAGATGTGCGAGGTGATGAGCGAGGCGCTGCTCAAGTGGCGGACGGATTCGAACGTCGAAATCGTTCTCATCGACCATGCCGAGGGGCGCGGTTTCTGCGCCGGCGGAGACGTGGTGACGCTCGCCACAAGCGGCAACGGCGATGCCGAGGAGGCGAAGCGCTTCTTCTGGGCGGAGTACCGCCTCAATCAGCTCCTCTTCACGTATCCCAAGCCGACGGTGGCGATCATGGACGGGATCACCATGGGCGGCGGGGTCGGGATCGCACTGCCCTGCACCCATCGCATCGCCACCGAGAACACGCGGCTGGCGATGCCCGAGACGGGCATCGGGCTGTTTCCGGATGTAGGCGGCGGCTGGTATCTCTCCCGTCTGCCGGGCCGCGTCGGACAGTTCATGGTGCTGACCGGCGCCCGCCTCGACGGTGGCGAATGCCATTATCTCAACCTTGCCACTCATTATGTCGAGCAGGCAGCTATCGAAGATCTCATCGAACGCATCATGAAGGCGCCGACAAGGGTTCAGGGCGCGCTCGGAGCCGCGTCGTCGACACCGCCGGCGGCAAAGATCGAGGACAACCTTGCACAGATTTCAAGGCTGTTCGCGCCAGATCGGCTGGAAGATGTCATCGCGGCGCTCGACGAGGAAGAGGGCGACTGGGCCCAGTCCGAGCTCGCGACAATCCGGACCAAGAGCCCGCTCTCGTGCAAGGTCTCGCTGCGGCTGCTCGCCGACGGCATGGCCCGAGCGAGCTTCACCGACGAAATGCGCGCCGAATATGCGCTCGCTGGACGGGTCGTTCGAACCCACGATTTCCGTGAAGGCGTGCGCGCCTTGCTGATCGACAAGACGGGCGATCCGCAATGGGATCCCGCCACCCCTGAAGAGGTGACCGACGAAATGCTGGACGTTCTCTTCGCACCGCTTCCGCCGACCGAAGAGTGGAAGCCCTTCCCCCAGGCGGAGATGGTTACATGAGCAAATATGAGACCGCATTGGTTGAGCGGCGCGGAGCAGTGACTCTCGTCACCTTGAACCGGCCCCAGGCGCTCAACGCGCTGAACGGCGAGGTGCTAAGCGAGCTCATCGAGATATTCAGAGCATATGACGCCGACGAAACCCAACGCTGCCTCGTGCTCACTGGCTCCGAGAAGGCATTCGCTGCGGGCGCGGACATCAAGGAAATGTCGGATCGGAGCTTTGCCGACATGTATTCCTCGGACTTTTTTTCGGGCTGGGAGAAGGTGACTTCGACCCGCAAACCATGGATCGCCGCCGTTGCCGGCTATGCGCTCGGCGGGGGCTGCGAGGTCGCCATGATGGCCGACTTCATCATCGCCGCCGACAGCGCGAAGTTCGGCCAGCCCGAGATCAAGCTCGGAGTCACTCCTGGGATGGGAGGCTCGCAGCGTCTGACCTGGGCGGTCGGCAAGGCCAAGGCAATGGAGATGTGCCTCACCGGGCGAACGATGGACGCGGCCGAAGCAGAGCGCTCCGGCCTGGTTGCGAAGGTCGTTCCCGCGGGCGAGCTCGTCGATGAGGCGCTTAAGGCCGCCGCGGCGATCGCGGCCATGCCGCCGCTCGCTGCAATCGCCGTCAAGGAGATGGTCAA
>DATATH010000189.1:0-5817 GCA_036268895.1 Sphingomicrobium sp. | reverse complement strand
TGCCTCGCATTGCTGGGCGCAGCGGACATGTTTTCCGTCTATGTGCGTCAGTCGCTGATCCAGCTCTATACGCCGGATGCGATGCGCGGACGTGTGGGCGCAGTCTCATCCCTCTTCATTTCAGCTTCGAACGAACTTGGCGAAGCCGAATCCGGGTTCCTCGGCGCGGTGATCGGTCCGGTTTCCGCAGTCATCGCGGGCGGAATTGGCGCGATCGGAATTGTCCTATTGTGGTCGTGGTGGTTCCCGGAGTTGCGGCTTGCAAAAGACTTCGAGTCTCCCGATTTGCACGGGACCCAGACAGAGGAGCCCGCTTGATGAAAGCCGCCAATATCCTCGAGACCATCGGAAACACCCCTCACATCCGGATCAATCGCCTGTTCGGCGACCGCGCCGAGGTGTGGATGAAATCGGAGCGATCGAATCCTGGTGGTTCGATCAAAGACCGGATTGCTCTTGCCATGATCGAGGATGCGGAGCGCTCGGGAAAGCTCAAGCCGGGGGGCACGATCATCGAGCCGACCTCGGGCAATACTGGAATCGGCCTTGCCATGGTCGCAGCGGTCAAGGGCTATAAGCTGATCCTCGTCATGCCCGAGAGCATGAGCGTCGAGCGGCGCCGCCTCATGCTCGCTTATGGCGCGACATTCGACCTCACCCCCAAGGAAAAGGGCATGTCGGGCTCGGTCGAGCGCGCGGAGGAGCTGATCGCTGAAACGCCGAACAGCTGGATGCCGCAGCAGTTCGACAATCCAGCGAATGTAGAGGCGCACCGCCGCACGACCGCGCAGGAGATTCTGCGCGACTTTGCAGATACGCCGCTCGACGCGATCATCACCGGCGTCGGGACCGGCGGCCATATCACGGCCTGCGCAGAAGTCCTGAAGCCCGCTTGGCCAGGCCTTAGGGTTTTCGCTGTCGAACCCGCGCTGTCACCGATCTTGAGTGGCGGAAAACCAGGTCCCCACCCAATCCAGGGCCTTGGGGCAAATTTCGTTCCAAGCATTCTCAACACCAAGATTCTTGATGGCGTTATCGACGTTGACGCCGGCGAAGCGAAAGAGATGGCCCGTAGAGCGGCACGGGAGGAAGGCCTCCTCATCGGCATCTCATCGGGGGCGGCCCTTGCCGGCGTCGCTCAAAAGCTGCCCGAGCTTGGCGATCATCCAAAGATCCTGACGTTCAACTACGACACGGGCGAGCGCTACCTCTCGGTTCCAGACTTCCTCCCGGAACAAGCTTAAGGCAGCAATAACCCCGTTCGTTTGGGTCCGCGTTAACCCGCGCGCATTAGCGTGCGCGCGTGGAACAGCCGTCCGCGATCGATCGCGGCCGGAGAAGCGTGGAGCCCAATGCGCAGGTCGCGATTCGCCAGTGCTTTCGAAACGAACGAGGAGATTCGTTCGCGCACCTCAGTGCGCGAGGCGATGCGATTCGACCTTCAGCACCCCGAAAGCGTCGAAGAGCGCTCGCTAGCGGACTGGCGCCTCGCCGGGCTCGACCTCATCGCGGTGCTGATGGGTTTCACGCACGTCCTCATCGCGGGCGCATATGTCCTCTTGTCCTCGTCGCTTCGGTTATGTGCCTGCTTCGATAATCCCCTCATTCCATCAGGGCTGGCAATCGCTCTTGATGGCGCCGCCGCAGTCGCGCTCCTCGTGCGCCACCGACTGACCTTCTCACCGCACGTCGTGGTGAGATGGCTCTGCGCTTACATTGCATTGAGCGGGCTTCTTTGGACGTGGTTCGGGCAGACGATGCAGGACGATTCATTCATCGTACCGATATCGGCTGCGCAGATCGTCCTCGTCACGGGCATTTCGATGGGCACGATCGTCTCGATCAGCTCGCCTCCCCTGGCGCTGGTCAACGCAGTCGTTGCGACATTCGCTGCGGTCGTCCTTGCCAATTCGCCGTTGATCCCGTTGGGAGTGGCGATCTTCTCGATCGTGCTCGTCGCCTACAGCATCGCTGGAACCCGCAAGATCATCGCGACTGGCCGGATCAGGCTAAAACTCGAGGCTCAGGCGCGAAAAGCCGTCCACTTCGTCAACGAGTTCGAGAACAGCGGTCGCGGCTGGTTTTGGGAAACCGATTCCTTTGGCACTCTCTCCTACGTCTCGGGCCAGCTCGCGGAGGATTTTAGCTGCGAGCCGGAGGCCCTGCTCGGTCGCCAGTTCACCGATTTACTCTCGGTCGACACCGATGCGTCCGACACGCTCGAGGAGCGCAAGACCCTCGGATTCCATCTCTCGGCGCGCTTTCCTTTTTCCGACGTGGTCGTTCGGCCGGCGAGTGAACAGGATGTCCATTGGTCGCTGTCCGGCAACCCGATCTTCGACGAGCTTGGCCGTTTTCTCGGCTTCCGCGGGATCGGCACCGACCTTACCGAACAGCGCAAATCCGAACGCGAGATATCGCGCCTCGCACGCTTCGATTCGCTGACCGCCCTTCCGAACCGGGCGATGATGCGGCAGACCCTCGAGGAGGCGATGCGCAACGCCGCCTACCGCCAGCGGGGCTGCACATTGTTCATGATCGACCTCGACCGGTTCAAGAACGTCAACGACACCCTCGGCCATCCGATCGGCGATGCATTGCTTCGCCAGGTCTCCGAACGGCTGAAGTCGGTGATGGGCAATCATGGTCAGGTCGGGCGGCTCGGCGGCGACGAATTCCAGGCAGTCCTTCCCGGCACGGTCGATATCGGACTGCTCGAGTCTCTTGCGCGAACTCTCATCGAGCAGGTTTCCCGGCCTTATCAGATCGAGGGACACAAAGTGACGATCGGCGCGTCCGTGGGCATCGTTATCGGCGATCCCGGCCGCGCCAGCGCCGACGCGCTCGTGCGCAATGCGGACCTTGCCCTTTATGCCGCCAAGGCCGCCGGACGCGGGAAGCACCGGTTCTACGAATCCTCGATGCACAGCGAAGCCGCTGAGCGCCAGCTTCTCGAGAACGATCTAAGGCAGGCGATTGATCGCGGTGAGCTCGCGGTGCACTACCAGCCGATCATCCACACGGCTGGCGAGGAGGTCTCGGGCTTCGAAGCGCTGGTTCGCTGGAATCATCCTATTCGAGGCGCAGTCCCTCCTGCGAAATTCATTCCTCTCGCAGAGGAGGCGGGCCTGATCGGCAAGATCGGCGAATGGGTCCTGCGCACCGCCCTCGAAGAAGCGGTTCAATGGCCGGACCATGTTCGAGTTGCCGTCAATCTCTCACCGCTTCAATTCAACGATCCTGGCGTCGTGATCATGATTTCCAATCACCTGCGAGAGACTGCTATCCGGCCCGATCGACTGGAGCTCGAAATCACTGAAGGCGTGTTCGTCGCCGAAGGCGAGACGACCGATGAGACATTCGCCAATTTGAAGAAGCTCGGCGTCCGTCTCGCGCTCGATGACTTCGGTACGGGCTACAGCTCGCTTGGCTATTTGAAGAAGGCTCCGTTCGACAAGATCAAGATCGACCAGAGCTTCGTTCGCGGCGCGGCCTCGGCTACCAACCGGAATGCAGCCATCATTCGAGCGATCGTGACGCTTGCCGATACACTCGGCATGGACACCTGCGCGGAAGGCGTCGAGACTCATGACGATCTCCAGCTGATCCGCGATCTTGGAGTGAGCATGGTCCAGGGCTTCATCTTCGGAAAGCCCAGCGAAGCTTCCGTCGCCAGAGATCTTGCGAACCGGGTCCGTGTCGAGGCCGACGGTTTCGCCTGCACGCGCGAGGCTCGCCACCGGCTGATGCGGCGCGCTGTGACCTGCATCGATGGCGCCATGGTCGAGCTGAAGCTCCGCAACATCTCCTCGATGGGTGCGCTAGTCGAGTGCCAGGTCCCCGTGGCGCCTGGAACGGAGCTCAGCATCGACATCGTCGGTGTAGCCCCGGTTCGGGGAATCGTGCGCTGGGCCCAGGCCAACAAATTTGGAGTGCAATTCGAGCAGCATTTCGAGCTTGGCCGGCTTTCGCCAAAGAAAGACCGGCGAAGCGACATTAGAATGCTGACCCCCTCCTATCTCAACCAGCGAAATGCCAGTTGAGGCGCTAGAGGAGCCCCGCGAACCGGCGGCTCTCTGACCGGTCTTTCCCGTAGAAATCGTCGAAATAGACGATGGACGTCCCGCTCGGCACTGCCGTCAGATAGGTGATGTACAGCGGCACGAGGCTCGGCAAATCGACTTTCTGTTCCGGCCTGGCAGTCTTCCAGCTCGGCGAGCGACCGTTGAACAGCCAGCGCTCGAGACGCGGAGCATCCTCGAGACGAACGCAGCCATTGCTTTGCAGTCTCGCCGCATCGTCGATCTTCTCCTTCTCGGGCGTGTCGTGAAGCCAGATCCCCTGCGCGTTCGGGAACATGAACTTCATCCGTCCCATCGAGTTCGCAGGTCCCGGCTTCTGCCGCATCCGGATCGACTTTCCTGCCGCGACCGCATGCCAATCGACGGACATGGCATCGATAACATGAGGATGGTCGGACCAGTCCGAGAGCACCTCATAGCCATGTTGATTGAGATAGGCCCGGCCGCCCTTGATGACTCGAGGAGCAAGCAATTTGGAGGTGAGGTCGGGCGGCGAATTCCAATAGGGATTGAGCGCGACATAGCGGATGAAGGCATTCATCATCGGAGTCTGCGCGATCGGATCGGGGCGGCCCGCTACGACGCGCATCGAGTCGACGACCTGCCCGTTCTCATACATGTACAGCCGGGCGGCCGGCGGATTGACGATTATGTAGCGGCCGTTGCCGGACGGAAGCGCCCGCGCCCGTTCGAGATTGAGCTCGAGCAGCCGCCGCTCGTCATCGCTCCTGTAAATGCGACTGGCGAGCGCTGCTCGAAGCTTGGCATAGATCGGGTTCATCCAGCCCATGTTCTGGACATAGTCCGAGATCGAGGGCGCGCGGGCCGCGGCGCCGAGCAGCTCGGTAGCCGACGGCGGCGTCGGCTTCAGCTGCGGATCGACGTAGATGATTCCGCCGGGGTCGTGCTTCTGGTCTCTGGCGTAGGCGACGAAAGCCTGGCTCAACATCGTATCGGCGCGCTGAACCGCTCCCGGTGCGCCTGCGCGGGCGTCATCGACTGCACGGCTCAGCGCCCTCACATTGTACCGCTTCGGATTGAGATGATCCGCTTGCGCCGTCTCAAGCAGCGAGATCAGTTGTTGAGCCGCAGCGCCGGACGATCGAGAAAGCCAAAGCGGCGCGTCTCCCCGGGCCCGATAGAAAGCTGCAATCTCGCCGGAGTCCGACCGAGCGACAACGGCCGCCGCCAGAGCCGGAGTGCCACTCTCCAGAAGCGGCAGGGCAATTGCCCCCGCAGCGAGGCCGAGGACGAAAAATCCGTTCAGCGGTCGAACGCCGCGCACTAGCTTTGCCATCTGTCCACTTCGTCTATCAGAGAATGCGCCGCGGCGCCCGCGGCGTCATGAACGCATAAATCCGCCAACGGTTTATCCGCGCCGGGCCTGAACCTGCAATGTCCGAATTAGGGCACTAATATACTTGACTCAGTGTCTGGATAGGGGATAGCCGGTGCTTCCCCTGCTGCGGAGATTTGATCTTGGCCCTAGACCTCGTAGGCTTCACAGCGTTGCTGGGAACCCGATGGCGTTAGCTGAGGACATTCGTAGGTGCGTGGTCTTTATCGGCCATGGCGACGAGGATCATTTCAGGAGTTGCGGAACCGCCTTTCTGTTGGGCTACAAAGGCTCGCTCTATCTGATCACCGCGAGGCACGTCGCACAGGCCTTAGGTGACGATCCATTCGCCTTCCGCATTAACAAGACAGACGGAACGTCTGACACATTCCAGCACGA
>DATATH010000188.1:0-16936 GCA_036268895.1 Sphingomicrobium sp. | reverse complement strand
GGATTGCGCTGACCCTTCGTCCGACGTTGGGCGGCGCTCGGAGCAGCCATTTCTTGAGCAGCCGGATCACCGTCTCGAGTTCCGCAATGTACCGGTCATAGGCCTCCGCATCGGCCTTGTGGTGCCGCGCGATCTCCTTGCGGGTGAGGCCGCCGCGTCCGGCCAAGAGATAATCACCGTCACCCGGAAGGAAATTGTCGGTTTTTCTAAGGACAACCTTCAAGCCGTGCCGTTCGAGCTGCATGTCGCGGATGACCTTGGGTTGAAGCAGGCTCACCGTGTAGCTAGCGGCCGAGTTGCGAAAGCCGGGCAGGAATTCGTCGGTAACTGCTGCGCCGCCGACATTCCCCGCAGCTTCGAGTACGGTGACCTTCAGGCCCTTCCTGGCAAGGTAATAAGCGCAGGTCAGGCCGTTGTGGCCCGCGCCGATGACGACGGCATCGAATTCCATCAATATCCCACCGCTGTTTGGCGCACCCGCGTAGAGGTAGGGTTCAGCCGCGTCCAGAGGCGCGAACGTTCAGCTGAGCACGCGCTGCCCGGCGTCGCTGGTGTCCCGAAAGTACGGTAGGTGCCGGGCATCTCGCCGCAGACCACGGCCTTGTCGGCCCGCTTTGTGCTCAGCGCATCAACACGAGTTCTTCGGCCATCGTCGGATGGAGCGCCAGGGTATCGTCGAAATCGCTCTTCTTCAGCTTCGCTTTCACCGCGATTGCCGCCGCCTGGAGGATCTCGGGCGCGTCCGGGCCGATCATGTGGATTCCCACGATTTCATCCGTCTCGCCGTCGACGACGAGCTTGTAGAGGGACCGTTCGTTGCGGCCGGCGAGCACGTTCTTCATCGCTCGGAAGTCCGACGTATAGGTCTTGACCGTGCCAAGCTTGTTGCGGGCTTCGCCTTCGGTCAGACCAACACCGGCGAGCGGTGGATGGCTGAAAACCGCAGAAGGAATAGAGCCATAGTCAACCTGATGCGGCCTGTTGCCGAAGAAGGTGTCGGCGAATGCCTGCCCCTCCCGGATCGCGACGGGGGTTAGCTGGACGCGATCGGTGACATCACCGACGGCGAAGACCGACTCGATCGAGCTGCGGTTGTCGGCATCGACCGTCACCTGCCCCCCTTCGCCGAGCTTGATGCCGACCTCCTTCAGTCCCAGGCCTTCGGTGTTCG
Source organism: Sphingomicrobium sp. (assembly GCA_036268895.1). Lineage (GTDB taxonomy): Bacteria > Pseudomonadota > Alphaproteobacteria > Sphingomonadales > Sphingomonadaceae > Sphingomicrobium. The sequence goes on along the minus strand of DATATH010000188.1, from coordinate 15,765 downwards.
GCCTGCGACCCGTGGCGATGAGAAGCTGGTCGGCCTCGAAATCGTCACAGCCGGTCATGGCGATGTGCAGCGACCCGTTCTCGCGACGCTCGACGCGCTCGATCGAGGCATTGAATTCGAAATCGATTCCTTTGCGCAGGGAAATCTGGATGAGCCGATCGACGATCTGCTGGTCGTAGTGTCGCAGCATTACGTCGGTTCGATTGATAAGGGTCACATGCGTTCCGAACTCGTGGAAAATCCCCGCGAACTCGTTGGCGATGTAACCGCCGCCGGCAATGACGATCCGCTTGGGCAGAACGTCAAGGTGGAACACCTCGTTCGAGCTGATCGCATGCTCTATCCCGCTGATCGGCGGCATGACCGGCCTCGCGCCGGTAGCGATCAGGATCTTGTCGGCGCTGACCTCCTTGCCGCTCGCCAGCCTTATCGTGTTCGGTCCGGTCAGGCTCGCCCGCTCATGGAAGATGGTGACCTTATGGCTGGTCAATGTCTCGGTATATGCGCCCTCGATGCGAGAGACTTCGGCGAGCACGTTGTCGCGCAGAACCGGCCAGTCGAAGGTCTTTGAAGGCACATTCCAGCCGAACATGGCCGCATCATCGAGATCCTCGGCAAAATGCGCTCCGTAGACGAGCAGTTTCTTGGGTATGCAGCCGCGGATGACGCAGGTGCCCCCGACCCTATACTCCTCGGCAATGGCGACGCGCGCTCCATAGGCAGCGGCCATCCGCGACGCTCGCACACCGCCCGAGCCGGCGCCAACCACGAAGAGATCGAAATCCGCCATCAGACGCCTGCCCTTTCGATCAGCGCGCGCGTGGAAGCATCGAGCGTCTCTTCATCGGCGCCCTGCGCGAGTTGCCGAGCGATTTGCTTGCCGAGCTCGACGCCGAACTGGTCGAAGGGGTTGATGCCCAGCAGGACAGCGTTGGCGAACGTGCGATGCTCGTAGAAGGCAATCAAGGCACCAAGGGTCCGTGGGTCGAGTTTACCAAGAAGGATCGTCGAGCTCGGCCGATTTCCTTGATAGCTGCGCTGAGGATCGTCGCTCCTTCGCCCTTCCATCAGCGCGGCGCCCTGCGCAAAGGCGTTGAGCAGCAGCAGCCGGTGATGCTCGGCGTCCTGTCCATCGTCACCTTGAGCAACTGCGACGAACTCGACGGGCACGAGAACCATCCCCTGGTGAAGCAACTGGAAAACGGCATGCTGTGCGTCGGTCCCAGTCCCTCCCCAGGTCACCGGAGCCGTCGGCCACTTTGCAGCTTCTCCATCCTTGGTGACCGATTTGCCGTTCGATTCCATCTCGAGCTGCTGGAGATAGAAGGGCAGTAAACGCAGCCGCTCGTCATACGCGAATACGCCTCGTGTCTGGGAGCCGAACGTTTCGACGTAGAGTCGGTCGGCGAACGCGGCAATCAGCGGCACGTTCTCGCGCGGCGCCGCGAAGCGAAAGTGTCGATCGGTCTCCGCCGCTCCCTCAAGAAGCGCCTCAAAAGCGTCCCAGCCAAGCGCCAGCGCGGCGCTCACACCCACTGAGCTCCACAGCGAATAGCGGCCGCCCACGCCTTCACCGAACTGGAGGATGCGGCTCTCGTCGACACCCTGCTCGACAGCGGCTTCGGGGTTGGCGGTGACGGCGATGAGCCGTCCGTCGGGGTCCGAGATCCCCGCCGCCCGCAGCCACTCCCGCGCGGCATCGAGGTTGGTCAGTGTTTCGAGAGTCGAAAAGGTCTTCGAAGCAACCACGACCAGCGTCGTTGCCGGATCGAGTGGAACCACAGCTTCGTCGAATGCGGCTCCGTCAATGTTCGATAGAAAACGAACCGTAAGGTTCGAATTGCGACGTCCAAGCGCATCGACCAGAAGCGCCGGTCCGAGCAGCGAGCCGCCGATGCCGATATGAAGGATGCCGGTCAGCTCGCCGAAGGCGCCCGCCTCGATTGCATCGATGAGGGCGCGCATGCGCTGTCGCCGAGCGGCCGCGAGGTCTACGTCGTTAGGAGCGCCACTGCCGCGCTCGGCAACATGCGTGGCCGGCCGGCCCTCGCTTGGATTGACGATTTCGCCGCCAAACAGCGCATCTCGCGCCGCCGCGAACCCCATTTGCCCGGCCCGTTCGAGAAATCTGTCGATCGAAGCGCCATCGAGGTGCGTCTTGGACCAGTCGAAATAAATGCCCGCAATGTTGAACGTGAGACGGGTGAGGCGATCGGGCTCGGCCTCGAAGAGCTGTTTCAGCGTCTTCGCCGTATCTTGCTGCTGTCGTTCGGCCATGGCCGGGCACATAATGGCAAGACCGGCAAAAGCCACCCCGGCTTGACCTCTCGCCAGCGCTCGCCAAACAGCGAAGCAAATGCGTTCCCGCTCTTCCCGCCCACGCCGCTCGACAAAGCACGACAAGCCCGAGAGCGCCGCAAGCCTCGCGCGCTTTTTCCTGGGCTTGGTAATTCTGACGTGGGCGCTGAGGAGCTTTGTCGTTCAGCCCTTCGATATCCCTTCGGGCTCGATGCTGCCGACGCTCTACATCGGCGACTACCTCCTCGTTGCGAAATGGCCCTACGGCTTTTCGCGCTACAGCTTTCCTTTCGGCTTTCCGCCCGTCAGCGGCCGGATCCTCGGGAACTCGCCGAGGCGGGGTGATGTCGTGGTCTTTCGGGTGCCCGCCGAAAATGCCGACCTCATCAAGCGCGTCATCGGCCTCCCTGGAGACACGGTTGAGATGCGGGAAGGCCAGCTCATCCTCAACGGCCACGCCGTTGCGCGCAAGCCCTTGCCCCCCATCGCCGTGCCGGTGAGCGTCAACAGCCCGTGCCGGGTCATTCCGCCCGCGACCCCCACCGTCGCCGCTTTCGGGAACCGCCGAAATTGCATGTTCAAGGCCTATCTCGAGAGCTTGCCCGGCGGACCGAGCTACACGGTGCTTGACCAGGTCGCTCACGGAGAGGGCGACGATTTCGGCCCTGTTGCAGTTCCAGCCGGTCGCCTCTTCCTGATGGGCGACAACCGCGACGACAGCCTGGACAGCCGCTTCCCGGAGTCCGAGGGCGGCATCGGCATGGTTCCCTTTGAGGATCTGATCGGACGAGCGATGGTGACCTTCTGGTCGACCGACGGAAGCGCCTCCTATTGGGAGCCATGGACCTGGTTCAGCGCCCTTCGCGGCAGCCGAATTGGAAACGGATACACCGGAGAAGCCGAATGAAGACGGATGTCACAAAGTTCGTGCGCGAAACCCTCGGGCATGAGCCTAACGACCCGCGTCTGTTCGAACTCGCGCTCACCCATGCCAGCGTGGGAACCGACGATTACGAGCGGCTCGAGTTCCTGGGTGATCGAGTTCTTGGGCATGTGATTGCCCGGTCCCTATACGATCGACACCCTGACGAACCCGAGGGCTATCTCTCGCGCCGCTACAATGTGCTGGTTGCGCGCGAGACATGCGCCGAGATCGGCCGCGAGCTCGGCATTCCATCGCTCGTGCGCCTCGGCAAGCAGGCCCGCGAGGACGGCGCGAGCCAGAGCGAGAATGTCGTCGGCGACGTGGTCGAGGCGCTTATCGGCGCATTGGTCATCGACGGCGGCCTCGATGCCGCCCAGCGGTTCATATCGCGCATCTGGGAGCCGCAGTTCGCCGAGCAGCGCAAGGCCCCCAAGCATCCCAAGTCCGCGCTTCAGGAACTTGCCGCAGCACGCCAATGCCGGGCCCCTGTTTATGAGGTCGTCAGCCGCACCGGTGAGCACCACCACCCGCGGTTCACCATCCGAGTGTCGGTGCGTGGCCTCGGGGAAGCGACCGCCGAAGGAACGAGCAAGCAGGATGCGGAGACCGACGCGGCCGAGGCGCTATTGAAGCAGCTTCAATGAGCGCTGATCAAACCAGCGCGGGCTTCGTCGCCGTCATTGGGGCACCAAACGCCGGCAAGTCGACGCTCGTCAACGCGCTTGTCGGTCAGAAGGTGGCGATCGTCAGTGCCAAGGCCCAAACCACGAGGGCGCGGCTATTGGGAATTGCGATCGAGGCCCATGCCCAAATATTGCTTGTCGACACACCAGGCATCTTCGAACCCCGGCGGCGCCTCGACCGCGCCATGGTCGCCGCCGCCTGGACCGGCGCGCAGGACGCCGACCTGATCCTCCTCGTGATCGACGCAGCGGCGGGCGCTAGTCGCGAGGTCGAGAGAATTATCGGCTCGCTGAGGGATCGCCGGCAGCCGCTGTTCATCGTCCTCAACAAGATCGACCTCGTGAAGAAGGCCGCGCTGCTCGGTCTCTCGGCCTCCATCGCCGGGCGTCTCGATCCCGAGAAGCTGTTCATGATCAGTGCGGCCGAGGGCGACGGAGTTGCGGATCTTAAGGCGGCGCTCGCCGCAGCGATGCCCCAAGGACCCTGGCTCTATCCCGGGGACGAGGTTTCCGACGCGACCGATCGGATGATCGCCGCCGAGCTAACGCGTGAACAGATGGTCAACCAGCTCCGCCAGGAGCTTCCCTACGCCACGGCCGTGGAAACCGAGAGCTGGGAAGACCGGCCCGACGGCTCGACCGTGATCAATCAGCAGATCATCGTCGAACGCGACAGCCAGAAGGCGATCGTGATCGGCAAGGGCGGTCGGCAGCTAAAGGCGATCGGCGCTGCGGCCCGGTCCGAGATCGCGCAGCATCTCGGCCGACCGGTTCACCTGTTCCTGCATGTAAAGGTCGAGCCTAAATGGGGAGAGGACCGCTCGCTATACAAGGAAATTGGATTGGAGTGGTCGGACTAGGCTGCGGCCAGTACCTCCCCGACCCATTTCGGAACGAGCGTGCCGGCCGATCCAGTGCGACTCTCGTCGAAGAAGATACTTCCAAGGCTCGGCTCGAGGTTGATCTCCAGGGTCTTCGCGCCAAAATAGCGAGCGTTCTGGACGAAACCAGCCGCTGGATAGACCGCGCCCGACGTACCGATCGACACGAACAGGTGGCAGCGCTGAAGCGCATCGTCGATCCGTTCCATCTCGTGAGGCATCTCGCCGAACCAGACGATGTCCGGCCGAACCGTCCCGCTCTTCTTGCAGCCGGGACACTGGGCTGCCTTCCCCATCGGCCCTCTCCAGGAGAAGTGCCCGTTGCAACCGAGGCACCAGCCCTTGGTCAACTCGCCATGCATATGGATCAATCGCTTCGAGCCGGCGCGCTCGTGAAGGTCGTCGACGTTCTGCGTGACGATAAGGAGCTCACCCGGCCACTCCGCGTCGAGCCTTGCAAGCGCATGGTGAGCAGGATTTGGTTCAACGGTCTTCAGCTTCGCCCGACGCGCGTCATAGAAGGAATGGACGAGAACGGGATCGCGGTGAAATGCCTCGGGAGTCGCGACGTCCTCGACGCGGTGGCCCTCCCATAGCCCGTCGGGTCCACGGAAAGTCGCAAGGCCGCTTTCGGCGGAAATGCCGGCACCAGTCAGAACAAGGATGTTGCGAACGTTCATACCGACATCATAGAGCGGCTGCGCGATGGACGAAGGCAGAATCCGCGTTGGCATCGGCGGCTGGACGTACGCGCCCTGGCGGGGTGTCTTCTATCCCGACAAGCTGCCGCAGTCGAAAGAGCTCGAATATGCGTCCCATGCGCTAAACGCGATCGAGATCAACGCTACCTTTTACGGACGGCAGAAACCGAAGAGCTGGGATAGCTGGGGGAAGATCGCACCCCAAGACTTTCAGTTCGCGGTCAAGGGCTCGCGCTACTGCGTGATGAAACCAAGGCTCGCCGAAGCGGAAGAAGGACTGAGCGGCTTCTTTGCCCAGGGTTTCGTCGCTCTCGGTCCGAAGCTCGGACCCATTCTTTGGCAGTTCGCGTCGCGTCGGAAGTTCGATCGTGAGGACATTGCCCGGTTTATCGATCTACTTCCCGAAAAGCTCGACGGAATCACGCTTCGCCATGCACTCGAGCCTCGCAACGAAAGCTTCAACGACGAGAAGTTCTTCGGGCTTTGCCGAGCGCGCAACATCGCGGTGGTCTTCGAGGATTCCGACGAATACCCCTGCATCGAAGCAGAGACTGCGGATTTCAGCTACGCCCGGCTGCAGAAAATGAGCGAGGACCTCGAAACAGGTTATGATCAATCCGCAATTGCCGGCTTTGCGGAGCGTGCGCGCGAATGGCGAACGAGCGGCCGCGATGCCTATATATTCATGATCAATGGCGCCAAGGTTCGAGCGCCCGCCGCCGCGCTGGCGCTGCTGGGGCAGCTTCGCTAACCAGCGGCAATGCGCACTGCCGACCAGCCGATCCGCATCAGCCTGTTTGCGCCCGACGGACGAATGGGAAAGGCGATTGCGGCTGTCATCGCTGAGGATGCCGGTTTCGAGCTCGATCAGGACAATGGCGACGTCCTCCTCGATTTCTCGGTGCCCGGTGCCCTCCAGACGAGCCTTGATCGCGCACTGTCGGCCGGCGTTCCGATCCTGATCGGTACCACCGGGCTCGATGACACCGCCGAGCAGCGCATTGCCGAGGCGGCGAGGGAGATCCCGGTGCTCCGCGCTCCAAATACCTCGCTTGGAGTTGCTTTGCTCGCCGCACTCGTAGAGCGCGCCGCGAAGGTGCTCGGACCCGACTGGGACATTGAGATCAGCGAGACTCATCATCGGATGAAGTCGGACGCGCCCTCGGGAACGGCATTGTTGCTGGGTGAGGCCGCTGCGCGAGGTCGAGGCGCAAAGCTCAATCCCGAAAGAGGCCGCGACGGCACCTCGCTCAAACGTGAGCTCGGAGCCATCGGATTTGCGTCGTTGCGAGGCGGAACGGTCGCGGGAGAGCATGACGTCCTGTTCCTCGGTCCGGAGGAACGGCTGATCCTCTCTCACCGAGCGGAAAGCCGAACGATCTTCGCTCGCGGAGCCCTGGCCGGTGCCAGATTCTTGGTCGGAAGAAGCGCCGGGCTCTATTTTATGCGCGACGTCATCGGCGCATTGTGAGCGAGCAGGACCCGAGCGCGCCGGGTCTTGCCCGGCGCCTTGGCGTGTTCGACGCCACGATGCTGGTCATGGGTGGGATTATCGGGTCCGGAATCTTCGTCACGCCAGCCGAGGTTGCGCGGCACGTCAATACTCCATTGCTGATTGTCGGAGTCTGGATCCTTGGCGGACTCGTCGCGCTCGCTGCTTCCTTCGTTTACGCGGAGCTGGCTGCGCGCCGACCTGAGGTCGGCGGTCAGTATGCGTATCTTCGCGACGCTTACGGACCGATGCCGGCATTCCTCTATGGATGGGCGCTTCTGCTCGTGATCCAGTCGGGTGGAATGGCCGCGGTTGCGATCACCTTTGCCCGCTATTTCGCCGATATGGTTCACCTGCCCGTGGCTGACGGAGTCCTGGCGGTCGGGATCCTCGCGCTCCTGACTCTGATCAACTGCATGGGCGTCCGCTCCGGAAGCAACGTGCAGAGCGGCCTCATGGTGCTCAAGATAGTTGCGATCGCGGTGCTGGTGCTTGCAGGCTTGCTGTTCGCACCCGCCGCATCTGCCCAATCGCCACTAAAAAGCGCGAGTTCGGGATCGAACCTGGCAGCGATTGGAGCAGCGATGACTCCCGTCATGTTCTCCTACGGCGGCTGGCAAACCTCGAGTTTCGTAGCAGGCGAAATGCGCGATCCGCGGCGCGATCTTGCTCGCGGACTGCTGCTTGGCGTTGCGGGTGTTGTTCTGCTCTACACGGCGGTTGCTTTCGTGTGCGTACATGCGCTCGGGCCGGCTGGTCTCGCCAATTCGAAGACGCCGGCGACCGACGTGATGCGGTTGGCGGTCGGCGACAAAGGCGCGACATTCATCGCCATCGGAATCGCGGTTTCGACTTTGGGTTTTCTCAGCCAGGGGATGCTGACCGCTCCTCGCGTCTATTTCGCAATGGCCGAGGACGGACTGTTCTTCCGCCAGGTCGCCAAGGTCAGCGCCACGACCCGTGTGCCGGTCGTGGCGATCGTCCTTCAGGGTCTTGCAGCTTCGGTTATCGCTTTGTCGGGCAGCTTCAGCCAGATCCTCAGCTACGTCGTTTCGGTCGACTTCATCTTCTTTGGTCTGACGGGCGCAGCGCTGTTCGTCTTCCGCCACAAAAACCCGCAACAGGATGTGCCCTACAAGGTGCCGTGGCACCCGCTAACCACCGGATTTTTCGTGCTTGCCTGCTGGGCGGTGGTGGTCGCGACCGTGCTCAATAATCCGCTCAACAGCCTCATCGGCTACGCGATTCTCGCCGCGGGCGTGCCGGCCTGTCTTTATTGGCAACGCAAGAACCGTGGAACGACCGCATGAGGATGATGCGGTCGGACTACATGCACTGGGCAAAGTTCAAAGAGCCCGTTCGCTATCAGCTGACCGGAAGCGAAGTTCCTCATTTTCGCATGGATTGGCTGCCGATCGGTCTCGCCGATCTCGAACTCGATGGGGCAAGTCACCCCCGCTACCATCGGCTGAGAGAAATGGTTGCCGGCCGCTACGGGGTCTTGGTCGACCAGGTCGTCGCTGCCGACGGCACATCCATGGCGAATTTCCTCGCCATGGCCGCCCTCCTCTCCCCTGGCGATGAGATATTGGTGGAGTGCCCCACTTACGAATTGCTGCTCGGCGCCGCTTCGTTCCTCGGGGCAAAGATCAGGCGGTTCGAGCGCAAGGCGGAGGATGCGTTCGGGCTCGATGCCGGCAGGGTGCGAGATGCCATGTCGGATCGAACTCGGCTCATCATCATCACGAACCTCCACAATCCCAGCAGCGCCCTTGCGAGCGAAGATGAGTTGCGAAGCATCGGCGATCTTGCAGCCTCGGTCGGGGCGCGCGTGCTGGTCGACGAAGTCTATCTGGACTCGGCAGTTCCGCCCCAGCGCAGCGCGGCGCACCTCGGGGCCGCCTTCGTCTGCACCAACAGCCTGACCAAAGTATATGGGCTAAGTGGGCTGCGCTGTGGATGGATCCTCGCCGAGCCACAACTTGCCGAACGGATGTGGCGTCTCAACGATCTGTTCGGAGTCAATCAGGCGCACCCGGCAGAGCGTCTCGCCTGCATTGCATTCGAGCACATCGATGAAGTGATCGGAGACACGAGGGCGATTCTCGAGCGCAATCGCAAGCAATGGAACGACTTCGTCAGTTCCCGCAACGACATCGACTGCATGCCGGCAGCGCATGGGATCACTGCCTTTCCCCGCTGGACCGGCGGCGATACCGAGCAGCTCGATGCGCGGCTCCGTGATCGTTACGAAGCTGCCGTCGTTCCCGGCCGCTGGTTCGAGATGGCGGAGCACTTCCGCATAGGCTTTGGTCTCGATGCCGACACTTTCAAAGTGGCGTTGAACCGCCTCGCTTTGGCGCTCGACGACCTGCGATGAAGCGCGAGCAGATCCTCGAATTTTTCAGGCGGCTCGCCGAGGCCAATCCTTCGCCGACGACGGAACTCGACTACATCAATCCCTATACTCTGCTCGTTGCAGTTGTGTTGTCGGCCCAGGCAACCGATGCCAGCGTCAATATCGCGACGAGACCGCTTTTCAGAAGCATCCGCACGCCCAAACAGATGGTCGATCTTGGTGAGGAGCGGCTGCGCGAGGCAATCAAGACCATCGGCCTCTTCAATACCAAGGCGAAGAATGTGGTCGCGCTCAGCCAGGCGCTCATCGATGAATTTGGCGGCGAGGTACCGCGGACCCGCGACGAGCTGCAGACACTTCCCGGAGTCGGCCGGAAGACCGCCAATGTGGTCCTCAACACCGCCTTTGGTGAGGAGACTTTTGCGGTCGATACCCATGTCTTCCGGGTCTGCAACCGAACTGGGCTGGCTCCGGGAAAGACACCCGATGAGGTCGAAGCGAAGCTCGACAGGGTCGTTCCCGAGCCATTCCGGCGGGACGCGCACCACTGGCTGATCCTGCATGGCCGCTACATCTGCAAGGCGCGACTGCCCGAATGTTGGCGCTGCCCGGTGATGGACCTGTGCCGTTATCAGCCCAAGACGCTACCGCCCGAGGACCGCGTCAAACCCAGTGCCGCTCGAAGCGCGAGCCCAGGATCGTCAAGAGTTCGTACTGTGAAAGGCCGGACTGCTGCGAAGCCGAAGGCAGGTCGTAGTCGATCTCGACCCAATCGCCTTCCTTAAGCTGAGGAGCCGTGTCCACAGCAACGGCGACCAGATCCATCGAGACTCGGCCAAGGACAGGGAGCGCGAACTCCCCCGCGAAGGCCGAGCCTCGCGAAGAGAAGGAGCGCAGGTAGCCATCGGCATAGCCGATATTCAGGATTGCAGCCTCGGTATCCGCCTCTGCAATGAAAGTGGCACCATAACCGCAGCTCTCTCCTGCCGGGATCGTGCGGCGCTGCACGATCTGCGCATCGATTCGCGCGACGCTGCGAATATTACCGTCCGCCTCCTCGCGGGGAATGCCGCCGTAAATCGACAAGCCCGGCCGGACGAGGTCGAAGCTGAAGTCGCGTCCAAGGCAAATGCCGGCGCTATTCGCAAGAGCGTAGCGGCGCGCCGAAACCGCCGAAACGACGGCGAGGAAGCGCTCGAGTTGCATCGCGTTCATCGCGCTGTTTTCATCCGCGCAGGCGAGATGGCTGTGCAGCGTGTCGATGTCGATATCGCTCAACAGGCTGATTTCCGTGGGCCTGAGGCCGAGCCGGTTCATGCCGGTATCGATCATGACGTCGCAAGGACGCCCGTCCCCGATCTCGTTCCATCGCGCCACCTGCTCGGGAGTGCAAAGACACGGGCGCGCCGGGAAGCTGAGCGCCGCTTCGACGTCCTTGGGTCCAACTCCGTGGAGGACGACGATGCTGGCGCCGACGGGCAGCGGACCGAGCGCTTCGGCCTCGGCCCAGGTCGAAACGAAGAAGTCCCGGCAGCCGGCCTGGTAAAGAGCATGCGCCGACTCTCGAGCGCCGAGACCATAGCCGTCGGCCTTGACTGCCGCTCCTGCCGCCACTCCTGCCCGAACCTGCAGCCAACGCCAGTTCTCCTGGATTGCGGTGCGATCGATGGTCAGACGCAGCGGATGATGCATGGCCGGGCGATAGGGCCACGGTCGCAAGTTGCGCAAGCCGCTCCAGCTGGTTCCAGGTTCGCGATGCCGCGCAATTGTCCAGCCGATCTAGATCGCCAGGACGGCTAGCCCTTGGCGTCGAGTCCGGCTTTTGCCTGCTCCCAATTCCTTCCGTCGAATCGCTCGATCACCAGCTCGACAGGCCTGTCGAGGCAGTTCGCGTTCACGCTCCACGAAGCTGGATGTGACCGCGGCTGGTAGAAGGACTTGACCCCGCAATGACGGCAAAACAGGTGCTCGGCCGCCGTTGTCCCGAAGCGATAGCTCGAAAGCGCCTCGCGGCCTGCGACCAGGTCGAACTGATCGTGCGGCACCATGAGATGGAGGTAGCCGGTCATCCGGCACACCGAGCAATTGCAGTCGAGCGCCGGCAGCGGGGGATCCGGTAGCTCCGCCTCGAACCGAACTGTTCCGCAATGACAGCCGCCGCTTATTTTCATTCAGTCGGTATAAATGCCCAGCGCTCAGTTCATAAGAGGCCTTCGAAGTCCAAAGCTTCGCTCGAAGCGGGGGGTGGCACGCCATCCCGGTCCGAGCGCTCGCTCCGGCCGGTTCTTGCCCGAACCGATCGACGTCGCTGTCAGCTCCCTGGCACTCTGGCGAGCGTCAAGGTCAGCTGCTCATCACCGCGGGCGACATCGACCGAGGCGGACTTGCCCGCGCCATCAAGCGCTCGGCCCAACTCCGACGCGCTCGCTACCGGAGCGCCGTTCACCGCAACAATGATGTCTCCGGCCTCAAGGCCTACTCGTGCCGCGGGAGTCTTGGGCTGAACCAGCGATACGGCGGTCCCGCTCGAGCGGGAGCCGCTGAGCCGACTGGACAAGGTTGGATCAAAGTCCTCCGCTCGGAAGCCGAAGAGTGTCGTTGGCGAAAGCGTCCCCCGCAAAAGCTCATCGGCGATCTCGGCAACGACGTCCGCGGGAATGACTGAATCGGCCGGACCCCCAGCCCCCACTATGCCGATGACCTGACCGGTCGCCGAAATGAACGGCGCTCCGGCGGGAAGGTCCGGACCCATCGGCTGCAGGCGGACGTAGGCGCTCGACGAGCCGCCGTCGGTGAGGAAATCGCTGGCAACCATCGCGGCCTGGGCGCTGCAGCCGGCTCCGGCGGGGTTTCCGATTGCAAATCCGAAATCCCCAACCCTTGGAAAATTCTGGTCGGCGAGCGGCACTGGTGTGAGCCCGGTGGCGGAGGTCTTGAGGATGCTGAGCCCGGAGACCGGGTCGGAACGTCTTTCCGACACCGCAACCGCCGGTCCGGCCGCGAAGCGGGCTTCAATATTTCCAGTCGGGAGAACTGCGGTGGAGGCGATCACCCAGCCATCCTGAGAAATTGCAATGCCGCCCGTCGCCGATCCCGTTGCGCCTTCGGGCGCGATCGCGGCAACGGAGGGGCAAAGGCTGGCGATAATGTCGGCGAGACTGGGCAGCCCCGCCTGCTGGCGAACGATCTGGATGATGGGCCTTCGCCGGTCAGGCGATTGCTGCTGCGGCTGACCAGCCGGAGCCAAGGTCCGCGCCAAATAGCCGCCCCCGATTGCAGCGAGAACGACCGCAACGATGATGAGGACCAGGTTGCGATGCCGACTATTCACCAAACATTTCCCGCTGAGCTTTTTCCATTTCGTCGGTGTAGCGGCGATGCACGAACTTTTCGGAGAGCGTGCCGATCACCTCCCCGCCGGGGTCGACGACGGCAAGGAAATCGGCGCCGTTCGTGTCGAAAACCATCATCGCCTCTCGAACGTGCTGTTGAGGTTCAAGGGCGACACCCTTCATCGAGGCGAGGCTCCCGACTTCGTCGGCATCAACGAGGCTCGTGTCGTAGGCGCTCGCAGTATCGACAATTCCGAAATAGACCCCCGCATTGTCGGTCAGCACGACGTTCGCTGTCGATCCGAGCGGGAAACGGCGCCGGAATTCGGCAATGCTCATTGTTGCAGGCGCCGTCTCGGGAAGCCGCTGCATCATCTTTCCGACGGTAAGGGTCCTAACCCAGCCGACATCGCGGGCGCTGCGGATTGTCTGTCCGCGCGTGTGGAAGCGCCAAGTGGAGAACGAGAAACCGAATGTCTCCCTGACCACCGTGCTCGCGACCAGCCCCGCTGTCACCGCGACCCCCGTCAGCGCAAAATCATGCGTGGTCTCAAGGACGAGCAGCGACATGGTCATCGGTGCGCCGATGATCGCTACCGCCATGGCGGCCATTCCGATCAGCGCTGAATCGGAGGGATCGATCGGCGGCATGCCGTGGATCCTCGCAATCGCTCCTGCAAACAGCTGCCCGGCAAGCGAGCCGATGAACAATGAGGCGAAGAACAGTCCGCCTCGAAATCCGAAGCCGAGGGATACCGCAGAAGCCATGATCTTCACGACGAAGACCAGAAGGATGAAGCGCAGAGCCACTTCTGCGCCCAGGTCGAGATGGAGCGCGCCATGTCCGGCCGAGAGCGTTTGCGGAGTAACAAGCGCGAGCGGGATGAGCAGCAGACCGCCCAAGGCCGGCCGCCATGCGTCCGGCAGGGACGATCCGCGGACATTTTCCTCGATGAACGTCACCGCGCGCATGATTGCGATGGCAATCGCCGCGCAGATGATCCCGAGCACAGCATAGATGAGATAATCCTCGGTCGTGATCGCCTTCGCCCCGGGAAGCGCGGTGATATAGGCCTCAAGGCCAAGAAGCCGGGCCGTCAGCACCGCCGACAAGGACGCCGCCGCCACCGGCGCGATCGCGGCAGGCGTATAGGCACCAATCACGATCTCGAAGGCGTAGAAGGCTCCGGTAAGCGGCGCGCTGAACGCTGCGCCGATTGCGGCTCCGGCCCCCGCTCCGACCAGAATCCTCATGTCGGCACGCCGAAGCCTCAGCCATTGACCGATAACCGAGCTGAAGCCGCCGCCCGCCTGGGCGTAGGCGGCCTCCAGGCCGACGGAAGCGCCGACACCGTTCGACAGCAAGGTCTGTACGCAGACCAATAGCGTATCGCGCCAGGGGATTGTGCCTCCATGAAGCGCATTCGCCTCGACTACGTCGACCGGCGTCCGCCAGCGTCTCAACACGGCGCGACTGCCAAAGCCGAGCAACAGTCCGCCGATCGGAAGGGCGAGGAGCGACAAAGGCGACACCGAGGTCGCCGCGCTGAGGCTGCTTCCCGAGAGGCCGTAAATCAACGATTGGATACCATGAGCGGTCCGGTTGAGCAGGAGCGTCAAAAGACCTGCAGCAATCCCCAGGGCGACGGATAATCCGACAAGGGCCGCCTCGCTCGAACGAAAGAGCCGACGCACGATGGCCGCGCCCCGCGGGACGCTGACGGATTGTTGGATGCGCCAAAAGTGGCCGGCCACCTCACCCCACCATGGCGCTCATCGGGGAACCCCGGGCCGAAGAGGCCGGTAGCGAAGGCCGGTTAGAGCATCCCACCGACATGTCGCCGAGCTGACCGGTCATTCGACCGTCACACTCTTTGCGAGGTTGCGGGGCTGGTCCACATCGGTGCCTTTGAGAACTGCGACATGATAGGCGAGCAGCTGCACCGGCACGGCATAGATGATCGGCGCGATTAGCGGATGAACCTCCGGCATCTCGATCGTCGCGATGCATCCCTCGCCGGCTCCGGCGATTCCACGCGCATCGCTGATGAGGATGATCCGCCCGCCGCGCGCACGGACCTCCTGCATGTTGCTGACGGTCTTTTCGAACAGCGGACCTGACGGGGCGAGCACGATCACCGGCACCTTATCGTCGATAAGCGCGATCGGCCCGTGCTTCATTTCGCCCGCCGCATAGCCTTCGGCATGGATGTAGCTGATTTCCTTCAGCTTCAGCGCGCCTTCGAGCGCCAGGGGATAATCCGGTCCCCGGCCGAGATAAAGCACGTCGCGAGCCGGCGCGACGAGATGCGCCATCGCCGCGATGTCCTCGTCGTGATCGAGGGCTGCATTGAGCGCCGCCGGTGCCTCCTGAAGGTGGCCGACGATCTCCTTCTCCTCCTCGCGGCTCAGGCGCCCTTTCGCCCTCGCGAGATTCGCAGCAAGCGCCGCGAGCACCGCCAGCTGGCAGGTGAAGGCTTTCGTCGAAGCGACGCCGATCTCGGGCCCCGCGTGGGTCGGCAAGAGCAAATCCGCCTCACGGGCCAACGAGCTGGTTGGCACGTTGACGACCACGGCGATTTGCTGCTTCTCGGCCCGCGCATGGCGAAGCGCGGCGAGCGTATCTGCGGTTTCGCCCGACTGGCTGATGAACAGAGCAAGTCCCCCGGGTTCGAGGACCGGCTGGCGGTACCGAAACTCGCTCGCAACATCGATGTCGACCGGCACGCGCGCGAACTGCTCGATCCAATATTTGGCGATCAGGCCGGCGTAGAAGCTTGTCCCGCAAGCGACGATGGTGACTCGACCGAAGCCCGCCAGGTCGAGATCGCTCGGGAGCGCCACTTCGCCCTCGAACGGGCGCACATAGCTCTGAAGGGTCTGGGCGACCACGATCGGCTGCTCGAAAATCTCCTTCTGCATGTAGTGGCGGTAATTGCCTTTTTCGACTGGAGCCGATGAGGCGCCGGACTCGACGATCTCCCGTTTGGTGGCCTGGTTGTCCCGGTCGAATATCTCGATCCGGTCGCGGTGAACGACCGCCCAGTCGCCTTCGTCGAGATAGGCGATCCTTTGGGTCCAGGGCGCAACGGCA
>DATATH010000187.1:0-4091 GCA_036268895.1 Sphingomicrobium sp. | reverse complement strand
GCTCCAACACCGAACACGAGCACGCCCGCGGTCGTCAGAATCAACTTGCGATTATTCTTCGTAGAAACACCGTTTGTCATTGTTGCCCCCTTGACTGAGTCAAGACACCCAATCTGCTCCCGCGTTAATCGAAAGTCAATGAAAGTCGGGGTTCCGACACCGCTGCTAAGTCGCTGCAGCCGTTTGAAAAAAAGGGCTAATACAATATTCGATCCGACTCTCGTTTCGGCCGATTCTTGTAATCGCCTTAACCACTTAGATAAGGCTCGTGGAAAGCATCGCGCGCGTATTTGAGGGCAATCTCATGTGAAGGAGCCGGTCATGTTTGCCCGCTTCGTTCTGATTGCCGCCATAGTGCTTGCGAGCGAACCCGTTTGCGCGGCCGCGCCGGCCAAGCCCGCGTCGCAGCCGCAGGCGCAGCCCCAGGCGGCGCCGAGCGAAGTCGTGCTGGCTTCGGCCGATGACGTCGCCACGCCCCCGACCACGTCACAGCAGGCGCCCGCAGCGCCCAAGAGGCGGATCGGTCGAGTGACGACCTGCCGCTGCGGCGACCAGCCGGCCCAGCCCGAGCAGTAAGTCCTGACTTACTTTCCGGCTTGAGCAATCCGCTGGCTCTGGCGGATCACCGGTATATTGCCGTCTCCAACCGCCGCGAATGCCGCCCAGTAGAAGGGGTGCGACGTATTGATATCGTCCATCAGCTGCCGCTGCGACATTCGAAGCGCAGTGACCGTCGGTGTCCCGGGCGGCGCTGAGAAGAGGCCGGTGATCAGTCGCTCGGTCGCATCATAATCATCGGGAACGGGCCAGTGGCTGGCGATCACCAGTCTTCCACCCGCGCCGACGAACGCGCGCACGAGGCCATCAAGAGCGACATCGCCCCCTGTTGCAAGGCCCGCCTGTTCGGTCGCCGCGGTGCTCGCCTGGGCGGCCGTGTCGCAGGCGGAGAGAATGACGAGGTCGGCGTCGAGGTGAAGATCAAACACCTCCTTGAAGGTCAGAAGCCCGTCCGAGCCGCTGCCGCCGAAGCTCGTCAGAAGCGCGGGCTGCGCAGCGCATTTCGCGGCTCGGGCGGTGACCACTCCGTGGGTCGCGAAATGGATGATCCGATACTGATCGAGGTCGGTCCGGCTCTTGATGCCGGTGTCGGTGAAATTGTCGCCGGTGACGACTTCGACTCCGGCCGGATCGTAAGACCTGAGGATCGAGCTCGCGACCTCAAGTTCCTTGGCCGAAATGGGATGAGACCAGGAGGACATCGGAAGCGTGCAGTCGCGGTCAGTGGCGGCGGGCACGTCGGTCGACGTGGAGGGCGGAGTGTTTGAGCCAAGGCCGAGATATTCCTTCTTTGCTGCCGAGGGCGGCGCCTCGCGCAGCTGAACGAACGACCGAGGACTGACCGACGTGCTGATGTCGCGGTCGCGCCCGAGCCACTGGATGCCGCGAAAATCGAATGACGCATCGTCGCTCGCCTTGGCGCGCTGCTGGTAGGAATCGACCGAGGCCTGGTCCATGACGAGGAGGTTGGGCGGAAGCCGGAGCATCGCTCCATCGGGCTCAAAGATGAGATGCTTGGCTGCTGCGACGTCGATGGCGAAGGGACCGAACAGCTCGGAGTACAGCTGGTGCGACAAGGCGACGTCGAAGGGGTAGGTCGTCCGCTGGCCGTTCTCGACCGTCGAGATCGTTTCCCGGAGTGCTTGCACCTGATCGGAGAGCTGGCCGGCCGTCACTTCGAGCTTCGCGGCGTGGGCGGCCGACGACGTGACGAGGATCGCGTAAATGTCGTGCCCGACGTTGGTCATCCGGTAATAGGCTTCGCCGGGATGAAGCAGCTTCTGCAAACCCTCGACCGGGATCACCTCGTCGGCCACCGCGCGGTAGCGCGGAAAACTGGCGAGCGCGGACTGGGTGGCGACCTGTTCCTTCTGCGAATTATCGAGCGAAGCGCGCAGGATCCGGGCGCGCGTCTGTTCGTCAAGGCTCGGATTTGCAACGTCCGACAGGCGGGCAAGCTCGACCCGTGCGCGCTCGGCCTGCCGGGTCAGCGTCACCGATTGGCGGAACAGGCGTGACGCCTCGTCGGTGCCGCCGCCAAGCTCGCGCGCGAGTACGGCCTGCGTCTGGGCGAGACCTGGACGGACCATCAGCTGCGTTGCCGCGAAGATTTCGGCGGTTGCGGCAGGATCTCCGCTCTTTTTGAGGAGCAGATCGACATACGGGCGAAGGACATCAGCGAAGGACGGCGGAAGGTTGCTGGTGTCAGGCTGCGAGTGGACGATCTCGCGGAACATGGCCTCGGCGGTATCGAGCTGACCGGTTCGGGCGAGATAGCCTGCGAGCCGCGCCTTCGCGTTCAGAAGCGCGGCCGAACCCGGATAATTGGCTTCGAGGAGCATTACTCCCTGGCGATAGAGTCGGTCCGCGTCGGCCACGTTCTTCTGGTCTTCGGCAATCGCGGCGAGATCGCCGAGGATCTGGGCCCGCATCCAGGTCACCGATTCGACTCGTCCGTCCCTAACGGCCTGGAGCTTTGCGTCGGCTCCATGGAGCGCGGTCGACGCCTGGGAGAGGTCGCCTTTCAGCCTCAGTGACGTGCCGCGCAGCTGAAGCGCCTGGCCGTCGAGGATCTCGGCTTTCTCCGCAACAGACAGTTCATCGGATTCGGCGGCAAGCGCCTCGCCCAATTTGGTCTCGGAGTTCAGCCGCTTCGAGGCGACTGCGCTGATGACCGGTTCGCCCGCAGCAACCCCGCTTTCGCCGGGTGCCTGGGGCATCGGCTTCGCGAGCTCTTCGAGAGCCGAGTCGGGATTTCCCTGGTTGACCTCGTTGATCGCTCGATAATTGCGCAGTCGGCGAGCGACGAGCGGATCGGCGCCGAGCTGTTCCGCAGCTCTTGCGAACAGCGAATCCGCTTCGGCGTAGCGGCCGAGATTCGATTTCTGAAGCGCTTCGTTGGCGAGCGCTTCAGCCTTGCTGAGAGGAGCTTCGCCAAGACTGCTGACCGCTGCGAAGAACTCGGCGGCCTGGGCATAGCTTCCCGCATTGTTGCGGCGATAGGCCTCGGCAAGTGCGCGTGTCGGATCGAGCGTTCCCGCCTGCACCCGAGCAAAAGCGGCCGGATCGCCTGCGCCTGTGGTTGCGATCGAGATCTCGCCTTTGACCGGCTGGTCGGCAACGATGCTTCGGAGACCGAGCTGTAGTGCGCTGTCGTAGCCCGCCAGGCCCTCCGCGGCGTAGAGTTGGTCGCCCTTCACCAGCTCATAGGCGCGGTACGAGACGTCGGCTTCCTTGAGCCGGCAGTCGAATGTCTTGACCGGGCCAATGCCCGGAAGGTTCGTATCGTGACCCGCGGAGCAATCCGCGGTCTCCCTGCGGAGAGCCGCGAGGCGCTGCTCCGAATCTTGCGGCGACCGCAACTTGTAGAGTTTGCCGACCGGAAGCGAAGCGTCGCGGCAGGTCAGGGAATAACCGTTGTCGAACATGCCAGCGAGGCCCTTGTCGACGGAAAGGCTCTGTGCCGAACAATAGACGGTCCCCGAATTGCCGACGCGGAAGCTGTCGAGGACGCTGAGCGGCGCCGCAGGCGCTGAGCCACCGGCTGTGAGCGATGCCAGAACCGCAAGTGCGGTGATCAGCCTCATGTGCATCTTCAGCCTCCAATCATTTGGAGTTGCCCGGGTTGTCGACGGTGCCCTTGGGGCCGGTGTCGACTGCATCGCTGCCGCTCGTCACCGGATCATCGACCGGTTTCCCGAACGTGACCGGACCGGCGTTGATCGGACCGAGCCAGAAGTTGGGCGGCGAGCTTGAATCCCCGCTGTCCTGATCCTGGCCCTCGCCCTCGTTTCCGCCCGAGCCGCCAAGCAGATCGTCGATCAACTGATCCACGAACTCATCCGCGTGATCCTCGAAAGCGATCGCTCCTGGATCCGTCATTAGCCCGATGGGTCCAAGCACGTTCTCCGGCCCGGCAACCGAAACGGGCGGAGGCGGTGGCGGCGGAGGCGGAGGCGGCGGCGGAGGAGGTGGTGGCGGCGGAGGCGGCGGTGGCGGCGGAGGCGGCGGCGGCGGAGGTGGTGGCGGCGGCG
>DATATH010000186.1:0-2106 GCA_036268895.1 Sphingomicrobium sp. | reverse complement strand
AGCAGGCCGACATTGACGTCGGCGAGCACCACGCCGGGCTGGAACGGGATCACCGCCCAGACGATCAGCGCAATGGTGAACGTGATGATCGGCGCGAGCAGGAACAGGCCCTTATTCGCATTGGTCGGGATGATGGTCTCTTTGAGAAAAACCTTGAGCCCGTCGGCGAAACTCTGAAGCAATCCCCAGGGTCCAACGACGTTCGGGCCTCGCCGAAGCGCGACCGCCGCCCAGATCTTTCGCTCGGCGTAGATGATCATTGCCACCGCAAGCATCAGCGGCAGCGCAATCACGAGGATGCCGATGAGAGTTGCTAGAAACCACGCCCAGTCATAGATCATGCCGTGGCCGACGAAGAATTCAGTCACTCCGCCGCCTCCTCATAATCAAGCCCCCGCACGAGCTCTTCGGAGCAGCGCAGCATGGTCGGGCTGTTGCGGCAAATCGCGTTGGTGAGGAAGAAGTCCGCGATCGGGTAGCGGATTGGCCCTTCGGCCTTCGAATCGAGCCTGGGCGGCATCCATTTCAGCTCGACAAGCCCATCGCGGCCGAGCTCGGGATAATCGGCGATCATCTGCTGGCGAAGCTGACGCAAGCTGTCGAACGGCAGAGTTTTTCCGGCAAGCTCCGAAACTGCCCGGAGGATCGTCCAGTCCTCGCGCGCGTCGCCCGGCGGGAAAGCCGCCTTCTCGCCCCTTTGCACACGCCCTTCGGTGTTGACGTAAGTACCGTGCTTCTCCGCGTAGGTCGCGCCGGGAAGAATGAGATCGGCCTGACGTGCACCATTGTCGCCATGATGGCCGATATAGACCTTGTAGGCGCCTTGCAGTCGATCGGCCGGCATTTCGTCCGCCCCTAGCAGTAGTGCCAGCTCCGGCTTGGTGGCCTCGATGTCGCCAAGGCCGCGCTTTTGCGCATAGCCCAAAAGGAGCGATGCCATCCGCGACGCGGACGTGTGGAGAACATTGAAGCCATTCCACCCATCCTTGATAAGGCCGAGTGGGGCTACCAGCGCGAGCGCTGCTCCAAGAGCGCCCGCCGCAAGCGCGCCTGGGCCCACGATCAGCGCCGGGCGCTCCGACTTTGCAAATGCGTCGGTCACGGCCTTCGGCAGCTCGCCGAGCAGCTTCAGGTCGTTGCCGAGCCACTGGACCTTGATTCCAAGATCGACCTTCGGCCCGAGGGCGAAGACTTTGCCGCCTTTGCGGACGATCTTGCGCACCCGGGTGGCGATGAGCGGTGCTTCCCAGCGAATGTTCGAGCCCACCAGCAGGACTACGTCCGCCGTTTCGATCCCCGCGATGGTGGAATTGAATGCAACTGCGCTGAGGCTGGTGCAATCATAGGTGAGGCCAGTCTGCCGTCCCTCGAGAAGTTTCGACCCTTGCCCTTCGATCAACTTCTTTGCGGCGTACATCGTCTCGGCGTCGAGGAGGTCACCGGCAATCGCAGCGACCTTAGTGCCGGCCTTCTTCAGCCGCTTGGCGAAGATATCGAGTGCTTCCTTCCAGCTCGCCTCGCGAAGCTTGCCCTTCTCGCGCACCCACGGCCGGTCGAGGCGATTGCGGACCAGCGCATCGACATGATGGCGAGTCTTGTCGCTGATCCACTCCTCGTTCACGTCCTCGTTGATGCGTGGCAGGATGCGCATGACCTGCCGCTGCCGGACGTCGAGCCGGATGTTCGAACCGACCGCGTCCATGACGTCGATCCCCGGAATGCGTCGAAGCTCCCACGGACGCGTCTCGAAAATCTGCGGTTTTTGAAGTAGCGCTCCCACCGGGCAGACGTCCGCAAGATTGCCTGCGAGCTCGCTGGTAACCGTCCGCTCAAGATACGAAGTGATCTGGCTGTCCTCGCCCCGATAGAGCATCCCGATCTCCGGAACGCCCGCTACCTCGGAAGAAAAGCGGATGCAGCGCGTGCATTGGATGCATCGGGTCATCGAGGTCTTGATGACCGGGCCCATATATTTGTCGTCGATCGCCCGCTTGTTCTCCTCGTAACGCGAGGAGCTTCGGCCGTAGGCGACCGCCTGGTCCTGAAGGTCGCATTCGCCGCCCTGGTCGCAGATCGGGCAGTCGAGCGGATGGTTGATGAGGAGGA
>DATATH010000185.1:0-8216 GCA_036268895.1 Sphingomicrobium sp. | reverse complement strand
TGGGACCCTGGACTGTTCAAGGACGACGATGGGCAGTGGTATCTTTATTGGGATTCCTCGAACATCTACCCGATCTATGGCGAGAAGATCGGGTTCGAGGACCACAGGTTCGTCTACCAGACCCGGCCCCAATCTCTCCTTAGCCTCCATCCGCAGGACCATGGTTGGGAGCGGTTCGGACAGGACCATTGCGGATGCCTTCCGGATGGCACCCCCATTGAGCCCTACGCGGAAGGAGCGTGGATGACCAAGTTCGGCGGGCGCTACTATCTCCAGTATGCGGCGCCCGGAACCGAATATAACGTCTATGCCAACGGTACGTACGTCGCGAGCTCGCCACTCGGGCCGTTCACTTACGCTCCCTACAATCCTGTCGCCTACAAGCCCGGCGGCTTCGTCCAGGGCGTCGGGCATGGGTCGACTTTCATGGACCGCTACGGGAATTGGTGGAACACCGGGACTCCCTGGATCGGCAACAATTGGAAGTTCGAAAGGCGCATCGACATGCTGCCTTTGAAGTTCGAAGCTGACGGCCAGATGTGGGCCTCCTCGCGGTTCGCAGATTTCCCGCAATGGGTGCCGACCAGAAAGATCGAGGATCCAGATAGTCTGTTCACCGGCTGGATGCTGCTTTCCTACAGCAAGAGGGCGAGCGCATCCTCGACTATGGGAGATTTCTCGGCGGCGCGTGTCACGGATGAGAATCCGAGAACCTTCTGGGTCGCGGCAGAGAACAAGTCTGGCGAAACGCTGACGGTCGATCTTGGAAAGATCGATACGGTGCGCGCCGTCCAGGTAAACTTCGCTGATTATAAGTCGGCCCGCTTTTCCGATGCTCCGGATATCTACACCGAGTTCACTCTTGAGGCGTCGAGCGATGGCGAGCACTGGCACGAGATCGCCCGTACCGAGCCGCCGCGTCGCGACCGCCCGAATGCCTATTTCGAGCTTCCATCGCCCGCTCGGGCGCGCTTTATCCGCTACGTCCATGGGCATGTTGGAGCGGCAAACCTCGCGATCAGCGACATCCGCGTGTTCGGCAATGCCGGAGGTGCAGCGCCGCAGCAGCCAAGGCTCATTGCGGGGGCACGCCATGTCGACCAGCGCGATGCGACAATCAGCTGGGCGAAGGTGCGGGGAGCAGTCGGCTACAACATCCGTTTCGGAATCCGGCCAGACCGGCTCACCTTGACGCACCAGGTCTGGGCCGACGAACTCGGCGGCAGCCGCACCACCGGCAAGGAGCTCCACTCGCTCAACGCCAATGTAGCCTATTGGGTCGCGGTCGAGGCATTCAACGAAAGCGGAGTTTCCAAGCTCAGCCGCGTTCTCCCGATCCGCTAGCCAGCCAGCCGCCGGTGAACCCGGCGCGCGTGAGGCCGCGCCTGATCGCTGGCACCCGGCGCATGTATCGCCAAACGAAATCGTCCCTGTAATTTGCGGCTTGGAGAAGGATCGGTCCCTGATCGATCCCAAGATAATCCTTGCCGACCCAACCGTGCAGCGGATCGACCGAACCGGTGTCGATCTTGATGTCGGTATAAGTAAAGCTCGGGTTGAAGCTGTCCTTCAATCCATATTCGTCCAGCACTCGCGGCTGCTGCTGCAACGCCTGGGCACAGGGAATGACGATTTCGGGCGCGAAGGGGAGCGAACCGAGCGCTGCGGTCGGCGCGATCGTGCCATCATCAAGCCCGTCCGGCTCGCCCAGCGGACCTCGAGCCGCGTAACCGTGAAAGGCGCGCATTCCCCCCCGGTAGGGAAGCAGGAAATCGCCCGGTCCGTCGCAAGCCGTCAGTCCCCACAGGCGGTCCGAATAGCCCCGCCACTGCATCGGATTGGCGATGCAATAGGCGCGGTTGGCGTAGGTTTCGCGTCGGCTGTTCTCGAAATAATCGAAGCCGGCTTGGCGCATCACCTCATCGCGGATGCCGCGGAAGTCGATGAAGATGTGGCTGTACTGATGGCCGAACAGGGGCGCGAAAGCGATTCGGCGGGTCTGCCCGTCGCCGCGCCAGAATCGCGAATAATTCGCGGTCCATTGTTGCCACAGGTCAGCCGGCCCCGGGTGCGTGGGCGAGCCGAGGGCCAGGATATTGACGAACATGCCTTCGTTGAAGCCGACCCAATTGGCCGGGATCAGGCCCTCTCCAGGATGCCAGCCCATCGAGATGGCCTCGCGTCCGTCGGTCCTGAAGAAGTTCCAGTCCGCCCTTTCGTAGAGCGCATCAGCGAGGCGGCGGATCTCGCGCTCATCGGGTTCGTCGCCATCGAAGAACATTCCGGCGAAGAGCACCCCCATCAAGAGGATAGTCGTATCGACGCTCGACAGTTCGACGTCCTTGAACCGGAGCCCTGTCTCCATGTCGAGGAAATGATAATAAAAACCGGCATTGCCCGTCGTCCCGGCTGGCTCGGGTCCCTGCGGCGAGTTCCAGAAGAAGCGCAGCGTCGTCAGTGTGAGGTTGCGTGCGTCGGCGCGCGAGCACCAGCCGCGCATTGATCCGATCGCATAAGCGGGAAGCGCAAAACCAACCGCCGCGATGCTCGCGAAACTGGGCGTCGGCCAGCGGTCCGGAACCAGTCCGTTGCGGCGATTCACATGGTCGAAGAACCAGCGGAAGGTGCGATGCTCGATCTCGTCGTAAAAGGCCGGAAGCGAATGAGCGGGCGCCTGCGCCGCTCCCAAAACCGGCGGGAACATCGCGCTTCCAACCAGCATCGATGTTCCCAAGAGCAATTCGCGGCGGTCGATCTCCATCAGGCGCCTGGATTCCTCTCCGTTGTCGAGCGGACAACGAGCTCGGGCGCGTGAAGTTCGTCCCCGGCGAGATCTTCTCTCCCGATTGATGCAAGCAGCCGGACCAGCGCGCGTTCGCCAAGTTCGGCGATGCGGACGCGAACGGTCGTGAGGCCGAGATGTCGCGCAAGCGGGATATCGTCGAAGCCGGCGACAGCCACATCTTCGGGCACTGCAAGCCCCGCAGAACGAAGCGCCTGCAGCGCGCCGATCGCCATATTGTCATTGCCCGCGAACAACGCATCGAAGGGATGCGCGCTTTCGATCAGCTGTTCGACTGCTCGCTGGCCCGAGGCTTCTTCGAAATCCCCGTGCAGCACCTCGCAATGCAAGCGCCGAACGGCACAAGCCTCGCGAAATGCCGCCGCGCGTTCGTCAGCGTCGATGTTCCCGGCCGGGCCCGCGACATGGACGACGCGCTTGCGCCCGAGTGCTTCGAAATGGTCGGCCACCGCTTGAGCTCCCGCCGCATTGTCGAGATGGATCGCGGCCCTTGAACAACCGCCGTCGCGCGTATTGATCAATATCGAAGGAAGGCCCGGCGGAAGGGCTGCCGACAGGTCTTCAGCATTGAGGTGCGGCGCCATGACGATCAGCCCGTCGACTCGCCCACGCATTGTCCTCAGTGCGAACGCTGCATGGTCCGGACTGCCGTGGAGGTTCGAGAGCAACAGCAGATAACCGTGTCGGCTCGCCTCACGGTCCATCCCGCGAACGATTTCGGAGAAGAACTCGCCGTGCAGGTCAGGAAGAACGACTCCGATCGCGTTGGTGCGCGCGAGACTGAGGCTTCGAGCGCCGGCGTGAGGCACATACCCAAGCTCGCGCACCGCTTCTGAGACACGCTCCCGCGCCTGTTCGCTGACGTTGTCGAAGCCGTTCAGCACGCGCGACACCGTCGCGACCGATAGCTGCGCTCTGCGAGCAACGTCTCGGATGGTTGCCTCTGCCATGATGCTCCTTATCGGAAAGCAAACCGAACAAAGGTCGAGCGCTCGCCGATTGCAATTGTGCGGGCGTCATGTAACCGGTTACACAGAGGGTCAAGTCCGCCGAAAATATCGTGCTATGACCGCTCTTGCGCTCGGTCCGTGCTGGTTGAAGGGGAGAGTTGATGCTGGACCTGGCGATTTCCCGACGCGCAGTGATGATGGGGGCCGGTGCGGCCGCCGCCTGGCTCGCGAGCCCGGCGCGGGCACTCCTTCAAGCGGTCGGTCAAGTCGAGGTCCCCGCGTTCGTCGATCAGCTGATCGGTCGGATGACACTCGAGGAAAAGGCCGGCCAGCTACAGCTGATGGCCTCGGCCTGGGGCGGGGGCGCTGCGCTTAGCCTCAATCCGCCCGGCAGCGGGTCGGATTTCCAGCAGCAGGTCGACGAGGCCCGCCAGGGACTGCTGACAGGCGTCTTCAATGGCAACGGCGCGCACGTCGCGCGGATTTTCCAGACCGCGGCCGTCAAACAGTCGCGGATGAAGATCCCGATGATTTTCGCTGCCGATATCATCCACGGTCATCGGACGATCTTCCCGGTGCCGCTCGCCGAAGTGGCGAGCTTCGAGCCCGACCTTGCCCGGCGCACCGCGGAGGCAGCGGCATTCGAAGCCTCGGGCGCGGGTGTCGACTGGACCTTCTCGCCAATGGTCGATGTCGCGCGCGATCAGCGTTGGGGGAGAGGCCTCGAGGGCGGCGGCGAGGATCCGCTACTCGGGCAATTGTTCGCCGCTGCTCGAGTCCATGGCTTCCAGGGTCCCGACCTCAGGTCGAACGAGCACATGCTCGCCTGCATCAAGCACTTCGCCGCCTATGGCGCAGGCGAATCGGGTCTCGACTACAATGTCGTCGACATGTCGATGCGGCGGCTTCGGGAAGTTTATCTCAAGCCGTACGAAGCGGGGTTTGAGGCCGGTGCCTTGTCGGCAATGGCCTCGTTCAACGAGATCAACGGAGTGCCATCGACCGGCAACCATTGGTTGATGACCAACCTCCTGCGCGGCGAATGGGGATTTAAGGGGTTTGTCGTCTCCGATTATACGGGCGACGAGGAAATGATCGCCGCCGGTTATGCCAAGGACGGCCGCGATGCTGCGAAGCTGGCATTCCTCGCCGGCGTCGACATGAGCATGCAGAGCGGTCTCTATCGTCAGCATCTGCCTGGCCTGGTTCGGAGCGGCGAAGTACCCGAGGCAACGCTCAACATTTCGGTTCGCCGGGTGCTGGCGCTCAAGGCGATGCTTGGCCTCTTCGATGATCCCTTCCGCCGTATTGACGAGAAGCGCGAGGCCGCTCGTTCGATGCTGCCGGCGACGCGCGCGCTCGCCCGCGAAGCCGGGCGCAAGTCGATCGTCATGCTCAAGAACGACGGCGACCTCCTGCCCCTTCCCCGCACCGGCAAGCGGATCGCTTTGGTCGGTCCCTTCGCAGCGGGTGCTCACGACCTCGTCGGCCCGTGGGTCGTCTACGGCGATGATTCCAAAGCCGTCGATCTTGCCAGCGGCGTGCGCGCTGTAATTGCCGACCAAGGCCTGGTCACTGTTGCCCTGGGCTCCGGCGTCGAGGAGCCGCTCGCAGGTGGGATCGAACAGGCGGTTGCCGCTGCGCAGGCAGCCGACGTCGTCGTTCTCGCGATCGGGGAATCCTTCAATATGTCGGGCGAAGCCCAGTCGCGCACTGAAATCGTGATTCCAAGGCCCCAGCAGCAGCTCGCAGAAGCCGTTGCTGCAGTCGGAAAGCCGATCGTCGTTGTTCTGAAGCACGGGCGCGCACTCGCGCTCGAGGGGGCTGTCGCCGACGCGCCGGCGATCCTCGCCACCTGGTTCCTTGGCACTGAAACGGGCAACTCGATCGCCGATGTGCTTTTCGGAACGCATGGCCCATCAGGCCGCCTGCCCGCGAGTTTCCCATGGAAGTCCGGCCAGGAACCTTATTATTATGCTCACAAACCGACCGGGAGGCCCAATCCGCCAGGCGAACTGCAACCCTATAAGACGCACTTCCGCGGAATCCCGAACAGCGCTCGCTATCCATTCGGTCACGGCCTCACCTACGGGAAGATCGAATATAGCGGCCTGAGGCTCAGCGCGCCCTCAATGCCGATGACCGGCAGCATCGAAGTTGCGGCGACTGTGACGAACCACGGTACGCGCGGCGCCGAGGAGGTCGCGCAGCTCTACATTCACGATCGCGTGGCGAGCATCACTCGCCCGGTCCGCGAGCTCAAGGCGTTCCGCAAGGTCGCGCTTGCGCCGAGCCAGTCGGAAATCGTCCGCTTCACGCTCACGCCCGCCGATCTCGTCTTCTACGGCCTTAAAGACAGGCCGATCGCCGAGCCCGGCTCATTCGACGTGTGGATCGCTCCTTCGGCAGAGGCCGAGGGCGTCCACGGCTCCATCGACCTCGTCGCCTAGGCGGCTGTCGCTCCGGCGATCTCCGGCGCCTGAGTCGATCTGCGTCCGAGCGGGTTCAGGGCCATTGCAATGCACGAAAGTGCAAGGAAGATGAGCGGTGCGATGGCGACGGTCATCCGCATGCTGGCAAGCGTTTCTGCGCTCTGCTGGACATTCGGGACATAGCCGGCCGACGCGAAGCCCCAGCCGAGAATCGCGGTCGCGATCCCGATCGCGATCCTCTGCAAAAGCGCGGCAACCCCGAAGACCGTCCCTTCGACGTGCAGGCCAGTCGCCCGCTCGCCAAATTCGATCGTGTTGGGGAGCATTGCCCAGAACACGAAATTAAGGCCGACGCTCACCACCTGCATGGCGACAAGAAAGAATTGCATGGAGCGGATGCCGGTGAACGACACCGACGCGAAGACGAGCAGGCCGGCAATCCCGAGGCCCGCGGAGATCAGCCATAGCGCCCGCAATCCAACTCGCCGGCCGACCAACATCCAAAGCGGAATGGCGATGCCGCTCACCAGGCCCATTTCTGCGAGCGCCAGTTGCCCGGCATCCGGATCATTGAGCAAATATTTGAAATAATAGAGGACCGACTTGTTGAGGACGGTAACCCCGACGATCATCGCCATCATCGCAGCATTGAGGGCAACGAACGCTCGGTTTCCCGCGAGACTGACCAGCGCTGCCTTAAGGCTTCCCGGCGTCGGTCGGTGAGCCTCAGCGCCCTCCCGGTAGGTTGCGCCAACGATCATGAGGATGCTCGCACCGATTATTGCAAACAGAATGGCCGCTCCGAAATATGCCTGTGCAGCGGTCGAGCCAGTCAGCCAGCGTCCGACCGGCACCGTGCAAAGCGCGACCGTCACCGCTGCGGCCGTCCCGAAGAGCATTCGTAGGCCGGCGACGAAGGCGCGGTCGCCCGACTTCGGGCTGATCCGGGCGGACATTGCGAGATAGGGGACGTTCACGCCGGCATAGGCGGTCCGGAACAATAAATGGGCGCCGAGCACCCATGCGACCGCCCAGCCGCCTGTCGCGGCCGGCGGCATGTAGGTCAGAAGGAACGTGAGCCCGAGAGGCACAGCGCCGGCTGCGATGAGGGTACCGTAGCGCAACCGGTGATGGCCTCGGTCGACCAACACTCCTGCGGCGAAATTGGCGATCCCGTCCCAGATCGAGGCAATCATGTAGGTCGTCGCCGCGAGTGCGATCGGGAGCTCAAGCGCGTCGGTATAATAAAAGAGCAGGAAGAGCATGATGCTCTGCCAGAAGAGGTTGAAGGCAAAGTCGCCGAGGGCGAAAAGCGCCAAGCGTGCCCTCGATGGCATGTTCATTCCAATCCTCAAGCCTGCCTCAACGACAATTTCATCTTCGGGTCGCGGCTGTGAGAGTGCAAGCGGTTGGATTCCAGGCGGTCTTCCTTTACCGCCGGCTCGTTCTTCTGTTTTCGCCAACCAATGACCGATAAAGCTCCGCCGAGATCGACGTTGAAGCAGGTGCGCCTTTTGTTGTGGGGGCTCATTACGCTTGCCATCCTTGGCACCGCAGCGCTGCTGCTGGTCCATCGGGTCACGGTTCATCCCAACCAGGCCGCCGCTCCGGCGCAGTCGGAGTTTGGCGGCCCATTCACCCTCATCGGATCGGACGGCAAGCCGTTCCCGAGCGCGAGGCTATTGGGCAGACCCTATGCCATGTATTTCGGTTTCACCCGCTGCGCAGACGTTTGCCCGACGACTCTCTCGCGCATGGTCAAGCTGCGCAAGGAGGTCGGCGGCGCCAACAAGTTCGATATCGTCTTCGTCACCATCGACCCGAAGAACGACGGCCCGAGGGAGGTTGGTCAGTATGCCGAGTTGTTCAACTCGCCGATCATTGGACTGACCGGTAGCCAGAGCGAGATCGATCGGGTGAAAAAGCAGTTCGGAATCTATGCGCAACCTTCGCCCAATCCGATGCCGGGCAAGGAGATGATGCACAGCGCTATCGTCCTTTTGTTCGACCGGGACGGGAAATTCGTGACGA
>DATATH010000184.1:0-1566 GCA_036268895.1 Sphingomicrobium sp. | reverse complement strand
GCGACCTTTTTGGAAAAACGGGACATTTCAGCGCTCCTTTCAGGCGTCTCTCAAGTAATCGAACACGACCTCGCCGAGACCCAAGGTCAGGTCGGTTACATAGTGGGTGGCCGAGACCACCTCGTGCACCGGCAGCCGCGCCACGTCGCACAACGCGTGCTCGAAGAGCTGGATAGCAGCTGGGCCGGCCCAGGCGCCCTTCACGATGACGTCCTCCATGTAGTAGCGCACCAGCTCGCAGATCCGCGGCGTGCAATCGACATGGGGGATGATCTTGAGCATGAAGTTCGGCCGGGCGAGCGCCTTCAAGAGCGGCGCCGGGTCGATTTCGCGATGCTTGAAGCCCATTGTCGCGGAGACGCACAGCACCGAGCCGTAGTGCAGGGTGCAGACCACGACATCTCCCTCATGCGCCACCTTCGGGCTCGCCAGCTTCTTCGGGAAGCCCCAGATCTCGCGCCCGCCGGCGATCGGCGCATTGTCGTCGAGGTACATTGCGTGCACATAGCCGCCTTCCTGCAGGCCGCCGTCCTTTGTCTTGAAGCGCACCGGAATCACTTGGCCGGTTTCGGTGTAATCGCCGAACCCAGTGGAATCCGGCATGCGAATGAACTCGTATGCGACCGTATCGCCGGTCACTTCCAATGGCTCGGGCACCACCGCGCGCAGCTTGTCGACATCGGTGCGGCAAACTCGCGGTTGTAGAAATTGTACGGCCCTGGCGGATAGGCGGGATCGTTCAGCGGCATGGCGAACGCGTTGCGGCGAACTTCGGTGAGCTTCATCGGTCAGGTCTCCTTAAGGCGATGCTGTGTGAAATT
This sequence comes from Sphingomicrobium sp., assembly GCA_036268895.1. Classification (GTDB taxonomy): domain Bacteria; phylum Pseudomonadota; class Alphaproteobacteria; order Sphingomonadales; family Sphingomonadaceae; genus Sphingomicrobium. Next base: position 745 of record DATATH010000184.1, on the reverse strand, counting down.
TCTATTCGCGGCCGTCGCGCGCCAGATCAAAGGTGAAGAAGCCGTCCCGGCCATTGGGCCGTTGCAACACCTCAGGGTGGCGGAGCGTGCGCACCGCATCGTTGTAGCCCGACCTCCAGTGCTCCTCCATGGTGATCCGGGAAAACTCGTAGTCCTTTGAGCTTCCTTCGTAATTCTTGGCGTGATAGATCAACTGAATGACGTTGTAGACTTTCTCGTCCGCTTCTGCGGCGAGCATCTCCGCCTCGGGAGTCTGCAGCAAATCCTTGGGCATCTTGGCCAGGAGCTTTGCGGTCGCGCGGCGGAGGATCTGCCGCTTCTTGAACTCATCCATCGCCAAACGGGTGCGGCTGGAGAAACGGATATCCTTCTGGCGCGCCTCGCTCTCGAGCAGATCGCGTGGAAGTTCGCCGCGGGCGCGCCACAGATCGACTTGGAAGGCGAGGGTGTCTTTTCGCGGCGGGGTGTCCAGCACCCATTGCAGCGGCGTGTTGGAGACGAGACCGCCGTCCCAATAATACTCGCCTTCGATCTCGGTGGCCGGCAGCCCAGGTGGCAGTGAGGCGCTGGCTATTACATGCTCCGCGCGGATTTCATGGGTCGTGCTGTCGAAATAGGCGAAGTTTCCGGTGCGGACATTGACCGTGCCGACACTGAACCGCATTCGGCCGTCGTTGATCAGGTCAAAGTCTACCAGGCGTTCGAGCGTCGCCTTCAGCGGGGCGACATCGTAGTAGCTGAGGGC
>DATATH010000183.1:0-3496 GCA_036268895.1 Sphingomicrobium sp. | reverse complement strand
TCTACTGAGCGCAGGATCCGGTTCGCGAGAGATGAAGAGCGGTAGCCTGCTCTCCAACGCTTGCACGCGTCTACCTGCTCGACGACTCAGCTCACAAAGTTGGCGTCGCGGAATAATTGCCAGCTTCCATCACCGCTCTTGCGCAGAATTGTCAAACTGTAGCCAGACCGATGGGTTGGCGGACCTCCGGCAGGCGTCACCGTCAAATCGATACGGTTGCGGATCCAAGCCCAGTCGCCGGCGACTCGAACTTCCTCGATCATAGCCCTCCCATCTACCTCCGCGCCCTTCATGGCCTCGAAGCTTTCTTGGAACTCGCTCTTCCCAAACGGCTCCCGGTTGGGCGTCATGAACAGCACGTCGTCAGCCATCAGATCGAGAACAGTGGCCAAGTCGCCTGCCCTGCTGGCGGCCATCCACGTCTCAACCAGCTCCCTTATCGCGGTTTCATCGTCAGTCATGGTGGACAATTAACAGGACGATCGCGACCCGGTTCCAACTGCTTGAGGCGCCTGCCCACTCATTGCTGAGCTCATGGGCGCGCATGCTTCAGGGTTCGGGCAAGATGAACGGCTTCATTCGCCTTCTTTCCGCCGAACTCCTTGAGCGGCTCGAAGTCGACAGGGAGGCTGATTATTCGCTCGATTTCAGCTAAGCGGAGGTAAGCGCCGAAAAGGGCGCGAAAGCGCCGGTTGCATCTATTGCAGCAACATTAAATCCGCACTTGGGTGGATTGGCGAAAGCAACTTTCAGAGACTGCACGCGGTTCGGCATATGGAACAACAGTCGAAGGAGAAAAGCATATGAAAGCGCTAGCAGCATTTGGCCTCGCTTCGGTGATCGCACTCGCGGCGGCGTCGCCTGCCGATGCGATGCAGGGCTGCGGCCGCGGTTACCACCGCGGTCCCTACGGCCACTGCCGACCGAACGTGCGTCCCATGGGCACACACGTCTTTGTAGTCGGCCGTTATTATCCGGGCCGCGGCTATTGGCACAACGGCCGCTGGTATCACAGCCGCTATCGGCATCGCCAGGGCTGGCGTTACCGCTGACGCAAGCCTGCGCGAGACAGTTTGGCATAAGGCGCGCGCTTTTGCAGACACCGGTTTGACGAAGCGCCGCGACCAACTTCTATTGACAACGGCCGCCGCAACTTATGGGTTCAAAGCCCATGGGAGTGCCTCGCCTTCGACGTCCGATCTTCGCCGATCTGGTGGCGGGCATATCACTGACCGGTCTGATGGTTCCGGAAGGGATTGCCTATTCGGCAATCGCCGGACTGCCCCCATCGTTTGGCGTCAGCGCTGCGGTGATCGGACCGCTCGGCTATTCAATCGTTGGGCGAAGCCGCCTCGCGGTCGTGACTGCGACAAGCGGAGCGGCAGCACTGCTCGCTGCGTCGATCGCGAACGCGGCCATACCCAATACGCCCCGCATAGATTGTGCGGTCGCGCTAACTCTCCTTGTCGGTCTGTTCTTCTTATTGGGTGCGCTACTTCGCCTGTCGGCACTGACGAGCTTTGTTTCCCGCGCAGTTCTTCAGGGGTTCGGGCTTGGTCTCGCCATCACGATCACCATTCGACAATTGCCGATCCTCCTGGGCATCGCCGTGAGCCAAAGCGCGCCGCTCGAAATAATCGGGTCCCTTATCGCCCATATCGGGAACCTGAACCTGTCGAGCGCCTTTCTCGGCGGTGGAGCACTCGTCTTTCTTGGCATTTCCCGCCGGCTTAAATTCGTTGCGGCCGGACTCATCCTCACCATAGGATCGATGCTCGCCATGCATTTCGGGCCCGCGGGGCATTTCGGCATTGCGGTCGCAGGGCCGCTAGGCGTTGAACTTTCTGCTCCTCACATACCGACGATGGCGATCAAGGATTGGGAGAGACTGGCACAGCTCGCCTTCCCTATCGCGCTCGTTCTCTTGGCGGAAAGCTGGGCAACCGTTCGCTCACTCGCCGCAGCCCGCGGCGATCGCGTCTCGCCTGAGCGAGAGATCACGGCGCTCGGATTGGCCAACCTCGCTTCGGCTCTGTGGCACGGCCTTCCGGTGGGCGCGGGCTTTTCGATCAGCAATGCAAACGCGCAGGCAGGCAGCGCCAGCAGGATGGGAGCGGTGCTTGCCGCGGCCGCGGTCGCGATCGTCGCGATCGGTGCGGGCAGCTGGATCGCGCTCATCCCAGAGCCCGTTCTTGCAGCAATCGTCATTTCGGCGCTGACGCACGCCCTGTCTCCCAGGCCGATCTATTCGCTATTCCGCCTCGGACGGGATCAATGGGTCGCGCTCACCGCAGCGGTCGGCGTGCTGGCGTTGGGGATCGTAAATGGCCTCCTCCTTGCCGTCGCTCTTTCGGTCCTCGGCTTGCTTCGACGTCTCGCCTATCCGAAGCTCAGCGTCCTTGGTCGAACTGGCGGCCATGATTTTGTCGATTGCGCAGTTCATGTCGACGCCAGGCAGATCCCCGGCGTCCTTGTCATCCGGCCAAATGCCCCACTGTTCTTCGGAAACGCTGAAGCCGTGCTCGAAGAGGTCGGGCAGCAAGCGCGAGATAAGGGGGCGTCGACAATCGTTCTCAGTCTCGAGGAAACGGACGATCTCGATAGCAGCGCGCTCGCTGCAATATCCGAGTTCAGACAGGCAATGACGGCGCAAGAGCGTGTGCTGATACTGGCGCGGGTCCATGATCGGGTGAGGACGATCCTGGAGCGCGGCGGTCTTGCCGATCTTGCCGCGACGTCGACATTCAGCGTCGACGATGGTGTTCGAATGGCAGGTGCGCTCGGCACCAAGAAGAGGTGAGAGAGAGAGATGCCACAACTGAGCGGACAAACGCCTTACCTCGAAGTCTTCGACATGACCGCGTCTGTTGCCTTCTATCGCGAGCTATTCGGCTACGAGGTCGTCTTTGCATCTCCCGAAGTCGAGACGAAGGAGGGCCGATTTTCTCACTTCGTCATCCTCAGACGCGACAAGATCGAGATCATGCTGAACACGGCTTATGATTCGAACGATCGTCCGTCTTCGAGAAGCGAAGCGCGCTGGAGCTCGACGCGGCACTATCGGCTCTTCATCGACTGTGATGATGTGGCGGGCCTCTATGCGGAAATGAAGGATCGGGGACTACGAGCCGATCCTCCGGACCGGACCGGGTACGGATATCTGGGCTTCAGCGTTACGGATCCGGACGGCTATATGATGACATTTCATCAACCGATCTAAGCTTCCGCACTGGAGAGAATATTGAGATGAAGCTCGACCGACGCGGACTTCTTGCGGCCTCGATTGCGGCACCTTTGATGTTCGGAGCGAAAGCTTCTGCGAAAGCGAAGCCGCCGCCGGGTACCGACTGGGGGATCTGGTTTCACAGCTGGTTCGAGAAGGACTTCGGAATGGTCGGCTATTATGCCGACGAGAATGCCCAGGTGCTCGCCACGAAGGCACCTGTGGACGTGGTCTTCATGGGCGATTCGATTACCGAAAACTGGAAGGACAAGC
>DATATH010000182.1:0-13497 GCA_036268895.1 Sphingomicrobium sp. | reverse complement strand
GTGACGACAATCTCGCCGGACGAACCGGACGCAGATGCACTCTCCAAACTCAAGCGACTCGTTGGTTAGGCTTGGATCCGCTCGCGTCCAGCGCCACTTGAGCGCGAATGGCCCAGTACCGCCCGGATCCCCGATTGCCCGCTCTAGGGACCGATTTCTACGACACGGTCGAGCCGGCGAGTTTTCCAGGATGCACGCCGCGCTTCCTCAACGCTCGGTGGGCCGAGCGGGTCGTGCAGGAAATGACGATTGACGAGTGGGCCGCGCATTTCTGCCGCTTCGAGCCTCTGCCGGGCAATCTGACCGCCCCTTTGGCGCTTCGCTACCACGGCCATCAGTTCCGCGTGTACAATCCGGAGATCGGCGACGGCCGGGGCTTTCTTTTCGCCCAGCTGCGCGATGATCGAGATCGCCTGCTCGACTTCGGGACCAAGGGATCGGGGCAAACGCCCTACAGCCGCCATGCGGATGGCCGGCTGACCCTCAAGGGCGGCGTTCGCGAAGTACTCGCGACCGAGATGCTCGAAGCGCTCGGGGTAAACACGTCGAAGAGCTTTGCCTTGTTCGAGACCGGCGAAGCGCTCGAGCGAGGTGATGAACCTTCTCCGACGCGCTCGTCGGTGCTGACCCGGCTCAGCCACGGTCATATCCGCATCGGCACTTTTCAGCGCCTCGCCTTTTTCGGTGAGGTCGAGAACATCCAGAGACTTGTCCGCTATTGCCTCAAAAACCTCTTCGATGAGGCCATTGCCGCAGAAGACGGCAAGAACGCGCTCAACCTCTTCGCGCTCGCTTCCACCGCCACCGCAGGGCTCGCCGCGTCGTACATGGCCGCGGGCTTCGTCCACGGGGTGCTCAACAGCGACAATATCAACGTCACTGGCGAGAGCTTCGATTATGGCCCCTGGCGCTTCACGCCCGACTGGGATCCGGACTTTACTGCAGCTTATTTCGATCATCACGGACTCTATTCCTTCGGGCGGCAACCCGAGGCGATCCGTTGGGACCTCGCCCAGCTCGCAGGCTGCCTTTCGCTCGTCGCCGAAGCAGGTCCGCTCTCCGACCTTCTCTTAGGGTGGAGCAAGTGCTTCGAAACCGCGCTCGTTGATGCGATGATCTCAAGGCTTGGAATCGCACCTCTTGAAAATGACCGCGAAATCGCCGCTGCGTTGATCAGCGCGCTGGCGACCCGGGCACAACCGATCGATCGCATCTTCTTCGACTGGCGCGGAGGTCGCGACCCCGGCGAGCAAGCCTATCCGCAAAAGGAATTCCGCGAACTGGCGCGGCTGCTGACCGGCCAGGCCCGTCCTCAGTCGCATCCTTACTGGTCGGACTGGGAACCCTGCTCGATGCACATCGAGGAAGTCGAAAAAATCTGGTCGGCGATCGCGGATCACGACGACTGGCGACCGTTCGACGAGAAGGTTAAATCCGTTCGCCGGATGGGAGAAGCGATGGAGCAGGATGCACCGGCAGCTTGACGAAGGCGGTCATGTCGTGAACCGCGCTAAGAGTGGTTAAGCTTGTCTCCACCAACCCTGCGACCGGGGACGAGGTCTGGTCCGGACAAACCGGGGAGGCCGGGGCCGAAGTGTCCGCCGCCCGCGCCGCGTGGCCGGCCTGGGCCGCGCATTCGCATGCCTATCGTATCGAAGCGGTCCGGCGGTTCGCCAATGTCGTTCGGGCGAAGGAGACTGCATTTTCCGAGCTGATCGCCAGGGAGACCGGCAAGCCCTTCTGGGAAGCGCGGACCGAGGTCGGTGCAGTCGTCAACAAGGTGCAGATTTCCATCGAGGCCCATGCAGAGCGAACGCCGTCGCGAAAGATGGAAGCGGCGCTCGGCAACCGGATCGCGGTTCGTCACAAGCCGCACGGGGTGCTCGCCGTGCTCGGCCCCTACAATTTTCCGGCGCATCTGCCCAACGGACATATCGTGCCGGCACTGATCGCCGGCAACACCGTCGTCTTCAAGCCGTCAGAGAAGACTCCCGGAACCGGCGAATTCCTCGTCAACTGCCTCCATGAGGCAGGCATTCCTGGGGGCGTCGTGCGCCTTTTGATCGGCGGCCCCGACGAGGGACGGGCACTTGCGGGGCAGTCAGGAATTGACGGCCTTCTGTTCACCGGCTCGGCCCGCGCAGGCGCGGCAATTCACAAGCAGTTCGCCGAAACGCCGCAAAAGATTCTCGCGCTCGAGCTGGGAGGCAACAACCCTCTGGTGATATGGGAAGCGAAGGACCTCGACGCAGCTGCAATGATCGCGGTCCAATCGGCCTATCTCACGGCCGGTCAGCGCTGCACGGCCGCGCGGCGGCTGATTGTCGAGAATGGCAAGGAGGGTGATCTTATCGACGCCATCTGCCGTCTCATTGACCGGCTGATCGTTGACCAGCCTTTCGCCGACCCGCAACCCTTCATGGGGCCCGTGATCGACAATGCCGCGGCCGATCATGTCCAGGAACAATGGCTCGACCTGATGATGAAGGGCGGCAAGCCCCTGAGGCGCCTCGATCGGCCCTCCGAGGACCGGCCGTACCTGACGCCGGCGCTGATCGATGTAACCGACGCCAAGGATCGACCGGACGAGGAGATATTCGGCCCCGTCCTGCAGTTCATTCGAGTCCGGGATTTTGACGCTGCGATCGATGAGGCCAACAATACTCGATTCGGACTTGCCGCCAGCCTCGTCGGAGGCGGACCTGAGTTGTACGACAAGTTCTGGGCGAATGTTCGAGCGGGCGTGATCAACTGGAACAAGCCGACCAATGGCGCTCCCTCGAACGCCCCCTTCGGCGGAATCGGTCAATCGGGAAATCATCGCCCGAGCGCTTTCTATGCGGCCGACTATTGCGCCTATCCCGTGACGAGCGTCGAAGCCGACCGAGCGAGGGCAACCATCGGCGAGGGTCTTCGCGACCCGAACATGCAGGAAGACTGAATTCCAACGGCGATGGATCGGTTGAGCCGATCCTCGCGTTCAGGCTTCTGTATGAAGAGTGAATGGATCGGCACGGCTTTTGGCCTTGCCCTGTGCATCGTCGTCTTGCCCGCCTGCTCCAAGGCCTCGAACAATCGCCAGCCGGCATCGAATGCCGCCCTACCCAGCCAGCCGCTCCAGGCCCAATGGACCGACAGCCTCAAGAAACAGCTGCGCGAGATCATCGCCAATGCTCCGGCCAACGGCCTCAAGCCCGAGCTTTTCCTCCAGGGGGATGGCGAGGACGATGCAGCATTGACGCAGGCGGCCCTCAAATATGCCGAGGCGCTTTCCCAGGGCTATTCCGACCCGAAGAAGATCTATCCAGTCTACACCATTCCGAGGCCCTCGGCTGATGTTGAGCAAGCCTTCCTTCGGGCGATGAAGGGCGGCGATCTCACGAGCTGGTTCAATTCGCTCCCTCCGCAGACCGACGAATATAAGGCGCTAAGCCAAGCGCATCTCAAATATCTCAAGCTCGCGGGAAGCGCGAACTTCCAGCCGGTCCCGGCGGGCAAGCCGATAAATCCGCGAAGCAGCGACGACCGCGTGCCTGGCCTCGCGGCCGCACTCGCGGCAATTGGCTATCTCGAAGCGGCTCAGCCGCAAGCCGATCAGCGAAACGCACCGGCTTCCACCCGCTTCTCGCCGCGACTGGTCGCCGCGGTGAAGCAGCTGCAGGGCGATTTCGGATTGAAGGCCGATGGTATAGTCGGCGGCAATACACTTGCGGCGATCAACATGGGCCCGGCGGGACTCGCGCGCGAATGTGCAATCGCGATGGAACGACTGCGATGGCTGGTCCGCGACCCGCCACCGACTCGAATCGACGTGAACACGGCCGCGACCTTCCTCGATTATTGGCGCGACGGGCAGCACCTCGACAGGCGCGAAGTCGTCGCCGGCGAGCCTGACAAGCAGACCCCGCAGATCCAAGCACCGATCGTGAATTTCGTCGCCTATCCCAAATGGCGAGTACCCGATTCTATTGCGGACAAGGAGGTCGCCACGAAGAGCCGGGGATGGCTCCATGCGAACAATTTTGCGGTCGAGAACGGGCATTGGGTTCAGCAGTCGGGGCCGAAGAACTCGCTCGGGACCGTCAAGTTCGACATGGACGACAGCCAGCAGATCTACCTTCATGGCACTCCAGCGAAGGCGCTCTTCGGCCTTCCCGAGCGACACCGCAGTCATGGCTGCGTGCGAATCCAGGACGCGGTGGCTTTCGCCACTGCGATCGCGACCGAAGAAGGCATCGACGACCAGTTTCAGCGGGCGATGGCGGGAAAGCAGGAAGCCTATGTCAAGCTCAAGAGCCAGATCCCGGTGCGTCTGCTCTATCACACCGCCTTCTGGGATGGATCTCACCTTCAGTTCAGGCCGGACGTTTACGGCTGGGATGACGACGTCGCGGCTGCCCTTGGGCTGGTGCGCGGTGTCAGTTGGCAGCCGGTGCAACAGAGCGGCGATATCGGGCCATAGAATGACTGAGGGCGCCGAACCTGGCCGGCGCCCTCATCCCCCCTCCCCAGAGCGGTCAGGCGGCTATCCGCGCACCTCGGGCAAATAGCCTTCATCGACGGCGTCGCTGAACTTGGTGATGCGGCTGTCGAACTTCAGTCGGATCTTGCCGGTCGCGCCGTGGCGCTGCTTGGCGACAATAACCTCAGCGCGGCCGTAAGCGCGTCCCATCTCCTCCTGCCAGGCGGCGAAATCGGGATGATCCTCGGCCGGCTGCTTGGCTGCGAGGTAATAATCCTCGCGGTAGATGAAGAGCACGATGTCGGCGTCCTGTTCGATCGAGCCCGATTCCCGAAGATCGGAAAGCTGGGGTCTCTTGTCCTCGCGCTGTTCGACTGCCCGGCTGAGCTGCGAAAGAGCAATAACCGGTAGGTTCAACTCCTTGGCGAGCTGCTTCATTCCTCGGCTGATTTCCGAAATTTCCTGGACCCGGTTGTCTGCGGATGAGCCTCTGCCGCTTCCCTGCAGCAGCTGGAGATAGTCGACGACGATTGCTCCGATGCCCTTCTGCCGCTTGAGGCGCCGAGCGCGGGTTCTGAGCGCGGCGATCGTCAGGCCGGGCGTGTCATCGATATAAAGCGGAAGGTTCTGCAGCTCTGCGGCGGCGCGCGCCAGCTGCCGGAATTCCTGCTGGCTGATCTTTCCCATGCGAAGGTTCTCGGAGCTGATCCCCGACTGCTCTGCGAGGATACGAGTCGCCAGCTGGTCGGCCGACATTTCGAGGCTGAATAGAGCAACCGGCGCACCGGCAGATTTTTCGGGTTCAATTCCGTCCTCGACGTCGCGGATGAATCGCTGTGCGGCGGCAAAGGCGATGTTGGTGCCGAGCGAGCTCTTGCCCATGCCGGGACGGCCGGCAATGATGATCAGGTCGGATTTGTGAAGGCCGCCGATCTTGGCGTTGAGGCTCTCGAGCCCGGTCGTAAGTCCCGAGAGATGACCCCCGCTGTTGAGCGCCCGCTCGGCCATTTCGAGCGCTTCCTTGGTGGCGTCGGAGAAGGACTTTGCCCTGCCCTCGGCTCCCCCCTCCTCGGCCACCTTGTATAACTCGGTTTCGGCGCGCTCGATTTGAGCGAGGGGGGCAACGTCCTCACTCGTGTCGAGCGCGCCTTCCACCAGGTCGCGGCCTACGCCGATCAGTGCACGGAGCAGCGCCAGATCATAGATCTGGTCGGCAAAGTCCCGCGCTCCGATCACAGCCGCGCCCGACCCCGTCAATTGCGCCAAATATGCGGTTCCGCCAACCTCTTTTATATTTTCGTCAGCCTCGAAGAGTGGACGCAAAGTTACCGGATTCGCCACCCGGTTGGAATCCGTCATCTTCAAAATGGCTTCGTAGATGCGTCCGTGGAGCGGCTCGAAGAAATGATGTGGCTTCAACTTGAGCTGGATGTCCTCCACCAGCCTGTTGTCGACCATCAAGGCGCCAAGAAGTGCGGCCTCGGCCTCGACGTTCTGCGGAAGGAATTGAGTGCCCGCTTCTGACGCAGACTCGGCGATACGGATGACTTCGGCCATGACCCGTCCCTAGGCGCGTGCGGCCCCACACGTCTAATGAGAACGAATGTAGCACAACTGTGGATTGGTTGTGCATGAATCAGAGCGCAGTCCAACGAAGTGCGGATTTTCAATTCCTCCCAATCCACAGAAATAATCGGTTCGAAATTGAAGCCTGAAATCGGTCCCGTTACTCACTCGTCATGGCGATTTTGTCCGACCGGTGGATTCGCGAGCAGGCGCTCGAGCACAAAATGATCGAACCGTTCGTCGAGGCTCAAAGGCGCGAGGGATGCATTAGCTATGGACTTTCGTCCTACGGCTATGATGCGCGCGTCTCGAACCACTTCAAAATCTTCACGAACGTGGACTCGGCGACGGTCGATCCCAAGGATTTCGCCCAGAACAGCTTCGTCGATCGGACGACCGACGTCTGCATCATCCCGCCCAACAGCTTCGCGCTCGCTCACACGGTCGAATATTTCCGGGTACCGCGCGACGTGATGGTGATCTGCCTTGGCAAATCAACCTATGCGCGGTGCGGGATCATCGTGAATGTGACGCCGCTCGAGCCAGGCTGGGAGGGGCACGTGACGCTGGAATTTTCAAACACCACTCCGCTTCCGGCGAAGGTCTACGCGAACGAGGGCGCATGCCAGTTCCTGTTTCTCCAGGGCAACGAGCCTTGCGAGATCAGCTATGCCGACCGGGCCGGCAAATATATGGGCCAGCGCGGTGTAACGCTGCCAAAACTCTGATTTCCTCACCCCGCGAGCTTTGCCGAAGCAGTTTTGTTAGAGATTCGATTGCTTCGAGGCTGCCCTCCTCGCAAACATTGCTCATGGACATCGAAGAAGCGCGGCAACTCGACACGATGGACCCCCTCGTTTTCGCACGCCGTCGATTCCAACTGCCGAAGGACCGCATCTACCTCGACGGAAATTCGCTCGGCGCACTTCCTAAGGCCGCGCCAGCCGCGCTCTTGAACACCGCCGAGCGGCAATGGGGTGAGGACCTGATTGCGAGCTGGAACGAGCATGACTGGATCGACTGGCCGACCCGAATCGCAGCGAAGCTCGCGCCGATCGTCGGGGCAAAGCCCTCCGAGCTGCTGATTGCAGATTCAACGAGCGTCTGCCTGTTCAAGCTCCTCGCCGCCGCAGTGATAACGCGCCCTTTGCGAAAGACGATCGTCAGCCAGGAAGCGAATTTCCCGACCGACCTCTACGTGGCGCAGGGTCTATGTGACATGTTCGGGCTGAAGCTGAGGACAGTCCCTGCAAACGAGGTCTTGAACACAATCGATGACGACACGGCAGCGATCACCCTCACGCATGTCGATTACCGCTCGGCCGCACTCTACGACATGCGGCTCGTCGGCGAGGCGGCCCATGCCGCCGGTGCGCTCATCGTCTGGGACCTCTCGCACAGCGCCGGAGCAATCGAGCTCGACCTCGACGGGAGCGGGTGCGACCTCGCGGTGGGCTGTGGCTACAAATATCTGAACGGCGGGCCGGGAGCGCCGGCTTTCATCTATATCGCCGAACGATTGCAGGATGAGCTTCGAAATCCGATCCAGGGCTGGATGGGTCATCAAGAGCCCTTCGCGTTTACTGACGACTATCGGCCGACCGAGGGCATTTCGCGCTTTCTCACAGGAACGCCCTCGATCCTCGCGATGGCCGCGCTCGAGGCCGGCCTTGCGACTTTCGATGGAATTTCGATGTCCGACGTTGAAGAGAAATCGCGCAGGCTTTCGCAGCTGTTCGTTGGCGAGGTCGAGGATCGCTGCGGCAGCGACGTCCACTTAGCCTCTCCGCGCGACCCGGCGCAGCGCGGCAGCCATGTCGTTTTCGCGCATAAGGAGGGCTACGCGGTCATTCAGGCGTTGATCGCTCGCGGAGTGATCGGAGATTTCCGAGCTCCCGACCTGATGCGCTTCGGCTTTGCGCCGCTATACAACAGCTTTGCCGACATTGTCCGGGCGGCCCAAATCCTCTCCGACATCCTGAAAGCGGGCGAGTGGGATCAGCCTCGTTTCAAGACCCGGGCCAAGGTCACCTGATCGGCGCGCTCTTCTCCCTTGCACTATCGATGCCCCAGGCTCCAGCGCCGGCGGCGGCGAGATAGAGGAAGATGAAGCAGAACAGGATCGCTCCCTCTCCCCTGTTCGCAAGAGGCCAAAATCCGCCGCTCGGAACGTGCTGGGTCCAATAGGCAATCGCCATTTCGCCCGCAGCGACGAAAGCAGCAAGGCGGGTGAACAGCCCGATCGTGATCAGGAAGCCTCCGACCAATTCGATCGCGCCGGCGGCCATCAGGAGCGGCGGTAGGTGGGGCATAGGAAACGGGACTGGAAAGCCGGAATATTTGGATAGGCCGTGCTCCAAGAAGAGCAGGCCCGCGACGATGCGCAAGATCGCAAGCAGCTGCGGCTGCCAGCGCGAAAGCCAGGTGAATTCCATCCGATCTCTCCCGCCATATTGGTTCTCAAGGATAGAAGATTGGTCGAGCGCCCGCCAAGTGTCAGGCGTGTTCCTTGGCGCGCGCCTGCTGAGCGGCATGCGCGGCGTCTTCCGCGAGAAGTTGACGCGAGCGCTGGATCATTTCCACCCAGTTGTGGAAAGCATGCGCAAGGCTGGTCACCAGATCCTTGAGTGGCCCTTCCTTGAGGCAGCCGGCCTCATCGAAGCTGTCGTCGGTAACGTGTCCGAGATAGGCCTCAGGCTGCTGCATCACCGGCATGTTGAGGAAGACGCAGGCCTGACGGATCTGGTGGTTGCTACCAAAGCCTCCGATCGATCCGGGGGATGCGGTGACGATCGCGGCCGGCTTCTTGTCGAACGCATTCTGACCGTAGGGCCGCGAGCCGACATCGATCGCGTTCTTGAGCACGCCGGGAATGCCCCGATTATATTCGGGACTGCAAAATAGCACTCCATCGGCCGCCCCGACCTGCTTGCGAAAACGCGTCCATTGCTCGGGCGAGTCAGTATCCAGATCCTGATTGTAGAGGGGCAAATCTCCGATCTCGAGCATTGAACATTCAAGCTGGTCGCCGCGCAATGCGCAGATCGAACGCGCCACTTTGCGATTGAGGCTGCCCTCGCGAAGGCTACCGACGATAATGGCGATCTTGTAGGTCATGGGGCGTCCTCCTCGCTTGGAGCCCAATACTCGCCTTGCCGAAAGGTTGCGACCGCCGATCAGCGCCTGCGCGATTGATGCCGGATGTTCGGCGGCCTGCCGCGCCGGCCGCCGCCAGTGCGCACACGGTCGCGCCGCTCCGCACCAGAGCGCCCGCCGACCTCCTGGTCCGGTAATTCGAAGCGGAGCGAGCCCGACACGGGATCGGCTTCGGCGATCCGGAGCCTCAGCTTCTGACCGAGGCGGTAGGTTGTCCCCGTCTCCTCGCCGACGAGTTGCTGCGATCTCTCGTCGTAACGGAAATATTCGTCGCCGATGGTCGATACAGGAACGAGCCCGTCGCCACCGAAATCGACGACCGTCGCGAAGAAACCGAAGGGCTGCACGCCAGTGATCCGGCACTGGACGACCTGCCCGCGCTGATCGGAAAGATAGGCCGCGACGTAGCGATCCACCGTCTCGCGTTCCGCCTCCATTGCGCGACGTTCGAGCCCCGAGATCTGCTCGCCAATGCGCTCGAAATGCTCGGTGTCTGCTGGCGGCAACCCGCCCTCGCCGAGCTTGTAGGCACCGACGAGCGCGCGGTGGACGAGCAGGTCGGCATAGCGCCGGATCGGAGAGGTGAAATGAGCATAGGTGCCGAGCGCCAGTCCGAAATGGCCGAGCCGCTCGGGAGCGTACCGCGCCTGCATCTGGCTCCTCAGCAGCTGCTCCATGATTTCAGGCCGAAAGTCCAAATCGCCGACGCGCTCGAGGATTCGGTTGAAGGTCGCGGGCTTGATCACCTGTCCAAGCGTGAACTCGATCCCAAAGGTCTTAAGATAGTCCTTGAGGGCTTCGAGTTTCTCGCGGCTCGGAGACTCGTGGACTCGGTACATGACCGGCGATTTCTTCGCTTCGAGCGCGCGGGCGGCGGCGACATTTGCAGCGATCATGAAATCCTCGACGAGCCGGTGTGAGTCGAGACGCTCGCGTGGAGCGACCGACTCGATTCTCCCCTTCTCGTCGAGCACGACCTGCCGCTCGGGAAGATCGAGTTCCAAGGGCTCCCGCCGGTTGCGCGCCGCGAGAAGTGCGCGCCAGCAGCTCCAGAGCGGCTTTAGCGCTGTCTCGACCAGCTCCCTTGGAACCGCGCTTTCGACCTCGGGCATCGAGCAGACCGGAGAGGCGACGTCGATCCGCTCTTCTTCGGAAGCATCGATCGCGGACTGCGCATCCTCATATGCAATATTCGCTGCCACGCGAATCCTTGCACGCGTGAAGCGCCAGCTCTTCAGAGTTCCGTCCTTCGCAATCGTCAGATGGCAGGCGAGTGCGGCGCGGTCCTTTCCCGCCTTGAGCGAGCAGATGTCCGCGGACAACTCCTCGGGAAGCATCGGCACCACCCGGTCGGGAAAATAGACGCTATTGCCGCGAGCCCGCGCCGCCTTGTCGAGCGCAGTTTCGGGTCGGACGTAGAAGCTGACGTCCGCGATCGCGACAATCGCCTTCCAGCCTCCGCGATTCTCCTCGTCATCATCGCGTGCCGCCCAGATCGCATCGTCATGGTCGCGTGCATCGGCCGGATCGATCGCCACGATCGGAAGGTGCGACAAGTCCTCGCGGTCCCCCAGGGGCAGCTTGGCGCCCCGCCTCGCCTCGTCGATTGCCGCCTCGCTGAATTCATGTGGAAGCGAGTATTTGTGAATGGCGATGAGGCTGAAGCTGCGCGGAGCAAAGGGGTCTCCAAGCACTGCGTCGACACGCGCATTGACGCGTGGACCATTGCCGGAGATCTCGCACAGCACCAGGTCGCCGGCCTGTCCGTCGCCGACGTCGCCAATCGGAAGCTCGCGGCGCTCCTTCTTTTCGACCGGAGTCAGCCAGAACCGGGTACCTTCCTGCCTCAGAACGCCCAGCACCAGCTCCGCCCTCCTGGCGAGCTGCTTCAGCGGATGAGCAACGAAACGCTCGCCCCGCTCCTCGGTGCGGGCGAGAATCCGGTCGCCGATCCCGAGCGCGCCGTGCCGCTTCCCTTCGATCACCCGAAGCTTAGGCGGCGGCGAACTCGCCTCCCAACGCTCCGGCTGAGCCCAAATGCTGCCGCTGTCGTCGGCCTCGACGATCCTGAAGACGGTGACCCGAGGAACCCCCCCTGCCTTGTTGAACGCGCGCCCTGCCCCTGTTTCGATCAGGCCTTCATCCGCCATGTCATTGAGCAGCTTCTTGAGAGCGATCTTTGCATCTCCGCGAAGAGAGAAAGCCCGGGCGATCTCGCGCTTGCCCGCTGGCTGGTCCGACCCACTGATGAAGTCGAGAATCTGCTTTCGGCTGGGAAGGTCAGCGGAGCGCTTACGGGCCATGGCGAGGCCCTAAACGCGACTAGCGCAGCTGGCTATCCTTGCTCGCGCGGCGATTGATCGTGGAGTGAACGACCTTCTTGTCGCGTTCGGTCTGGCAACCAAGGCAGGTGCGCACGCCCGGAAGGGCCTCACGCCGCTTCCTCGGGATGGGTTCGCCGCAAACGTCGCATTGCCCGGGGCTCTCTCCCTTGGGTGTGAGGGCCCGGGCGCGAAGGAGTGCATCCTTGACCGTATCGTCAATCTGGTCCTGAACCGCGCCGTCACGAGTCCATCCGCCAGCCATTTCTCTCTCCCTTTTCCGCCAAGCGCGGCGGCCGCGCGTCAGGGCTTCTTCGGAGGCGCAATATAGGGCTTGAACGCCCCGCCCGGAACCGCGGAGGCCACCGGGCTTTCAAAGCCGGACCTGCTCACCGAAGCGACTCCGAACAGCCAGTCGTCGACGCGGATGTGCGGCAGGACCATCTTGCAGGTGGAAGCACATCGGCTTGCCAACATCGAGCGGGAGACCTCCCAATTGTTCGCGTCGGTACGACGCCAGTGGACGGTGTAGCTGGAAGCGCCTTCAATCGGCGCCCAAACCAGCGTCGTATCCGTGCTCACCGCCCCCTCCACCTTCGGCTCTGGTGGTGCCGGGGAGCTCGCGATCTCCGCAAGCGCCGCCACGTTCAGCTTGGTCACCTTTGAAAGATACGGAAAATCGACATGGTCGATCGTATCTCCATAGCGGATTCCATTCTCGGTCCTCAGGTCCTGGTGCTGCCAGTTGTAATTCTCGACGGCGACGCTGATCCGCGCCGCTGGATAGCCAAGCTCCAGAAACGGAATGTGGTCGCCGCCTCGGCCGAACCGATCCGTGCGCCAGATCTGGCGAACGTCCAGTCCAATCTTCAGACGATCTGCAAGGTTGTCCAGAAATCTAGAGATGTTGCGCGACGGCGCGTCGTTTTCACCACCGAGGCTGTGGGTTTGGCCCATGAGTTCAACCTGTCCCTGCGAGCGGGGCCCCTCCGAAAGCACGCGCGCATGAGTGGAATCGCACACACCATCGGAGGAACAGGTGTTTCCGATGATGTCATTGTTGAGGACAGCGATGACATTCCAGCCATGTTGCTTCGCATAGTCGGCGAGAGTCCTGCCGCCATAGAGCCCCTGCTCCTCGCCTGAGAGCGCCGCATAGACGATCGTCCCGGGGAACTTGTGCCTTGAGAGCATTCTTGCCGCCTCGAGCACGGCAGCAATTCCTGACCCGTCATCGTTCGCCCCGGGCGCGTCGGACGTAGAATTCATGATGTCGCTGACGCGACTGTCGATGTGACCCTGGATAATGACGACGTCATTTGGCCGCTCCGTTCCACGCTGGATCGCGATTTCGTCGAAAACCCAGGTCGGATTTGGAATCCTCGATCCGGTGAACACTTCTCCTGGCTTCAGAATTGCAAGACAATTGCCGCACTCGGCGGAGTAGCGAGAGAATTCGTCGTTCGCCCAGTTGAGGGCTGCGCCAATCCCGCGATGGGGATCCGTCTGGGACGAGAGGGTGTGACGCGTACCAAAACTCACCAAGGTCTCAATTGTATGGCGCAGATGGGCCTGACTGACCGGCTCAACGATCGCCCGCAGCTTTGCATCCGTCGATGGCGCCGGCGCTGCTCCAGCCAAACTGACGCACATCAAGATCGCGACCTTACGCATTCGGATTCTCCAACTGACGCCTTGTGCAACTGGCATTTGCGGTCCCTCGGGTCTAGGGGAGCGCGACCCCAGAATTCAGAAATCCGAGGACGCGTCACAATGCTTCGCAGCATCGATCATTTCATCGGCGGTTCCAACTTCGCGTCCGGCGAGCGCCCCGAGGGACGCAGCGGCGACGTGTTCGATCCCAACCAGGGCCAGGTCCAGGCCAATGTCCGGTTCGGGAGTGCAGCCGATCTCCAGAAGGCCGTTGACGCGGCAAAGGCCGCGCAACCCGCCTGGGCCGCAACCAACCCGCAGCGCCGCGCCCGTGTCATG
>DATATH010000181.1:0-16574 GCA_036268895.1 Sphingomicrobium sp. | reverse complement strand
ACCCGCTTCGCGGGAGTGGTGCTGCTGGTGAGGTAAGCTCGATGATTCACGCGCTTCGCAACTACATCCGCGACGTCGGACGGGTTCGCGACCTACGGCTGCCTCAGTCTCGTGAAGCGCATACCGGCCGTTCGCGTCGATCCTCCAGTAGTCGGAGTTTCGGAAAGGTCCCTTCCGGTCGTTGAGCACGTTGGCGATGTGTCCGCCATCGAAACCGTACTTTGCCAGCACCCGGATGAGGCCGTCTTTGGTGTCGATCCCATCGGGATGCACGCCGTTATCGCAGCCAGAGCCCGATCATGCCGGTTCGCCGACGGGCCGCACAGTCCGACCAGTTCGTCGATCCTCCCGAAGAGGTCGGTCAAGTTGGTAGTGGCTTACGTGCTTCCGCGTGGACCCCGGCGGATTGCCTTGCGGAAGAGGTGGTGCCGCTTAGGTGACTCGAACACCTGACCCCATCATTACGAATGATGTGCTCTACCAGCTGAGCTAAAGCGGCTTGGCTCTTCTTTTGAGGAAAGCGCGCGCGCACTAACAGCGGGTTGCGCCTCGGGCAAGCACTCCGATTAGCGCTCGGAACCGCCAAGAAACATGCTTAACGCTTTGGTAACGCCGATCGGCCATTTTCCTCTCAACCTGGAGGAGGTGGGACCAGAGCGCGAATGGAAAGCTATCGGGAACATCCGACCGATTTCGATCTGCCGTCATCGAGTGAGGCTGCACCCGCTCAGGACGTTGCTGCAGCGATCGGCACCGACGAGCGACGCATGCACGTGCGTGCCTACAACTACTGGGTTTCGTTGCTCGACGGCCGAGATTTCCCGTCCATCGAAGACCTCGAGCCGGGCGACGTCAGCGATTTCGCCTCGAACAGCGTGCTTCTCGACTTCACGTGCAGCCGGGACAATGCGGCGATCCCGTACATCGGCGCGGCGATCCGCGATGAATGCGGACTGAGCGAAGACACACGCACCATCAGCGATGTGCCGAGCCGGTCGCTCTTGTCGCGCCTTACCGACCATTACATGCAGATCATCGCCAACCGCGCGCCGATCGGATTTGAGGCCGAGTTCGCGAACCAGCGCGAGGAGACGATCTGCTACCGCGGAATCCTAATGCCTTTTTCTTCGGACGGAGAGTCAATCGATTTCATCTACGGCGTGATCAACTGGAAGCGGCAGGTTGGCGAGCTGCAGCCTGGGGCGGCGGAGCTGCCCGTCGTCGAATTCGATCAGTCGAGCGACCAGACCGGTGAGGAGCCCCTCGAGCTGACCGAGCCGCTTATCGATGAGCCGCTCGAGCTGACCGACGTCGCCGACCAGCCCGCGGTTGAGCCGGCAGCTCCAGCCGCAGACACGGTTGAAATCGGTGGCATCGACGATGCTAAGGAAACGCCGGTCGTCCATTTCTCATGGGAAGACGGGCCACTCGCCGACGTGGACGAAGCGGAATTGCCGGAGGTCGAACTCGGTGAAAATGCCGGACTCGCGGACCGCCTATGGGCCGCTCGCGAGACCGCCGATGCAGTGAAGGCGGGCGAAGGGCGGACGCGCGCCGCGCTCTATCGTGCACTGTCGCTCGCCTATGACTTCGCGCTCTCGGCGCAGGAGAACGCTCGGGAATATGCCGAGCTCCTCGAGGAATCGGGCATGAAGGCGCAGGCCCGCGCGCCGATGACCCCGATCGTGAAGCTCGTATTCGGTATCGATTATGACAAGGCCCGACTGACTGAATTCGCCGCAGCCCTCTCTTTTGCGCTTCGCCAGGAAATCGCACTGCGCGGCTTCCAGGATCTGATCGAGAAGCAGCCGGGGGGCTTGAAGGCGCTGGTCGCAGCCGAGCGCCAGGCGCGCCGGCCCGAGCCCAAGACTGACACCAAGGGCGAAGTCGCCCGGGCTCGGCTCAGGACCGCTTCGCCGATCACGCTCGCCGACGTACCGCCGGAAGAGGAATTCGCGGTCATCGTCACCCGCCGCGGCGCGGATGGGCACCACGAGCCCGTCGCCATCGTCGAGGACGAAGCTCTCGTCGAGCGCGCAATCCGCAGCGCGATCTAGGAAACGATTAGCGCCCCCAACGAAGAGCAGCGGGCTTGTTCGCTTACGAACGGCAGGTCTATAGGCGCGGCCGACCGCAAGAGACCCCCGGAGCAGAGTTTCAGCATGACGGCACACGCGCGCCTGGACCCGCCGCTGGTCGAGTCGATTCGAAAGGCGCTGACCGGTCACGCACTTCCAGGCGAAACGCAGGGCCTCTCGAAGGATGGGGAGCGCCAGGCTGCCGAGTTCATCGCCGAAGTCGCTTCGAAGAGGAAGCGCGGCGAGCTCGGCCTCAAGATCGAATCAACAGGTGGCGAAGCCGGCAGGCGCCGGATGCGGATCGCCATCATCAACGACGACATGCCGTTCCTCGTCGATTCGGTCGCCAACGCCATCGCCGCCCGTCAGCTGACCATCCATCGCCTGCTTCACCCCGTCGTTTGCGTCGATCGCGACGAGCATGGCGAGCTGGAGCTCGTCGAGCCGCTGTGCGGTGACAGGCGTCGCCGCGAATCCATGATGTACCTGGAGCTCGACCGCGCCGATGCACGCGGGAGGCAGGAGCTCGCCGCGGATTTGAGGCGCGTCCTTCATGACGTCCGCCTCGCGGTCCGCGACTGGGAGTCGCTCCAATCCCGGATGAGCGCGGATACCGCCGTCGCCGAGCCGGAGGGTGCGGCGCTTTTGGACTGGTTCGCGAACGGGGCCATGACGCTTCTCGGCTACCAGGTCGAAAAGCCATACGAAGCGCCCTCCGATGCCCTCGGCATCTTCAGCATCCCGGGAGCGCCGACCGACGAGGGCGGCTGCCTCGGAGCGATGAACTATTTCGAAAAGGGCGGCGAAGTGCCGCTGATGGCCAAGGCCGAGCGCAAGTCGACGGTTCACCGCCGAGTGCCGCTCGACCTCGTCGTCGTGCCCCTGAAGGAAAACGGCAAGGTTATCGGGATCGGAGTCCACGCAGGGCTTTGGACGAGCGAGGCGCTGAGGGTCCTCCCCGAGGAGGTGCCGGTCCTTCGTGAGCGTCTGAAGCAGCTCGACCGCGATTTCGGATTCGACCGCAAGGGTCATTCGGGGAAAGCCCTTCGCCATTCCGTCGCATCGCTGCCGCGCGACCTCGTGATCGCGATCGATTACGATTCGCTACGCGATCTCGTCATGATGGCGATGTCGCTCGCCGATCGGCCGCGTCCCGGCCTGATCCAGGTGAGAAGCATCCTCAAAGGCCAGCTATTCACCTTCGTCTGGCTGCCGCGAGAGGAGCTCAGCACGTCGAGGCGGCTGGCGATCGCGAGGCTTCTCGAAAATGAGGTCGGGCGCGAGATCACCAGCTGGTCGGTCGAACTGGGCGATGCCGATTTGGCGCTCATCCGCTACACCCAATATATCGACGAGAACGCTCCGCCGCCCGACGCCGAGCTCTTGGATGCAGCCGTCGTCGAGATGGTCCGGGGCTGGTCTCCAGCGGTCGAAGCCGAGCTCATCGCGAGGGCAGGCGCGGCGCGCGCGACCCGCCTTGCAATCACCTATATCAGTGCGTTCCCCGACAGCTATCGCTCGCGAAGCGCACCTGAAGAGAGCGCTGCCGATATCCTTCGCCTTTCCGGGCTTTCCGATGACCGTGACCGCGACGTTAGGATCTCGAGGATCCCGAGCGATGGTCCAAGGCAGCTTCGCCTCAAGATGTACAGGAGCAGCGGGCTCATCCCGCTGTCGGAAGCCGTGCCGGTGCTCGAGAATTTCGGGTTCAGGGTACTCGAGGAGCTTCCGACCGAACTCGCGGAGGGCATCGGCTACATCCATGATTTCCACGTCGAGGTCGGCGAAGAGGCGGACCTAGATTCGATCTTGGGTCGCACGCACGAGATCGAGCGAGCGATCGCCAATGTGCTGTGCGGCTCAGCCGAGGATGACGAATTCAACCAGCTCGTCCTCTATGCCGGGCTCGATACGCAATCCGTCGTCTGGCTTCGTGCCTGGTTCCGCTACCTCCGCCAGACTGGAAGCAGCTTTGGGCTCGTCACCGTCGTCGACGCCCTTCGCCGGGCCCCGAACGCAACCCGAGCGCTGATCGGTCTCTTCCGCGCTGCTCATGATCCTTCGGGCGCCAACCGCCAGGAACGGAGCGCCGATTATCTCGCGCAGCTCGATCGCTCATTGACCAAGGTGCGCTCGATCGACGACGACCGGATCTTGCGGCGCCTTCGAGCGCTCGTCCTTGCGATCCTGCGAACCAACGCGTTCGCGCCCGCGGCCGATGAGGCGCTCGCCTTCAAGATCGATTCCTCGCTGGTCCCCGGGCTGCCGGCGCCGGTGCCCTGGCGCGAAATCTGGATCTATTCTCCCCGCATCGAGGGCATTCACCTCCGCGCCGGGCCAGTCGCTCGTGGCGGGATCCGCTGGTCGGACCGGCGCGACGATTTTAGGACCGAGATTCTCGGGCTCATGAAGGCGCAGATCGTGAAGAACGCGGTCATCGTTCCGACTGGCGCCAAGGGCGGCTTCTATCCCAAGCAGCTTCCGCCGATGTCCAGTCGCGACGCCTGGCTCGTGGAAGGGACTGAGAGCTACTGCATCTTCATCCGTTCCCTGCTCTCGATCACCGACAATCTCGTCAACGACAAGGTCGTGCATCCTCCGCACGTCGTCATTCATGACGGCGATGATCCCTATTTCGTGGTTGCTGCCGACAAGGGCACGGCGACTTTCTCGGACATCGCCAATTCGATCGCGCTCGATCGCAACTTCTGGCTCGGCGATGCCTTTGCGAGCGGCGGCTCCAATGGCTACGACCACAAGGCGATGGGGATCACGGCCAAGGGAGCGTGGATCTCGGTTCAGCGGCACTTCCTTGAGATGGGAATCGACGTTCAGTCGGACGAGATCACCGTCGCCGGCTGCGGCGATATGTCGGGCGACGTATTCGGGAACGGAATGCTGCTCTCGAAGTCCCTGAAGCTGATCGCGGCCTTCGACCACCGCCACATCTTCATCGATCCAAATCCGGACGCCGAGAAAAGCTGGGCTGAGCGCAAGCGGATGTTCGAGCTGGAGAGATCGAGCTGGGACGATTATGACCGGTCTTTGATCTCAAAGGGTGGGGGAGTTTACCCACGCACCGAAAAGTCGATTTCCCTCAGCGGTGAAGCGCGTGAGGCGCTCGGGGTTGCGATCAAGGACATCGAGCCCGCCGCGCTCATCAACGCGATCCTGAAATCGCCCGTCGATCTTCTCTGGTTTGGCGGGATCGGGACCTACATCAAGGCTTCGGTCCAGAGCCAGTCCGACGTTGGCGATCCATCCAATGATGCGCTTCGCGCCAATGGGCGCGAGCTTCGAGCGAAGGTTATCGGAGAGGGCGCGAACCTCGCCGTCACCCAGGCGGGGAGGATCGAGTTCGCCGAACATGGCGGCAGGATCAACACAGACTTCATCGATAATAGTGCCGGCGTGGATTGCTCGGACAATGAAGTGAACATCAAGATTCCATTGAATCGCGAGATGGGCGATGGAACCCTTAGCTTCGAGAAAAGAAACATCCTTCTTGCAAAGATGGCGGATGATGTCGCTGACATCGTCCTCGAGGACAACCGGCTGCAGACGCTCGCGATCTCGATCGCCGAAGCGGGCGGGGCAACCGCGCTCCCGGCGCACGTCCGGACGATCGAGCTTCTCGAAGCATCGGGCCGTCTGGACCGCCAGGTCGAGGGGTTGGCGTCCAGCGAGGAGCTCTTGCGGCGGGTCCAGGAAAATCGTGGCCTCACCCGGCCCGAACTCGCCGTCGTTCTCTCGGTCTCCAAGCTCGTGCTCCAGGACGCCGCAGAGGACCTTCGCCTGTCCGATGATCCTTTGACGGAAGAGGACCTGTTCGACGCCTTCCCGAAGCCGATGCGCAAAGCCCACGCGGATTCGATCCGCGCCCATCGCCTTCGTAACGAGATCATCGCCACGAAGGTCGCCAATCGCCTCGTCAACCGCCTCGGGCCGGGTCTCGCCTTCGACATGACCGAAGAGGAGGGCGCCTCTCTCCAGCAGGTCGTCTCGGCGTTCCTCGTTGCCGAACGCCTGCTCGATCTCGACAAATTGTGGGAGGAGGTCGAAGAGGCCGCTCTTCCCGAGACCGTTCGAATCGAACTCTTCTCGATTGCCGCTGCAAGCATCAGGGCTCACCTCTCGGACATCATTCGCGCGGCAGGTGGCGAGCTGTGGATGTCTGCGCTCTGCGAGACGCTCGAGCCCGGCGTTCGAAGGATCGCGGCGGCCGCGACCAAGCTCATCCGCTCGGAAGTCCGGAACGAGGCCGCGGCCAGACGCGACCGTCTTCTCGCCCTGGGAGCGAGCGACGATATCGTTCGCGGCCTCGTTCGCCTCTACGAGCTCGACGGAGTCTTCGGAATTGCTGCGCTTGCTGCTCGCCAGCAGCTCGACGAGCTCGCTGTAACGCGCGCCTACACCCGTTTGGGCGAGGCCTTGGGACTCGACTGGGCCCAGCAGCAGGTCGCTCGCTTCGTTCCCTCCGACCAGTGGGAGCGGCTTTTGACCGCGGGCCTTGCGCGCGACTTCGAGCAGCTTCGGATCGAATTCCTGTCGCGCTGCCAGGGCCAGGACCTCGACGACTGCGTCGAGAGCTGGATCAAGCACCACGCCGGAAGGATCGAGCAGTTCCGCGAGCTGGTGAGGCGTGCCCACGGCGAAGGCCATGTCAGCGCCCCGATGCTCGCCCAGATTGCCGGACAGGCACGAATCCTGCTCGGCCGATAGGATGCGGATCGCAGTTCTGGTTCCAGCGCCGGACTATCCGGAGCCCTGGCGCTGGGCATATGACCTGGAAGCTGCTGCGCTGAGAGGTGCCGGCGCAAGTGTCGAGCCGGTCCCCTGGACCGAGGCGAATGAGCTGGAGCATTTCGACCTCGTCCTTCCCCTGGTCGCCTGGGGCTATCACCTCGACTATGGACGCTGGCTCGATTTTCTGGAGCGCGCGGAAGCTGAGCGTCTGCCCCTTATCAACCCGCCGGTGCTTCTGCGGTGGAACAGCGACAAGGCCTATCTCGCCGAGCTCGGCGAAGCGGGCGTTCCGACGGTTCCGACGATGGCGGTTGAATCCGCGAGCGATGCCGATCTCGACGAAGCCCGGCGACAGTTCATGACCGACTGGCTGGTAATCAAGCCGCCGGTCTCGGCAAGCGCCTTTGGGGCACACCGTCTCGGGCCGCGCGATGATCTCCCAACGGAAAGCCGCGACAAGTCGATGATCATCCAGCCCCTGATCGAAGAGATCGGGCGCACCGGAGAATTCTCGCTGATGCTATTTGGCGGCGAATATAGCCACGCGGTGGTGAAGCTCCCGCATGCCGGCGATTTTCGCGTCCAGTCCCATCATGGAGGCGAGACGAGGGCCTGTACTGCCCCGCCCGATGGCTCGATCGAACTCGCGAAAGCCGCGCTCGCCGTCGCTCCGGGGCAAGTAACCTACGCCCGCGTCGACATCATCCCCGACGATGAGGGGACCTTGAGGATCATGGAACTCGAGCTCATCGAACCGGCGCTCTTCCTCGATCACTCACCCGACGGCGGCGCAGCCTTTACCCGCTCGATCCTCTCCCATCTGAAAACAGCCACTGCCTGATCGCCGAGGTGAGGTTCGGCGGCTCGTCCGCATCGAGCCGGACGGCATCGATCTGGGCGACCAGCGCGTTGATCGCGCAGCCGCGTTCCCGCGCCGCGGTTTCGAGAGCCTTCCAGAACATCGGTTCGAGACTGATCGAGGTCCGATGGCCGGCAATCAGCACCGACCTTTTCCTGGGCGGGGCGTAATCCGCCATCAGTACATGTGCTGACCGCCGTTGATCGACATGGTCGACCCGGTGATGAAGCCGCCATTTTCATCGCAGAGGAATGCGACTCCCCGAGCGATCTCCTCGGCGCGCCCGAGCCGCCCGACCGGGATCCGGGCGACGATCTTGGCAAGAACGTCCTCGGGGACCGCAGCAACCATGTCGGTGTCGATATAGCCTGGAGCGATTGCATTGACGGTCACTCCAAAGCGCGCGCCTTCCTGGGCAAGCGCCTTGGTGAAGCCGTGGATACCCGACTTTGCGGCGGCGTAATTGACCTGCCCATACTGCCCGGCCTGGCCGTTGATCGAGCCGATGTTAACGATCCGGCCGTAGCCTCGGCCGGACATTCCGTCGAACACGGCCTTGGCCATGTTGAAGCAGCCGCCGAGGTTCACGTCGATGACCTCCTGCCACTTTGAATGGTCCATCTTGCGCATGGTCGCGTCGCGCGTGATCCCGGCATTGTTGACGAGGACGTCGAGAGGACCGAGGTCATTTTCGACCTGGCGGACGCCCTCCTGGCAGGCGTCGAAATCGCCGACGTTCCATTTGTAGGCCTTGATCCCGGTTTGCTCCGTGAACTCGCGCGCGCGCTCCTCGTTGCCGGCGTAGTTCGCGGCGACCTCCATCCCCATGTCCCGAAGCGCGATGCTGATCGCTTCGCCGATACCGCGCGTACCCCCGGTAACGATCGCAACTCGAGCCATGAGGTCCTCCTGTTGTTCTTATGAGGGGAGCGCGCTTAAGCTCGGGGCAGCCAGCCCGCAAGCTCGCGCTCGATCAGCCGTTCGAGCATGGAGATGCTTTCAGGTGAATCATTGAGGCAGTCCAAAAGCGCGAATTCCTCGCCGCCCGCTTTTTTGAACGCGTGTCGTCCGCGGATCCCGAGCTCCTCCAAGGTCTCGATACAATCGGCACTGAACCCCGGAGTCGCAACCGCAAGGCGTTTGACGCCGTGCCCCGGATAAGCGGCAAGAGTCGCATCGGTTGCGGGTTCGAGCCATTTCGCGCGGCCGAACCTCGACTGGAAGGCTACGTCCACTTCGCGTCCGAGTGCGTTCCCAACAAGCCGCGCAGTTTCGAGGCAGTGCGAATGATAGGGATCGCCGAGATCGCGAGTCCTGACCGGCATCCCGTGGAAGCTTAAGAGCAACCGCTCGGGCGCAAAGTCCAGTTCGGCGAGCTGGCGCGCAAGGTTGGAGGCGAGCGCATCGATATAGAGCGGATCGTCATAGTAAGGCGGGAGCGTTCTTACCGCCGGCTGCCATCGCATGCGCGCGAGCACTCCGAAGAGGGCATCGTTCGCGGTCGCCGTGGTCGCCGCGCAATATTGGGGATAAAGCGGCGCTGCGAGAATACGGGCGCAGCCCTCGTCCGCCATCCGCTCGATCGCCGCAGCGATTCCAGGATGGCCGTAGCGCATCGCATAATGCACGCTCAAATTCGGCATCAGATCGCGAAGCGCCGCGGCCTGGCGATGCGCAATGACCCGGAGCGGCGAACCTTCGTTGGTCCAGATCTGGTTATAGGCCTCGGCCGATTTCTTGGGCCGGGTCCGAAGGACGATTGCGTGAAGGATCGGCTTCCACGCCATCCTTGGAAGCTCGATCACCCTCGGATCGCTCAAAAACTCGGCGAGGTAGCGCCTCACCGCCCGCGCCTCGGGTGCATCGGGCGTTCCAAGATTGATGAGGAGAACCCCGATCCTCCTTCCTTTGAAGCCTGAATATTCGTCGGGCCTGTTCA
Organism: Sphingomicrobium sp.; assembly: GCA_036268895.1. Classification (GTDB taxonomy): domain Bacteria; phylum Pseudomonadota; class Alphaproteobacteria; order Sphingomonadales; family Sphingomonadaceae; genus Sphingomicrobium. The sequence continues at coordinate 6,952 of DATATH010000181.1, read as the reverse complement.
CGTTTTTCCCATAGGATCGAACGGCAGTTCGCGCATCCTCTTCCCGGTCGCTGCGAAGATCGCGTTGGCGACCGCTGGAGCAAGGACGGTGGTTCCAAGTCCGCTCACACCGCCGGGCGCATCGCTGCTCGGAATGATCTCGACCGTGATCTGGGGAATGTCGGAAAGGCGCGGGATGCCAGTGCCGCCGATCGGCCTCGCCCGGGGCATCGCTGCGACCCATTCGGGTTTCGGAACAATAGCCTGGGCGAGCGACCAGATGAGACCCGCTACGATCTGCTGCTCGACCAGCGAGCTGTTGACCGCGCTTCCGCAGTCAACGGCCGCGACAAGCCGGTCCACCTTCACCCGGCCGTCAGATCCGATGCTGGCGTTTGCAACCAGTCCGATGTGCGATCCGAATGCCGAGCAGCCGGCGATCCCCATCGTGCTTCCAGGAGGGCCGCCATCCCACTTGGCGAGACGGGCAGCGCCCTGGAGGCAGCGCGCGAGCCTTCCATTGTCGCCCAGGAGCGACATCCTGAACGACAGGGGCTCGAGGCCCGCCGCATGCGCAAGCTCGTCGGCGAAGCTCTCGGTGAAGAAGGCGAACTCGCGCAAGGGCGAGCCCCGCATGTAGCCAGTTCGATAGGGAAGCGCCGGCCTCACCGCCTCAATCGTGACGTTTGGGACCGCATAGGGCGGGAGGCCGATCATCGACGTCCGGATGAGCTCTTCCTTGTCTTGGGTCTTGAGCATCCGCCGAAGCGCGCTTGCCATTCCGTCGATGGTCGCGACCTCCATCTTCCAGGCCGCGGTGATCCCGCCTTCTCCTGGAAGCGCCATCATTCGTGCAAGCGCTCCCGATGAGACGAGGTCCTGATTCTGGCTCGAGCTTTGCGAGAGCGTCACCTGCACCGGACGCTTCAGCTCCCTTGCAAGCTCGATCGCGTAGGGAATGGCGTCGGATTCGAGCGCGCGTCCGGCGGGCTCGCCGACCGGCATGGGATAGAGGGTTACGTCGGATGATGGAATTCGGGCGACGAGCGCTGCGGCATCGCGCGCGAGGCCCGGCGCCTGCGTCGGTGCCCAAACTTCAAGACGGTTGCCGTCGAAACGCGCAGTCGCGCTCATTGGCTCGAGCCCGAAATGCTGGCCTGGAGCAACGAAGTAGGTGGCGGCGAGCGGCCGCGATCCCCTGATGGTCCCTTCATAATCGCCGCGCCTGTAGCTCCGGCGCTCCCCGCCCCTGGCCAGCGCGTCCTCGAAGAGATGTCTAAGATCCGCGGGATCGCGTGTCCCCGAGAATCTTGGGTCGGCCGCGTGCACGCCTTGCTCGGCTGCCCACCAGTTAGTCGCCACTACCGCGAACCATTCGCGCCGGGCAGCGATGTGACGGATCCCATGAATGTTCTCAATTGCCTCGCGATCGAAATGCATGACGTGTCCGCTCGTGGGCGCCACGCGAACGCTCGCAAAAAGCAGGTCATGGAGGCGCACGTCGGAAGCGAAGCGCCAACTTCCGTCGGCCTTGGCGGGCCCGTCGAGGCGGGGAAGAGGCTGGCCGATCAGCCGGCCCTGCGTCGTCTCCTTGAAGGGAGCGCTTAAGGGAGGCGTTCGGTCCGCGGCCTCTTCGGCAAGCTCGCCGAAGGTGAAGGTTCTCCCCCTGTTCATCACGAACCCGTCACCGGTGTTGCAATCCTTCGGGCTTACGGCCCACCGGTCGGCCGCCGCTCCAGTGAGCATGGTCCGAGCGACGGCCGCGGCCTTGCGCAGCGGCTGCTCGAACGCACGAACCGAGGTTGAACCCGCAGTGATGCGCATTCTCCCGTCGTCCTCGACCCGGTGCGCTCGAAGCCAGCCGAAACCGTCGAGCCAGCCTTCTTCGCCGGCGAGCGCGTTGGCGTAGGCCGTAGTCAGCGGAGCGGGCTCGACCGCGACCTGATCCCAGGACGCGCCGAGCTCGTCGGCGACGATCTGCGGCAGCCCGGTCCAGATACCCTGGCCAGTCTCGGACTGCGGCACGCCAATCGTGATCCGGCCGTCGCGGGCAATCTTGATGAAATTGCCAAAAGCCTCCTCGTTCTGGTGGGTCGCGAGGTCACTAGCGAGGTGGCGCGGCCACGCGAGGTAGGCGACAACCAGCCCGACGCCGGCACCGCCTCCGATCAGCAATGTGCGGCGATCGATGTTCAACTCGCGTACTTGGCTTTTAGTGCGCGGCGGTCGATCTTCCCCGTCCCGAGACGGGGCAAGGGCGCGTCGGCGAAGATGATCCGCTCGGGGATCTTGAACTTCGCGAGCCGGCCATCGAGGAAGATTCGGAGGTCATCCTCGTCAAGTTGCTCGCCGTCGGTAGCCAGCACGATCGCGACCGGCACTTCGCCGAGGCGCTCGTCGGGTGCTCCGAAGACGGAGACCTCGGCGACCCTGGGGCAGGCGTAGAGCTCGGCCTCGACCTCGGCGGCCGAGATATTCTCGCCGCCGCGGATGATGATCTCTTTCTTCCGGTCGACGATGAAAAGGTAGCCGTCCTCGTCGAGGTACCCGACGTCGCCGGTCCTGACGAACCCGTCTGCGGTGAACAGCTCTTCGGTCGCTTGGCGGTTCTGCCAATAGCCCTTGATGTTCGCCGCCGATCGAATGGCGATCTCGCCGGTTTCGTTGCTTTTGAGCCGAGTGTCATTCTCGCCCAAGATAACGACCTCGACGAAGGGCTTTGCGGCACGCCCTGTCGAATTGGGCTTGGCGGCATAGTTGCTCCAAAAATTCTGGCACCCGACCGCATTGGTCTCGGTGAGGCCGTAGCCGAGCGCGGGATGAGCGTGAGGAAATTCGTGGGTCAGGCGTTCGACGTGGCTGACCGGTCGCGGCGCTCCGCCGGCGGTGATGTCGGTCAGTGACGAGAGGTCGTATTTCTGCCGGTCGGGATGGTTCATGAGCTCGAGGCTCATCGTCGGAACGCCGACGAAATAGGTGATCTTCTCCCTTTCGATCAGTCGAAACGCCTCGGCCACGTCCCATTTGGGCAGGATCACCATGCAGCGCCCAATCGCGAAGCTGTTCAAGAGCACCGGGACCTCGCCGGTGACGTGGAATAAGGGAACGCTAAGTAGGGTCCTTGGCACCGGCGGGGGCCGGCCGTCCTGCTCGAGGATAGCGCGAAGAACAATAAGACCCGTCGCATAGCTGTAGACGGCGGTGACGACTGCAAGGTGCGTCGAGACAGCGCCCTTGCAAAGTCCCGTCGATCCCGAGGTGAAGAGGATCGTCGCCTCATCTTCAGGGACGATCTCAGGGAGCGGCGCGTCACCGCCCCCGAGCAGTGCGGCGAGGGCCTCGCGGGTCGGGAGGTCGACGCTGACGCTCATGATGTCGCGGCCCTGGCAGCGCTCCTCGATCCTCCTTGCCCGCGCCGCATCCGCGATGATCAGCCTGGGATCGGCGAGCAGGATCGCATGCTCCATCTCCGAAGGCTGCCACCATCCGTTCAAAAGCGTCACGATCGCACCGGCTTTAAGAGCGCCCATGTAGACGAGGATCCATGTTGGACAGTTGCGCATCGCAATCCCGACGCGGTCGCCTTTGGCGATGCCGCGGGTCGCAAGCCCATGCGCAATCCTATCCGAGAGCTCGTCCAACTCGGCGAAGGTGAAGCGCTCTTCGCCCGCAACCAGCGCCTCGTTGCCGGCGTTCAGGCTTGAGAAGGTGCGGAAGAATTGAGGAAGCGTTGAAGGAAAGTTCCGGGCGATGGCCCGGCCGAGTTCGTCCCGGCCGATGAGGATGCGGCCGCCGGGCCCGATGACCCTTTCCAGCTCCTCGTCGAAGCGGCGGTCGAGCTCGCTCTTCATCCCCGTTTCCGACCTCCTTTGCCTTTGCCGACACGCGCCTTATGAGGCGCTCAACATTTAGGGGGAAGCCCTTGCAAGCTCAGTCCGAGTACTCGAAGTACCTGTCGTTCCCGGACCTCGGGCTTTCGCCCGTGGCGCTGCACATCGGCCCGTTCGACCTTAGATGGTACAGCCTCGCCTACCTCGCCGGGATCTTCGTCGGCTTCTGGTATCTCTTGAAACTGCTGAAGCAGCCCGGAGCGCCGATGGCGCGCCGCCACGCCGACGACCTCGTCTTTTATGCGGCGCTCGGGATCATTCTCGGCGGGCGCATCGGCTACGTCTTATTCTACAATCTGGGCGAATATCTTCACCATCCGATCGAGATCCTGAAGCTCTGGGATGGCGGAATGTCGTTCCATGGCGGAGTGATCGGAACCTCGCTCGGGATCTTCTACTTCGCGAGGAAGGAGAAGCTCTCGTGGCTGAGGATCCACGATTATGTGGCCTGCTGCGTGCCGTTCGGCCTCTTCTTCGGCCGCCTCGCCAACTTCGTGAACCAGGAGCTGTGGGGAGCGCCGACGCATGTCCCATGGGCGATCCGCTTCGTCGAAATGACCCCTTATGGCCCGATCCTCGGACCGCCGAGGCATCCGAGCCAGCTCTACGAGGCCTTCCTCGAAGGGATCGTTCTCTTCTCGATCCTCGCGGTCATGTTCTGGAAGAGCGACGCCCGCTACCAGCCCGGCAAGCTCGTTGGCACGTTTCTCTTTCTCTACGGCTGCTTCCGCTTCGGGATCGAGTTCATCCGCGAGCCCGACAGCCAGCTGATCCGCTTCGCCCAGATGACCGGCCTCCACATGGGCCAGTGGCTCTCGATCCCGATGATCCTCGGCGGACTGTGGCTGATGTGGACCGCGAAGGGCCGGCGGGCGCGCATCGAGCCGACCGCGGGCACTGCCAGTGTGTCGTAAGAAAGCTCTCTCGCATAAGGCGGGAGGGGATTTCTGACGCCGCTCGAACGCGCGCTTCGTGAGCGCATCGAGGCCGAAGGCGCCGTGAGCGTCGAGGCATTCATGGAAGCCTGCAACGAATATTATTACGCGACCCGCGATCCGTTGGGGGAGCCAGGTGACTTCACGACCGCGCCCGAAATCAGCCAGATGTTCGGCGAAGTGATCGGGGCATGGCTCGCCGACGCCTGGAAGAGCGGCGGCAGTCCTGGCGATGCCTTCTATGCCGAGCTCGGGCCGGGTCGGGGAACGCTCGGCTCAGATGCTCTTCGAGTGCTTCGCGCCGCCGGGTTCGAGGGCGAAGTGCATCTGGTCGAGACCAGTCCCGTGCTCCGGAACGTGCAGCAGCAGACCTTGCCGGGCGCACATTTCCACGATGCGATCGACGAACTTCCGCCTCGGCCGCTTCTCCTCGTCGCGAACGAATTTTTGGACGCGCTCCCGATCCGCCAGTTCGTCGGCGCAGTGGAGCGGTCGATCATCCTCGAGCGCGGAAAGCTCGCGTTCGATCGCGACGGCGAGATCGTCGAGGATTCGCCGGCTCGTGAGCGGGCGGTCTCGGCGGTCGCTCGCCAGCTCGTGGACCAGGGCGGGGTCGCTCTTTTCATCGATTACGGACATGCGAAAAGCGCTCCTGGCGACACCTTGCAGGCGGTTCGCGGCCACGAGTTTGCACCCGTCCTCGACAATCCGGGCGAACAGGATCTGACCGCTCATGTCGATTTCGAGGCGATCGCGCGTGCCGCCATTGACGCAGGCGCGAAGGTGACGGCGACCACCTCCCAGGGCGAATGGCTTGGCAGGATCGGCATTGAAGCGAGAGCGAAGGCGCTCTCGAGCGCCAATCCGGAGCGCAGGCACGAGGTCGAGGCCGCGCTAGATCGCCTCGCGGCGCCCGAAGCGATGGGGACCCTCTTCAAGGCAATCGCAATCCATTCGCCCCGATGGCCGTCGCCGGCGGGGTTGGAATGACCAGCTATCGGAGTGCAATCGTGGCCGACGCTGTAGAGCTCGACCATATCTTCGATGTGAGCTTCTCGGATACGTTTGCGCACCTTTACAGTGCCGAGGACCTCGAAAGCTTCCGTTCGAGCTTCGGGATTGCCGATTGGGAGAGAGAGCTCGAAGACCCTCAATATGCGTTCCGGATCGCCGAAGTAGACGGGGTACCCGTCGGTTACCTCAAGCTCGCGCCATTGAAGCTCGAGGTTGTGCCAAGAGCCCCCGCACTGCTCGTCGACCAGCTCTATGTCTTGAAAGGCTATCACGGGACGGGCGTTGCGCACGCTCTCATGGACTGGGCACTCGAGGAGGCCCACAGCCGCGGCGCTGAAGAACTCTACCTCACCGTTTTCATCGACAATCACCGAGCACGACGCTTTTACGACCGTTATGGATTCGAAGCGGTCGGCCGCTACTGCTTCATGGTAGGCAATCACGCGGACGAGGACGTGATCATGCGAAAAGCCCTCCTGTGAGCGAAGGGTCGCAAAGCATCGAGGTCATCCGCGCCGTTTCGTTGGGCGGCCTGCCGCATGGCTTCCTTGGCCGGCGCGGCGGGATTTCGGTCGGCGACTGCGCAGGGCTCAACGTCGGCTTTGGAAGTCGTGACGATCCCGAGGCGATCGCCGGAAATCGCCGGCTTGCAATCGCTGCCCTTCTTCCCGAGGCCGAACTTGCAACCGTGCACCAAATCCACTCCGCCGAGGTCGTCGTCGCCGATCGAGCCTGGGGGCAGCAAGAGCGGCCTCGCGCTGACGCCATGGTCACCGACAAGCCCAATCTACTCCTCGGAATCCTCACCGCCGACTGCGCGCCGGTGCTTCTTGCCGACCATGGCTCAGTCGTCGTCGGCGCGGCGCATGCGGGGTGGCGAGGCGCGCTTGCGGGCGTCACGGACAGGACGATCGAGGCGATGGAGAAACTGGGCGCAAGACGCGGACATATTCACGCCGCGGTCGGCCCATGCATCGCCCAGGTTTCCTACGAGGTCGACGAGGCGTTCAAGGCGAAGTTCTTGGAAGATGACGGAGACAATGCGCGATTCTTCGTTGCTGGAGAGGCTGGCAGGCCGCACTTCGACCTTGAAAATTACATCGTCCACCGGTTGATCGCTGCCGGCATCGAGGA
>DATATH010000180.1:0-8264 GCA_036268895.1 Sphingomicrobium sp. | reverse complement strand
GCGAGCTCATCGAGAAGCAGCTCGAGCGACTGCTTCACCAGCGGCAGCTTGTTCGGCTCCTGCATCGATCCCGACGTGTCGATCAGGAAGACGAGATTGGCGCGCGGACGCGTCGAGTGATTGATCGAATAGCCCCGGATGCCGATCCGAACGAGCTTGCGTCCGGGCGACCAGGGGCTCGGGAACACCGAGACGTTGGTGCTGAACGGCTGCTCCAAGGTCCGCGGCGGGGCATAATCATAGGGGAAGTAGTTCACCATCTCCTCGGTCCGAACCGAGGCAGGTTGCGGCAGGACATTCTGGTTCAGCGAGGCCCGAACCCACGAATAAGAGGCAGTGTCGACGTCGATAGAGAAAGTCGAGACAGGTGCTTCGCGGACGATCTTGAAGGGATTCTCATCGACGCTGGTGAACCTGTCACGGCCGACGTCGTGATAGGGGGGCGTCCACCGAGGCGGGACGTAGGTCCCTGGCGCAGGAGGCGGAGGCGGCGGAGGCGCCATTGCCATCACGGCATCGAGCGCAGGCTCGGCGACGCGCGCGCCGCTCACGACGAGATTGGAAGCCTTGGCCTCCGATGCTGAATCCGATGTCGACTTGAGCTCGTTGTCGATGCCCGATTTCGCGCACGCAACAAGCAGCAGAGCCAAGGCCACGCTCATGGAGCGATTATGGCGCCACATGGCAATCTCCCTTTTCAAGCGGCGCGCACGATTGCCCGCCTGTTCGTGAGACGCGGCTCGGCCGAAAATCCTTTGAAGAAATTTCCTTTTGCGTCAGCGGGCGGCTGAAAGGATCCGCCGCACTTGGTGCATCCGCCAGGCGATTGTATTTTCGGTGACGCCGAGAATCTCTGCCGCTTCGGCGTGGGTGAGCTGCTCACCCGCGACCAGCACGACCGTATCGCGAAGCGCCGGTTTGAGCCGCGAAATGGCGCTCTTCAGCCAAATCAAGTCATAGGCATCTCGCCCGTCCGGCATGTCGATAAGCCCCGCGAGAACAGTCAGTTTCTCGATCATTCCACCGAGCGAACGGCGCCTCCGCCGAAAATCGCGGCAGGCGTTGAAGGTGATGGCGGTCAGCCAGGTCGTAAATTTCGCCTGGCCGTGGAAGCTTCCGATCTTCTCGACGAGGGTGCAACAGACATCCTGGGCTATGTCGTCCGCATCGGAACGCGATCCCGTCAGCCGCCAGGCGAGGCCGTGGATCCTCGAATAGTGACTTTCGAGCAATGTCTCGAAGGCGGCGCGACTTCCTGCGACGGCAGCGGCGACAAGATCAGCATCTGTCTCCCCTTTTGCATGCGCCATCCATCACAGCCCCGTTGGTCCAGCGGCAGAATGCACCGCTCGGCGTCCAAAACAACAGGAAAGGGGCGGCCCATCGCCAAGTCTATCCACGGCCTTCGACTATCTGTTACGCCGCGATCTTCTCCCGGGAGACTTTCCACCGATGAGATGGATTGCCGCTGCCACCTTGTTGCTTCTCATGGGTTCCGAGGCCGTCGGCCAAGAGGGCGATGATCGGGCGGCGCTCGTCAATCCGTTCATCGGCACGACGAATGGCGGCAACGTCTTTCCAGGCGCAGTGCTTCCGTTCGGCATGGTCTCCTTCAGCCCGGAGGAGACGCCGTTACCCGGGAGCGGGCTCGTCGTTGCAGCTCCCGGCGGCTATGAATGGCGCTCCAACGGAGTGCGGGGCTTTGGCCTTGCCCATGTCTCGGGTAGCGGCTGCGCCGGCGCCGGCGGCGACGTTTCGGTCATGCCGGTCACTCGGGAAGTCAAGACATCGCCATCGGCCGCCGGCGCCGCCAACCTCTACGCAGCCTATCTCGATCATTCGAAGGAGGCGGCGAGCCCCGGAGCTTATTCGGCGCAGCTTGGAAACGGTGTCGATGTCGACCTGTCGGCCACCTTGAGGACCGGCATTGCGCGCCTCACCTTTCCCAGGGACAAGCCGGCCAACCTCCTCTTCCGAACTTCTGACACCGAAGTCGGCTCGAGCGATGCAAGCATCCGCATCGATGCCGCGCACCACACCGTTTCGGGAAGCGTCACGAGCGGCAATTTCTGCGGTTATCTCTCGCCCGACCGCCGCCAGAGCTATTACACGCTCCATTTCGTTGCAGTGTTCGACCAGGATTTCACCGCCGGCGGCACCTGGGCCGACGGCGCGGTAAGCGCCGGGGCAACCGAGGCGCACGGCGGCACCGGCTATGGCCCCGATGGCTTCCCGGTCCCGGGAAAGGGCTCCGGTGGCTGGCTCAGCTTCGATCCGGCCAAAACGTCGACGGTCACGATGCGGATCGGCATCTCTTATGTCGACGAGGCGGGCGCACTGGCCAATCTCGAGAAGGAGAGTCCTCCAGGAACGACCATCGGGACGATCCGCGCCGCCGCTCGTGCGGCCTGGAACGATCAGCTTGGCCGTATCGCGACCAGCGGTGGGACCCCAAGCGAGCGCACCGTCTTCACGACCGCTCTCTACCACGCGCTGATCGATCCCAGCATCGCGAGCGATCTCGACGGCCGCTACCGCGGAATGGACGGCGAGGTGCATCGTCTGCCCCGCGGCCAGGTAGCCCAATATGCCAATTTCTCCGGCTGGGACGTCTACCGTTCGCAGGTCCAGCTCATCACCCTCATTGATCCCAAGGTCGGATCGGATTTCGCGCAGTCTCTCCTCAACCAGGCCGATCAATATGGCGGAGAATGGGATCGCTGGACGCATCTGACTGGTCCCACCGGAGTGATGAACGGCGATCCTTCCGCGCCCGCGGTCGCTGCAATCTACGCCTTTGCGGGCCGCGACTTCGATGTAAGGGGTGCCTATCGCTCGCTTCTCAAGGCCGCGCTCGTGCCGACGGCGAGTGATTTGAGCCGCGCGGGCTGCCCGGTTCTGTGCGTTGGCGAGCGGCCCGGCCTCGATCTCTGGCTGAAGCTGCATTACATGCCCGTTGGCGCGCCCGGCTGGGGATCGGCCGCAGATACGCTCGAACTCGCCACTGCCGATTTCGGACTGTCGCAACTCGCGCGCTTGGTCGGCGACAAGGCCAACGAGGGGCGCTTTCTCGAGCGCTCAGCCTGGTGGCGCAACCTCGTCCCTCCGAAATCCAGCTATATCCAGCCGCGACGGGCGGATGGCAGCTGGCCAAGCTTCGATCCCCAATCCGACGACGAGTTCGTGGAAGGGAGCGGTGCCCAATATCGCTGGATGGTGCCGTTCGATCCGGCCGGGCTGTTCGAGGCCCTCGGCGGGCGCGAGAAGGCCCTTGCAGCGCTCGACGGCTTCTTTCGCGAAGGCGACGGCCGCTGGGCGGTTACCAAGTCCGGTCCCCTCCATGCAGAGCTCGACAACGAACCCTCGATCGCCTCGCCCTGGCTCTACGACTTCGCGGGCGCGCCGTGGAAGACACAAGGCGTGGTGCGTGAGGCGATGCGAAGGATCTGGACCAACAGTCCCAATGGAATCTCCGGGAATGACGACCTTGGCGAGATGTCGTCCTGGTACGTTTGGTCGGCGATGGGCCTCTATCCGCTTTACCCGGGGCGTGCCGACCTCGTGATCGGAAGCCCGCTCTTTCCCGAGATCTCGATCAATCGACCGGGCGCTTCGATCCGCATTCTTGCAACCGGTGCAGCCGGCGATGCTCCCTATGTCCATGGTTTGAGCGTCAACGGACATGTGACGACGAGGCCCTGGCTTGGGGAGGACTTCGTACAGCACGGCGGTGAACTTCGCTTTTCGCTTTCTTCCGTTCCCGACCAGCATTGGGGTTCGGAACCCAAAGACGCCCCGCCCTCCTATGGGCCAACCCGATAAGAGGGCTATCTTAGCTTTCCCGGCCATATCGGATGAGCTGCGCGATTCCTAAGAAAGCGACGGGAAATGCGACGCACAAAATGAGCGGGACACCGGCGCGCGGAGCCGCCCTTGTCCAAAAGAAGGCGATGAAAGCACTCGCAAATGCACTCATCGCGACCCATTGGACGATCAGCGCCCGTGCGAAGGATCCGGCACTGACGGCCACGGCGACAGGCATCTGAATCGCGGAAGAGCCGCTCGGTACCGCGTCGACCAGCCGCGACCAGCTCCGCGCGCTGATCTTCAACCGTCCGTTCGCCGGCTTGCCGAGATTGAGCTTCACCATCGGAAGGAAGAAGCTGGTGCTGGCCTCGGCCTCGATTTCGCTCCACGGGATCTTGAGAGGTTTCTGGAACGGCGCGAAAATTCGCCGGATCGAAAGGCCAAGACCCGACGGATAGGCGCGCAGCTTGAGAACACCGTTCAGCCCGACACCCGCGCCCATCGAGCCAGATTGCCCGTTCAAAGTCAGCAGTGGCTCTTCGCCGCCCTCGTCGGGATACCATTGCTGAAGATTGAACCAGCCAGAGAGGAAGCCGATCGTGGTCGTTCCGAAGAGCCACATCCCGACGAAAAGGATCGGGATGGCGTAGGGAAACCAATCGAGGATGATGCGGTCGGTCACATCGCCGAGCTTAGCAAAAGAAAAAGGGCCGCCAAGGGGCGGCCCTTCCTGTTCACAGGCCCCCTCAACCTGGGGACCCTTAGCTCACTCTGCCTTGGCGTCAGCCGAGCATTTCCTGCTCGAGCTTCTTTGCCATTTCCTCGATGTTCTCCGGCGGCCAGCCGGGGATATCCATGCCGAGACGAAGACCCATGCTCGCGAGCACTTCCTTGATCTCGTTGAGGCTCTTGCGGCCGAAGTTCGGCGTCCGGAGCATCTCGGCCTCCGTCTTCTGGACGAGGTCGCCGATGTAGATGATATTGTCGTTCTTGAGACAGTTGGCGCTCCTCACCGATAGTTCCAGCTCGTCCACCTTCTTGAGGAGATAGCGGTTGAGCTGGTTGGTGTCGGCCGGCGCTTCGGCAGCCATCGGAACGGCCTGGCCGATCATCGGCGACGGCGCCATCCGGACCTGGCTATCGTCGAAGTGGACGAAGAGCTGCAGCTGGTCCTGGAGGATCCGCGCGGCATAAGCGAGCGCGTCCTCGGGAGTGACCGTTCCGTCGGTCTCGATCGTCAGGTTGAGCTTGTCATAGTCAAGCTCCTGCCCGACGCGCGTATTCTCGACCTTGTAGGCAACCTGGCGGACGGGGCTGTAGAGCGCGTCGACCGGGATGAGCCCGATCGGCGCGTCGGCCGGACGGTTGGCGACCGCCGGCTGATAGCCTTTGCCGATATCCACAGTCAGCTCCATGTTGAGAGTCGCGCCCTCGTCGAGGTGACAGATGACGAGATCGGGGTTGGTGACCTCGATGTCCCCGGTGGTCGCGATCATCCCCGCCGTGACCTCGGTCGGCCCGGTCGCGGAAAGGTGGAGCCGGCGCGGCCCCTCGCCTTCCATCTTGAGCGCGATCTGCTTCACGTTGAGCACCATGTCGGTGACGTCCTCGCGGACGCCGGCGAGCGACGAGAACTCGTGAAGCACGCCGTCGATCTTGATCGACGTGACGGCGGCGCCCTGGAGCGAGGAGAGGAGCACCCGGCGAAGCGAATTGCCAAGAGTCATCCCGAAGCCGCGCTCCAGCGGCTCGGCGACGAACACTGCACGGCGGCGGCTATCGCCCCCGGACTGCTTCTTCTCGAGCGCGTTGGGCTTCTTGAGTTCCTGCCAGTTCTTTGCGTTGACGGCCATTTTCATCCCTTGGCAGTTGGGGGCCTAAACCCCTGATTTCAATTCTTCTTCCAACTTCGGCCAAAGTGACGGTCACTTTGGCCGAAACGTTAGACGCGGCGACGTTTCGAAGGCCGGACCCCGTTGTGCGGGATCGGGGTCACGTCGCGGATCGAGGTGATCGTGAAGCCGACCGCCTGGAGCGCACGAAGCGCGCTCTCGCGGCCCGATCCGGGTCCCTTGACCTCGACCTCGAGCGTGCGAACGCCGTGCTCGGCGGCCTTCCGGCCAGCATCTTCCGCCGCGACCTGCGCGGCATAGGGCGTCGACTTGCGGCTGCCCTTGAAGCCCATCATTCCGGCGCTCGACCAGGCAATCGCATTTCCCTGGGCGTCGGTGATGGTGATCATCGTGTTGTTGAAGCTGGCGTTCACATGGGCGACGCCGGCGGTAATGTTCTTGCGTTCCCTTCTGCGGACGCGCTGCGGTGCCTGAGCCATCGGTTCCTACAATCCTCTAGTTCCTTGTCGCCCAGTGAAAAGGGCGTGAGTTGCGGCTGCGCTGGGCTTACTTCTTCTTGCCAGCAATCGGCTTGGCCTTGCCCTTGCGAGTGCGCGCGTTGGTGTGCGTGCGCTGTCCGCGGACGGGGAGACCCCTGCGATGGCGAAGCCCGCGGTAGCAGGCGAGGTCCATCAGCCGCTTGATATTCATCGCGGTTTCGCGGCGAAGGTCACCCTCGACCGAATAATCGCGATCGATCGCCTCACGGATATGCAGAACCTCCTGGTCGGTGAGATCCTGGACGCGCTTGTCCGCTGCGATTCCGAGCTTGGCGATGATGTCCTTGGCCGTCGTTCGGCCGATTCCGTGAATGTAGGTGAGCGCGACTTCGACGCGCTTGTTGGTGGGGATGTTCACCCCGGCAATACGAGCCATTCGTTACCCTTCTTCAGCTCCACAGGGCGACTGCCGCCCCATCTCGTCGCTAGAAAAGACCCTCCAAACGAAAAGCCGACGCGCGCACGAATGCGCCGCCGGACAACCGGTGGATCGGGATGAAGCGGAAATAGGATTCGCTTGCTTCCAAGTCAAGAGCGCGGCGTTACTGCTGCCGATGCAGGAAAAGCGGATCCACCAGATCTTCGCGGTGAGCGTCTCCTTGAAGGGCCTTCACGCCCTTTTCGAGATCGCGGGCGGGGTCGCGCTCTATCTCACCAGGACCGAGACGATCGTCGGCTGGCTCAACCGCTTCAGCCAGGGCGAGCTTACCCAAGATCCCCACGACTGGGTCGCGAGCCAGTTCGTGAAGTTCGGCGAAAACTTCTCCGTCGCCCAGCACCACTTCTATGCTTTCTATCTCCTCAGCCACGGGATCATCAAAGGCATATTGGTCATCGGTCTCCTTCGCGAGAAGCTCTGGGCCTATCCGGCGAGCTTTACGGTGTTTGGGGCCTTCATCGCCTACCAGCTCTATCGCTACAGCTTCACGCACGACTTCGGCCTCATCCTGCTCAGCATATTCGATTTGTTCGTGATCGCGCTCGCGGTTCACGAATACAGGCTGCTCAGGCGTCACCTTCCCACTCGTTGATTTGGCCGATAGAGGCCGCGCGAATGGAGCGGCTCACCCTCGCCGGCGGGATCCCTGACACGCTCAGGGGAAGCATTCTCGCGCTCGGCAATTTCGATGGATTCCACCTCGGCCACCAGGCAGTGGTCAGCCGGGCGGTCGCGCGCGCCTTCCACGAGCGCCGTCCGGTGATCGTCGCGACCTTCGATCCTCACCCGGTGAAGTTCTTCAAGCCCGACGTGCCGCCCTTCCGGCTGACCTCGCTTGACCAGCGCGAGGCACTGTTTGCCCATGCCGGCGCGGACGCCATGATGGTGTTCGAGTTCGGCTCCGAACTCGCGTCGATGGACGCAGAGGAGTTCATTTCGAAGGTCCTCGTCGGCCAGATCGGTGCAGCGGGCGTGATCACCGGCGACGATTTCAGCTTCGGCAAGGGCAGAGCCGGCGATGCAGCGCTTCTGGCGAAGGTCGGGGCAGAACATGGGATCGCGGCCGAAGCCGTGCTCCAGGTCGTGCTGGACGGCCAGCGCATATCGTCGGGCCGGATCCGCGAGGCGCTCATTGCCGGCGACACGGGATCGGCGACTCGCATGCTGAGCCGCGATTATGCGATCGAGGGCGTGGTCGAGCGCGGCGACGCGCGCGGCCGCGAGCTTGGCTATCCGACGGCCAACCTCGGCCTCGGCGACTATCAACGGCCGAAGTACGGGATCTACGCAGTCCGGGTGACGCTCGAAGACGGGAGCGAGCATCCAGGCGTCGCGAGCCTCGGAGTGCGTCCGACCTTCGCGCCGGAAAAGGAGCTCCTCGAGGCCCATCTGTTCGACTTCGAGAGCGATCTCTACAACCAGAGGATCGAGGTCGCCCTTCATGCCTACATCCGGGAAGAGAAGAAGTTCGACGCCGTAGAGGTGCTGGTCGCACAGATGCGCGGGGACGAAGCGGAGGCGCGGCACCTCCTCGCGCTCGATTAAATCCTTCAATTTGCAATCTGACGAGCGACCGCTAGAGCCCCTCGCCAATGGCCGACACCGCTGATACGACCAAGCCCGACT
>DATATH010000179.1:0-25282 GCA_036268895.1 Sphingomicrobium sp. | reverse complement strand
GCAACGCTGAGTTCTCCGCCGTTCGGTCGGCCCACCGTCCAGTAAAGCGCGCCGATCACGGCCAGGATTGCCGCGGCAGCCGCAAGCATCGCTGGACGTCGAGTGTGGCCCGGTCTCGTCGTCTGCCGCGCCGATGGAGGAGGAATTTTCGTTGAACGATCCCCGACTAACGCGAGAACCGCCTCCTGCACCTTGCGGAACACAGCCGCTCCGCTCCGGCCGTGCCAACCTTGCAAGTCGAGAGCATGGAATTGTCGGAAACCGATCGGCGGCTCGGTGCCATCGACGCTAATCGGCAGCAGCTTTCCGTCGTCGCGCCCGATCGCGGCCTCATCGCGGACCCAGGATGACTGCACGCCTGCGCGCGACCACAGGACGATGACGACGTCGCATTCCTTGAGTTGTCGCTCAATTTCCGAGCCGAAGCTCGCTCCACCGTGAAGTTCGCGGTCCCACCAGACATCGTGGCTGGAACGCTCCAGGGACCTCGCCAGCCGCTCCGCAATGGTTGCATCTTCGCGTGCATAACTCAGGAACAGCTTGGCCATTTCCTGGACTCCCGCCGCAATCCTGCTCGTGCCGGACGTCTCTTGCAAGCAGCCGAATGGCTTAGTCACGCGCCTGCGAAGTGCCGATGATCCTGGATGTCATGGCGACGGAGGACAACGGCGCTCGCCCGCGGGAGCGACATTTTGGCGGGTATCAAGCGTCAGATTCAATCCGCTAGGGCTTGGTCACTCCTCATCCCGTCGCGAGGCAGTAAACCGGAAGGCAAAAGCGGCTGCGGCTCCATAAAGGCCGGGCTCGGCGTGGGCGATCAGCTTTACCGGCAATTGCTGCATGATTGATCTGTATTCGCCCTTGGCAGAGAGCCTTTCGGCAAACCCCGAGGCGGGCAGATGCTCGCGTAGCCGCAGCCCGAGTCCGCCGGCTAGAACCAATGCGTTGGCCCCATGAGCAAGCGCAATGTTCCCCGAAAACGCGCCGAGACATAGGCAAAAGCGCTCAAGCGCTGCTCGAGCGGTCGGATCGTTACCTTGAAGTGCCGCTTGCCACAGATCGCGATCATCGGTGTACGGCGGCTGTGCGTTTGCGATCACTGCATAAATGTCCATCAAAGCCGGGCCGGAAACGAGGCGCTCCGCCGAAACATGGCTATATCGCCTGCGCAGTGCCGCCATGAGGCGATCGTCGAGATCATCGTGAGGTGAAAAATCCATATTGCCGCCTTCGCTGGCAATAACCTGATATCGGCCATCTTTGCGGATCATCATGCCCACACCAAGACCGGTCCCGGGGCCGACGATGCTGATCACTCCGTTTTCGGGAAGTGCAATATCCGGTCCGGCAATGTGCACGAAATGCGATGGACCAAGCGTGGCAATTGCGTGTCCGATCGCGCAAAAATCATTGAGGATCAGATGCTGAACGATGCCCAAAGCTTCAGGGATCGTCCGCGGATCGATTGTCCAGGGCATGTTGGTCAGCTGAGGCAGATCATTTTCCACCGGATAGGCAAAGGCCAGTGCAGCGGCGCTCGGCAACTGGCGGCCCAGATCATGGGCAAAAGCCTGCCACACCTCTACCAGACCGGCATAATCGGCGGTTTTGAGCGTGAGCGCTTCTCCCAATTGGATCACACGGCCATCCGCAACCTGCGCAAGAGCGAAACGGGCATGAGTGCCGCCAATATCGGCCGCGACGAGCTCGGTGATCATTCAGACCGTGTGCGTGACTTTTTGCACGTGACGCGGCTGGTCCGGATTATGTCCCCGATCGCAAGCCAGCGCGTTGGCCATGCGGTAAAATGCCTGAATCTGAAGAATGGGAGCGAGTGCCGGGTGCGGCGCCCGTGGCACTCGCAAACTGCCCGGTTCGCCTCCACCCGCCATCATCACCGACGCGCCCTGCGCACTCAGTCGTCGCGCAGCTTCCTGCACGCTCGCATCGGTTGCATCCTCCGAGCGGAAGAGGAGCACCGGAAAATCCTTGCCCGCCAGCTCATTTGGCCCGTGCAGCACTTCGGCGCTGCTATAGGCTTCCGCGTGGATCATGCAGGTCTCCTTCAGCTTGTGCGCGGCTTCCTGGGCTACTCCCAAATGGAGGCCACGCCCGACTGTATAGAGATGATCTGCGGTCTGAAGCTTGTCCCGGCAGGGCGACCAGTCTTCCTGCCACGCCCGCGCCAATGCCGAAGGGAGTTGCGGTAGCGCCGCCTGCATCGCTCCATCGCCCGACCACAGAGCCACCATCTGTGCGATCGCCGAAAGCGAAGTGATGAAACTCTTGGTCGCCGCGGCACTCTTCTCGAGACCGGCGCCCTGTGGAACTATGGTCGACGCGATCTCAGCCAGCGGCGAATCCGGATCGTTGACCAAGGCGACCACGATCGCTCCAGTCTCTCGCGCCGCGCGAGCGGCCGCGAGCAGATCCGGGCTGCGGCCCGACTGCGATATCGCCAGACAGAGCATGTTATTAAGCGAAAGCGGCGCTTTGAAAACCGAGAATATCGAGGGCGAAAGCGAGGATGCCAGAATGCCCAGGCGGGTTTCTACGAGATATCGGGCATAGGTCGCGGCATGATCGGAACTGCCTCGTCCGACCGTCACCATAGCGGTCGGGGGCTGTGCACGCAGCCGGTCGACAAGCGCTTCAAGCGTAACCGCGTTGCGCTGCAGTTGATTTTCGACGCAATCCGGGGCTTCGGCAGCCTCTCGATACATGGTAGTTTTCGTGGCGCCGGGGGATTCAGCACGAAGAGAAAGCATGCCAGGCCTTTGGTTGAAGGGCGTTGCGGACCCGGTGGACCAACATCCCTATAGCTATTACGTATCATTGAAAAGCGCGCAACGCGCTTATATGACCGAACCTGACAAGATCTTCGTCGTATTCAGACGTCTCCTTACGAGAGAAACAATATATGGATCGGAAGAATCTCAAGATCATCATTTATATTATGGCGATCTGGTTTCTGATTTCATTTGTAACCAATATTATTGGGCCACTGATCCCAATTATCATCAAATGGTACAAGATCAATTATGCGTTGGCTGGATTCCTGCCTTTTTCTTTTTTCATGGCTTACGGTATTATTTCGATCCCCGCGGGATTTTTGCTGGAAAAGCGCGGACAGAGCGCAACAATGTTCGGCGCTTTCAGTCTGAATGCACTAGGCTGCCTGCTGATAGCCAGTTCCGCTTCCTACCTCGCGGTAATCGTCGGTCTGTTTGTCATCGGGCTCGGCATGGCGATGTTGCAGGTGGTCATCAATCCGCTCACCCGATCGACGGTTGGTGAAGAGCATTTCGCATTCTACGCGGTGCTGGGCCAGCTTGTTTTCGGAGTGGCGTCGTTTCTCAGCCCTTTCGCGCTCAGTCTGCTGCAAACCAGTCAACACACGTTCGCCGCGCTCGGCCCGCCCTGGGTGCCCTTTTACGCGGGCGCAGGCCTCGTCTTTGCATGCTTCATTGCGCTGACCGCGAAGATCCGCCTGCCCAAGGCGGAGCTCGCGCAGGATGAGCGGGTGGGGTCGATCGGCACCTATCTGGAATTGCTCGGCAACAAATATGTGTTGCTGTTTTTCGTCGGCATCGTGGCCTACGTCGGCACCGAGCAGGGGCTCGCCGACTGGATGGGCCAGTTTCTGCTGGTCTATCACGGCATCCCCGCCGAAACGACGGGAGCTTATGAAGTCAGCCTGTTCTGGGGGTTGATGGTGATCGGCTGCATGCTCGGCCTTGTGCTCCTTCGATTGCTTGATTCGCAGCTTATCCTGCGGCTGTTCGGCCTGGGCGCGGTGGGCTGCGTTCTGGCCGCGCTGCTGGGCCCCACCCAAGTTTCGCTGATCGCTTTCCCGCTCTGCGGTTTCGCGCTGTCGGTAATGTGGTCGATCATCTTCGCTCTGGCCCTCAACTCGGTGGCCGAGCACCATGGGTCTTTCACTGGCATCCTATGCACCGGCATTTTGGGCGGAGCGCTGCTGCCCCTGGCGATCGGCTGGCTTGGCGACCACGTTGGCCTGCGCGACGCGATGTTCCTGATCCTGTTGCAGCTGGCCTATATAATTTCGGTCAGCTTCTGGGCGCGTCCGCTGACCAGGAACGAAACCGTCTGGAACCGCAGTGTGACCCAAGATGCCTGAGCGCCTGTGTCGCTCTTGAAGCTCACCGAATGAAGTCTTGGGCTGTGCCGGACCGACAAAGCCAGCGAACTCAAAGACCTGATCGCGGCCGAAGTGAGTCTTTCGGGCGACAGTCTTCCCCACTTTTTTCGTTTGCGTTAACTTTTCCGCTTGGCATCAGACTCGCAATGATTCATGGATTCCTCGTGGAGGCTCAACGCGTTGTCGCATTGGGGGGATTTTAGATCATGAGCATCGATTTCATCCGGCCAGAGGTCGACGAACTTCGCCCGCGGATCAGCGTGATCGGCGTCGGCGGGGCGGGCGGCAACGCCATCGCAAACATGATGCGTGCCGATGTCCAGGGCGTCGATTTCGTCGTCGCGAACACCGACGCACAGGCGCTTAACAATTCGACCGCCGACCGCCGGATCCAGCTTGGCATCAAGATCACTCAGGGCCTCGGTGCGGGCTCGCGCCCCGAAATCGGGCGCGCCGCCGCCGAAGAGACTCTCGACGAGATCCTCCAGTCGCTCGACGGCGCGCATATGTGCTTCATCGCTGCCGGAATGGGCGGTGGCACCGGTACCGGCGCAGCGCCGGTGATCGCCAAGGCTGCCCGCGATCGGGGGATTCTCACGGTCGGCGTGGTCACCAAGCCGTTCGCGTTCGAGGGAGCGCGCCGCTCGCGCGCGGCCGATACCGGCATCCAGGAGCTTCAGCAGCACGTCGACACGCTGATCGTCATCCCCAACCAGAATTTGTTCCGTCTCGCGAACTCGGAGACGACCTTCAAACAGGCGTTCGAAATGGCCGACGAGGTGCTCCAGCAGGGCGTTCGCGGAATTACCGACCTGATGGTCATGCCTGGCCTCATCAACCTCGACTTCGCCGACGTCCGCTCGGTGATGAGCGAGATGGGCAAGGCGATGATGGGCACTGGCGAGGCAGACGGCGACAATCGCGCGATCGAAGCGGCCGAAAAGGCAATTTCGAACCCGCTTCTCGATGGCGTCTCGATGAAGGGGGCCAAGGGCGTCATCATCTCGATCACCGGCGGCGAGGACATGCGTCTGATGGAGGTCGACGAGGCCGCGAGCCACATCAAGGAGCTGGTCGACCCGGACGCGAACATCATCTGGGGCTCGGCGTTCAACAATGACCTCGGCGGCAAGATCCGGGTCTCGGTTGTGGCGACCGGCATCGAGGCGGATGCAATCGCCCATCCGACCCCGGCAAAGGTGTTCAGCTTCCCGGCCCGCCAGGCGGCTCCGGCGGCTGCACTCGAGGCAAGCGCTCCTGCCATCGGCGATACGCTCGAGGTCGACCTCAGCGCGGGTGACAGCGATTAGGGCGACGAGCTCCTGCTCGGCGCCGACGATATCCTGACGAGCCCGGTCGGCGCCCCGCCGATCGCGCCGCCGGAGGACGAGGACGATACCGTGCAGCCGACCGCTAACGGCGGAACGCTGTTCGAGCGCATGTCGAACATCGCTCGCGGCGCTCCCAAGGCGCAGATCGATGAAGAGGATCACACCTATCGGCGCGAGCCGATCGACATCCCGCGCTTCCTGAACCGGCAAAACAACCAGTAATTCACTAGGGATTGATTGAAGAGGGGCAGTCTCTCCGGAGAGGCTGCCCTTTTCATTATTTGCGAGGTTAATCGCTCACCTTTGCTGCACCTCACCGCCTTCATCGCACGGCTCAGCGTAACCGCCCTAGGCAGAAAGCCTCTGGTAAGATTCTCTGCCGCACCGGGAGGGTCGATGCGGGGATTTGCACGAATTTCATGTCTGGGTGCGCTTTTTACGTGCGCCTCCGGGCTCGCCGTCGTTGTCGCGGCGCCTGCATCGGCGCAGGGCAGCTATTCGCCCTACAACGAAACTGCTGCCGCTGCGCTGGCGCGTTATGTGCGGGCGCTCGCCGATGATCCCAAGGATTTCAATTCGCTGATCGGCGCCGGCCGCGCCGCGCTCGAGCTCGGCGACTCACAGGCCGCCGCGGGCTTCTTCGCGCGCGCCGACGACGTCGACTCGAGGAGCCCGCTGCCGCAGGAAGGCATGGGGGCTGTGCAGGTCGCGAACGGCGATGCGAAGGCGGCCCTGCCTTACTTCCGCAGGGCCGAGCAGCTCGGAGCGAACCAGTCGGCGCTCGGATGCGACCGCGGTCTCGCCTACGACCTGATGGGCCAGCAGGCGAAGGCCCAGACCGACTATCGCGCCGCCCTTTCGGGCGCAGATGCCGATGAGACGCGTCGGCGGCTCGCACTCAGCCTGGCGATCAGTGGGGACAAGGCGAACGCAATCGCGATGCTCGCGCCGCTTGCGGCGAAAGGCGATTCCTCGGTTCCGCGAGTTCGTGCCTTCGTCCTTGCACTCGCCGGCGATTCCAGGGCCGCGATGACCGCGATCGACGCAGCAATGCCCGGCAGCTGGTCGCGCGTCGCGCCATTCCTTCAGAAACTGCCGTCGCTGTCCGCCGGAGAGAAGGCGGCAGCGGTCAACCTCGGGCTCTTCCCCGATCCGAACCAGCCGGCTTACGCTTATGCTACTCCTCCAAGCGCGGCGCCGACAACCGCCGCCGCCAGCGAGAGCGTGAGCACGGACCGTCTCTCCGGTATCGACGCCCTTCTTCAACAGCCGCCGACTGAGCGCCAAGTGCAGCCGGTCTGGGAACAGCCGTCGCTTCAATCGCAACCGCGGCCGGTGCAGATTGCCTATTCGCCGTCGGTGCGGCCGTCGGTCGTCCAGCGCACCGCCGCGATCGAGGATTCCAAGGTCTGGCTCCAGCTCGCCAGCGGCCGCAACGCGACCGCGCTCCAGAACGAGTTCGGGCGACTGAAGCGCGACAATGGGGACCTGTTCAAGGGGATCACCGGCTATGTCGCACAGGGCAGCGACCGAGCGCGGCTCGTCATCGGGCCCTTCCGCGGAACCTCCGATGCGAAGATCTTCGCGGACGATCTGCGTTCGATCGGCGTGGACGCGTTTCGATGGACCAATTCCGATTCCGACAGGATTGTGCCAGTCGCTGCGGAATGAGCCTTCCTCCCGGCGTTGCCGCAAATCCTGAGCTTTCGCGCGGGCGCCTCCATTTCGAAGACAGATCCGGGCCGCGCGGGCCGCGCGACATCTTCCAGCGCGACCGCGACCGGATCGTCCACTCGATCGCCTTCCGCCGCCTTCGCCACAAGACCCAGGTCTTCGTCGCGCCCGACGGCGATCATTACCGGGTCCGCCTGACGCACAGCCTCGAGGTCGGGCAGATCGGTCGAACTATCGCAAGGGCGCTCGGTCTCAACGAGGATCTGACCGAAGGTTTGTGCCTCGCCCACGATCTTGGTCACCCGCCTTTCGGACATGCCGGCGAATTTGCCCTTGATGATGCGCTCGCCGATGCGGGCGGCTTCGACCACAATGCCCATACGATCCGGATCGTCACGAAGCTCGAAAATCCTTATCCCGACTTTGACGGTCTCAATCTCAGCTGGGAAACGCTCGAGGGACTCGCCAAGCACAACGGGCCTGTTCCAGCACCCAGCTGGGCTCTTGCCGAGGCGAATGCGGACTTCGACCTTGCGCTTGGAACCTGGTCCGGGCTCGAGGCGCAGGTTGCAGCGATCGCCGACGACATTGCCTATGACAATCATGACATCGATGACGGCCTGCGCGCCGGCCTTCTCCACATCGACGAGCTTATTGAACTGCCGATCGTCAGGCGGCTGTGGGATCTTATTGGCGAGCGTCATCCCGGAATCCCGGTCGAGAAGCGCCAACGCGCCCTGGTGCGGGACATGATCGGAACGATGGTCGAAGATGTCCTGGCCGAGACCGAGCGGCGAGTTCGCGATGCCGGGGTCGAGACGATCGGGGACGTGCGCGCGGTCGGTCATTCGCTTGCCGGTTTTTCGGATTCGCTTGCCGGCGAGGAGCGGGAGCTCAAGCGCTTTCTCCATTCGCGGCTTTACGACCTGCCCGAGCTAAGGCCCGTACGCGAGGAAGCCCAGCGTGTCGTTGCCGACCTCGCCGCAGCTTACCGCGATGATCCCGAGCTCCTCCCCAAGGACTGGCGGCGGGGCGGCGACGAGATCCGGCAACTTCGAACCATCGGCGATTTCATCGCGGGCATGACCGACCGTTTCGCCATTGCCCGACACGAAGAGCTGGTCGGACCTCTCAACCTGCCAGCCGACCGTTTCTGAACCTTATGCGAGCATGATGATCCGCTTCACAGCGGGTTCAGCTCAGTCGTCGAAAGTTCGGTAGGCAAGGAGACGGGGAATGCTCGACACCGCGATCGCGCTCAACCGCTTCGGCTTGGGGGCAAGGCCGGGCGAGCCCCCGCCCGCTAATCCAAGGGCCTGGCTGACTGACCAGTTCAGCCGGTTCCAGGCGCGACCTCAGGCGCTTTCTGAAGTGCCTTCGCGAAACGCGGTCGTCGGGCAGCTGGCCGATTATGTGGCCGAGGCGCGGATGGACGGCCGGGCCAGGCGCAGAATGCAGCCGGCGTCGCTGACGACCGGGGCGGCGCAGCAAACGGACAAGCAGGCCGATCCGACCAGGCGTTATCTGCGCCAGGCGATCCGCGAAGATTATCTGACGATGAACTCGGCGCGCCTCAATTCCGCGCTCACCACCGACAGCCCCTTCGCCGAACGGATGGTCCATTTCTGGGCCAATCACTTCGCGGTTTCGGTCGACAAGCTGCCGGTCATAGGCCTTGCCGGGCTGCTCGAGTTCGAGGCGATCCGACCGCATCTGTTCGGCCGGTTCTCCGACCTTCTGCTCGCCGTCGAGCGGCATCCGGCAATGCTCGTCTACCTCGACCAGGCTCAGTCGATCGGCCCTGATTCCCAAATTGGACGCCTCGCAGCGGTACGTGGCGCGAAGCAGCGCGGCCTCAACGAGAATCTCGCGCGCGAGATCATGGAGCTTCACACACTGGGCGTGCGCACCGGCTACAGCCAGGCGGACGTCACGGAGTTCGCCCGGGCGCTCACTGGCTGGACAGTCAGTGGAATCGCCCGAGGTCCGCTCGCCCGCTTCATCGGTGGAGGAGACGATGGCGACTTTCACTTCGCCGACGGGCTGCACGAGCCGGGCAAACGCATTATCATGGGCAAGCGCTATGCCCAGCAGGGCGAAGCGCAGGCCCGCGCCATCCTCCTCGACCTCGCCGCGAGCCCCGCAACAGCGCGGCACATCTCGACCAAGCTTGCTCGCCAGATCGCCGGTGACGATCCGCCCAAAGCGATCGTCGATCGGCTGTCAGCAGCCTATCTCGCGAGTGGGGGCGACCTTCCGACGCTCTATCGCGCGCTGATCTCCTCTCCGGAGAGCTGGGCGCCGGGTTTCCTCAAGTTCAAGACACCGTGGGAATGGTCCGTCTCCGCGCTGCGGGCAATCGGCGAGAGCGAGGTTGATCCAGCGATGGCTGCGGCAATGCTCAAGCAGCTCGGTCAGCCGACCTGGCAGCCGGGCTCGCCTGCTGGTTGGGACGACATCGCGGCAAGCTGGGCGGCGCCCGAAGCGCTGATGCTGCGCGTCGAAGTCGCGCAGCGGCTTGCGGACAAGACCGGATCGTCGCTCGATCCCCGCTCGCTTGCAGAAAAAGTGCTGCCCGGCTCGCTTGGCGATGCCACCCGAACGGCGATCGCTCGCGCCGAAAGCCCGCAGGAAGGGCTGGCCCTGCTTCTGGTCAGCCCCGAATTCATGAGGAGATGATCATGCTTACCCGCAGATTCTTCCTCGGCGCCGGAGGAGCGACGGCCGCAGCGCTTTCGATGCCTTCGATGGCCTTTGCACGGGCGAACACCAGCCGGCGATTCGTGTTCATCATCCAGCGCGGCGCCGCCGACGGACTGTCGATACTGGGGCCTACCGGCGATCCGCAGCGCACGGTCCTCCGGGAGAACTTCGACCAGGACCTCGCGGGCGGAACGAAGCTCGGAAGCTTCTTCACGCTTCATTCCGCACTGGCGCAGACCGGCGGCTTGTATGGGGACAAGGAGGCGCTTTTCGTCCACGCCGTCGCCTCGCCATATCGCGATCGCTCGCACTTCGATGGGCAGAACGTCCTCGAGACCGGAGGGTCGGCCGCCTACCAGCTCAAGGACGGCTGGCTCAATCGACTGCTCGGTTTGTTGCCGGGGGACGATTCGAAAGCCCTCGCGCTCTCCGACACGGTGCCGATGGCGCTTCGCGGAAGTCACCAGGTGTCGTCCTATGCACCCTCGAAGCTGCCCGGACCGACCGACGATCTTCTTCAGCGTGTCTCCACTCTGTACGAGCCCGACCAGCAGTTGCACGGCCTCTGGAGCGAGGCGCTGGCAACGCGGACGGCGGCTGGCGACGCTCAGGGTGCCGGTCAAAATGGAGCGGCAATTGGAAGCGTCGCGGCCAAGCTTCTTACGGGAGAATCCGGTGCCAGGATCGCGATGATCGAGACCAACGGCTGGGATACGCATTCGGGTCAGCGCGGGCGCCTCGCCGCCCAGCTCAGGAACCTCGACGGGATCGTCGGCACTCTGAAATCGGGCCTCGGCGCCGATTGGACGAGGACGCTGCTGATCGTTGCGACCGAGTTCGGCCGCACCGCCCGTCCGAACGGCACCGGCGGCACGGATCACGGTCAGGCTTCGGCGGCGATGCTGCTCGGCGGCGCTGTGGCCGGCGGGAAGGTGCTCGCGGATTGGCCGGGGCTGTCGACCGGCTCACTGTACGAGGGCCGTGATCTCAAGCCCACGACGGACCTCGACGCGCTGATCGCCGGAGCGCTTGCACAGCATTACGCACTCGAACCCTCGCGGGTCATGTCGGCCCTCTTCCCGGAGAGCCGCGCGACGGCTGTCACGCAACCTTTGATCCGGACCTGAGCTGACGCGCCGGCCGGGTTTGCTGCGATCTTGGGAACCTTCACCTGACGCAGCCGATCGGTTCCCCCTGTTTCGAGGATCTCCTCTGAAAGGATTGACGAACCTCAGGAGTGACGCGCGCCGATCGCTGCGCTAGAGGGCCAGCCCTTCCGGAACTGGTGGATGACTTGAGCCTTTACGCCCAATATTCAGCGCTCCTCGATGGGGTGCTCGACGACCTCGTTGCGGAAGGCGCGCTTCCGGCCGGCCTTGACCGGAAGAACGTGACGGTCGAGCCGCCGCGCGATCCCGCGCATGGCGATCTTGCGACCAACGCAGCGATGGTCCTGGCGAAGCCGGCCGGCGCCAATCCGCGGGCGCTCGCCGAAGCGATCAAGCCGAAGCTCGAGGCCTTGCCGCCTGTGACCTTGGTCGAGGTTGCCGGCCCCGGCTTCATCAACCTCCGCCTCGCGCCCGACGCCTGGCGCGACGAGCTCAAGACGGTCATCCGCGAAGGCGAGCAATATGGTCTCTGCAGCGTCGGCAACGACGAGCGCGTGAACGTCGAATATGTCTCGGCCAATCCGACCGGGCCCCTGCACATGGGCCATTGCCGCGGCGCCGTCGTCGGCGACAGTCTGGCCCGGATCCTCGAGGCTGCCGGTTTCCGGGTGACCAAGGAATATTATGTCAACGATGCCGGCGCCCAGGTCGATACGCTCGCACGCTCGCTGTACCTGAGGTACCGCGAGGCGCTCGGCGAGGACATCGGCGAAATTCCGGAAGGCATGTATCCGGGCGATTATCTAAGGCCGGTCGGAATCGTCATGGCGGCCGATTATGGCGACGACCTCGTCGAAGTGCCCGAGGAGCAATGGCTTCCGATCTTCCGCAAATGCGCGATCAAGGCGATGCTCGACCTCATCCGCTACGACCTCGCTCTTCTCGGCATTCATCATGACAAGTTCGCTTCGGAGGCGGGGCTCCAGGAATCGGGTGCAGTCGAACAAGCGATGGAGGTGCTAAGAGACAAGGGCCTCGTCTACGAGGGCACTTTGGAGCGCCCGAAGAGCCTCGACTCCCACGACGAGTGGGAGCCGGTCGAGCTGACCCTGTTCCGCTCGACGATGTTCGGGGATGACCAGGACCGTCCGATGAAGAAGTCGGACGGGAGCTGGACCTATTTCGGATCGGACGCCGCCTATCACTGGGAGAAGGCGAAAAATGCCGATCACCTCGTCAATATCTGGGGAGCGGACCACGCCGGAACCGTGAAACGCGTGCAGTCGGCGGTCAAAGCGCTGACCGACGGCCGGGTCGACCTCGACGTGAAGATGATCCAGATGGTGCGGCTCTTCCGCGGCGGGGAGCCGGTCAAGATGAGCAAGCGCGCCGGCGATTTCGTCACGCTCGCCGAGGTCGTGAACGAGGTCGGCAAGGACGTCGTTCGCTTCATGATGCTGACGAAGCGCGCCGATACGCCCCTGGATTTCGATTTCGCGAGAGTGGTCGAGGCGTCCAAGGAGAATCCCGTCTTCTACGTCCAATATGCTCATGCGCGGATCAGATCCCTGATGCGCAAGGCGGCGGACGCGGGTGTCGACCTGTCGGCACGGGCCGATCTCTCGCTGCTCGACGAGGAAGAGCTCGCGCTCGTCAAGCGCCTGGCGCAATATCCGCGCGTCCTGGAAGGCGCCGCGCTTGCCCACGAGCCGCACCGGATCGCTTTCTATCTTTACGACCTCGCAGCCGAGTTCCATGCGCTTTGGAACCGCGGCAACGACGATCCCGAGAGGCGCTTCCTGATTGAAAACAATCCACAACTTTCTCGCGCGCGGCTGGAACTTGCCCTTGGGGTGGGGCAGATCGTCAGGAGCGGTCTTGCACTGATGGGGGTGGCAGCCGCCGAGGAGATGCGCTGACCATGAGCCAGGCCCAGGCGGCCGCCGCGGTTGACCGGCTGCCGTGGCTCGAAGACGAACCCGGGCCCGCGACGTCGCGGCCCGCAAGGGAGCGCGGCAGTCATCGCGAGATTGCCGGCTGGGCCGTTACCGCGATCCTTCTTGTCGCTGGCATCTCCTACTGGCTGGGGGTGCATAGCTGGCAGGCAGCGTCGAGCAGCAACGTCAACGAGACGGCTACGACAGCCTCCGCTCCGCAGCGGCAGACCGCCGCTCAGCCGCCGGCGCAGAAACAGCCACAGGTGGCTCTCGAGCCACAGCCTGAGGTCGCTCCAGCACCGATCCGGGAAGTGCCGATGGCTCGGCCGCGAGTGGAGAGGCGAGCCTCGGCGCGCCACTTTGCTCCACGACCTAGTCACGAGCGCCGGTCGCCCGTCCTCAGAAGGGTCGTGACCGCGCAGGAGGCCGCTCCCCGGGCCGCGAACCCTCAATCTAGAGAGCTGACCTTGTGGCCGGCGTCTCAATCTCAGGGCGCTCGCGGGCGAATCGTTCGAATCGGTGCTTTCGGAAACCGCCAGCAGGCAAAGCTCGGCTGGCGCTACATGGTTCGCGCCTATCCTGCAGTCGCCCACCTGCCGGCGACTGTCGTAGAGGTCCGCAACTCGCGCGGGCGGCCATTCTACCGTTTCCAGATCGGCACCACTTCGCAGGCCCATTCCGAGGTGCTCTGCCAGCGCATGGGAAGGATTCGCTTCAGTTGCGCGGTCGTCGGGCTTTCCTGGAGACCTGGCGGAGTCGAGCGTTGAGCGACACGCGCCCCTATGACGAGCAGCTGCCCTGGCTTCAGCCCGTCGAGGACGAGAACGAGCCGCGCGGGCTCTCGGCGCGCAAAATGCTCGCGGCGCTGCTCGTTGTCCTCTTCGCTGCGCTGATCGTCGCCGCGACCTTCTTCTGGCTCGGCCGGCAGAACGCGTCCGTGGTCGGGCCGCCGGAACTGATCCAGGCGCCGCCGGGACCCTATAAGGTCAAGCCGCCCAATCCAGGCGGCCTCGATATCAGCAGCGAGAGCGAGACGGCGTTCGAAACCAGCGCGGGCGAGGACCGCAACAGTCAGCTCGACACGAGCAAGCTGCCCCACGCCCGGACGGCACAGCCCACCGAGGAGAAGATGGGCGCTCCAGAGCCGGAGACCGCCAAACCGCCTGCGGAGGCCTTGGAAGCTCGACCCAACCCGACAGGCGGAACGGGGAGCGTCATTCAGCTCGGCGCCTTCGCGAACAAGGCGCAGGCCGAGCGCGCCTGGACAGCGTTGTCGGCTCGCTTCGAGGGCATCGCTGCGATGAACAAGATGATCATGCCGTTTCCCGGCGGAATTCGCCTGCGCGCCGGCGCGGCGTCGGCGGCCGACGCCAAGCAGGCGTGCGATACGCTGAAGGCGGCCGGCGAGAATTGCTTCGTCGCTCAGTAGATGCAGGCGGCAATCTACGGTTTTGAGGGGCTCGAACTGACACCTGGCGAGCGCGATTTCTTTCGCGATTCGGATCCGGCAGGGTTCATCCTGTTCAAGCGCAATTGCGAGACGAGACCGCAGATCAAGAGGCTTACCGACTCGTTGCGCGAGCTCACCGGGCGAGCCGACCTACCCATTCTCATCGACCAGGAAGGCGGGCGTGTGGCGCGGCTGAAGCCGCCCGAATGGCAGGCATTTCCAGCAGCGGAACGGTTCGCCGATCTCTACACAATTGCGCCCTCATCGGCGATTGAAGCTGCTCGGTTCAATGCCCGGGCGATCGGGCTGATGCTTCGCGAGGTCGCAATCAACGTCGACGCGCTTCCTTTGCTCGACGTCCGCCAGGAGGGCGCGAGCGACATCATCGGCGACCGCGCGCTCGGCTCGGAGCCGATGCAGGTCGCGGCGCTTGGTCGCGCCGTGCTCGACGGACTTTCATCGACCGGTGTGGTCGGGATCGTCAAACATATGCCGGGGCACGGACGCGCGCTTGTCGACAGCCATCATGAGCTTCCGATCGTAACCGCGAGCGCCGAGGAGCTCGATCGCGACCTCGAGCCGTTCGAGCGCCTTTCGTTTGCGCCGATGGGGATGATGGCGCACGTCGTCTACAAGGTGTGGGACGCACACCATCCCGCCAGCCAGTCATCGATCGTGATCGAACAGATCATCCGGCAGCGGATCGGCTTCAACGGTTTCCTGATGAGCGACGACAGCAACATGAACGCCCTCGCGGGAACTCAGGGCGAGCGCGCCGCAGCGTGCGTTGCCGCCGGCTGCGACGTAGCTCTGCCGTGCAACGGCGTTCTTTCCGACAATATAGAGATCGCCAAAGCGCTAGGCGACATCAGCCTCGAGGGAGCGGAGCGCCTGGCGCGCGCGATGACCGCGACTCTCGTTGATTCCGACGGCCCGGATTTCGCGGAATCGATCGCAACTCGCGACACACTTCTGGCTGTTGGCTAGGTTCCACGCGTTCGCAGATGCCACCCGCCCGTTCGTCGATGCGCAGGGTTGTCGCAAGAAACTAACTTTTGCCAAGGTGTCAGTCCCGATCTCGACCTCCAAGCAAGAGAATCCATTCCGATGCGCTCATTCACGCTATTTTGTGCCGCTGCCGCCCTTGTCGTTTCCCCAGCCTTTGCTCAGTCCTCGCCCGCAGCCGGCGGCGACAAGGACAAGGCCAAGAGCGTCGAGGAACTCCATAGCGAAGCGCTCGCGAAGGAGGCGGCGAGTGCATGGACCGGTGCCCCGGTCGAAGAACGAACCGTCTCGACCCGTCACAGCGCCGTCGTCGATGGCCGCACCGTGCCCTATACCGGCACTGCGGGCACGCTCACGATCCGCGACTCCGACGGCAAGCCGACCGCAAGCATCTTCTATACGGCCGATACGCTCGACGGCCTTCCGGGATCGCGCCGGCCCGTCATGTTCTTCTACAATGGCGGACCAGGCTCCGCCTCGCTCTGGCTGCGAATGGGCTCGTTCGGCCCGACGCGCATCCAGACGACCAATGCTCAATATCTTCGGCCCGCGCCGTTCGATTTCGGAGCCAACCCGGACACCCTGCTTGGCACCACCGACCTCGTGTTCATCGATGCACCGGGGACCGGCTATTCGCGGCCGCTCGGCGATGCGAAGCCGTCCGACTTCTATGGAGTCGATCAGGATGCCGATGCCTTCGCTCGCGCAATCATGCGCTACGTCTCGAAGTTCGACCGGTGGGACAGCCCCAAGTTCCTGTTCGGCGAGAGCTATGGAACGACTCGCTCGGGTGCGCTCGCCTATCAGCTGCAGCAGCGGGGAATGGCGCTCAACGGCGTCATCCTGTTGTCGTCGATCATGAATTATGGACGGCGCCAGCCGGGCCTCGACCGCGACTATATCAACTATATCCCGAGCTACGCGACGACCGCCTGGTATCACCACAAGATGTCCAATCCTCCCGCGACGGTGGAGGAGGCCGCCGCCGAGGCGCGCATATTTGCCGAAGGACCCTATGC
The DNA here is from genome assembly GCA_036268895.1 of Sphingomicrobium sp. Lineage (GTDB taxonomy): Bacteria > Pseudomonadota > Alphaproteobacteria > Sphingomonadales > Sphingomonadaceae > Sphingomicrobium. The sequence continues at coordinate 8,892 of DATATH010000179.1, read as the reverse complement.
CGCGGCGCTCGAGAAGGGCCAGACGATCAGCAAGGAAGAGGAGGACAGTGTCGCTCAGCAGATGAGCGCGCTCACCGGCCTCTCGCCGCGGTTCATCGAGAACGCGGACCTTCGAGTCGATCTCTCCGAATTCCGCAAGGAGCTGCTGCGTGATCAGCGGCTGACGCTCGGCCGGTACGATTCGCGCTACACCGGCGTTGATCCGAGCGCTTCGGGCGATGCTCCGGACTTCGACGCCTCGGACGTGGCGATCAGCGGCGCGTTCGTTGGAACGCTGCAGAGCTATCTCGCGCGCGATCTCGGCTACCAGACCGACATGCCCTATCGACTGAGCGCAAGCGAAGGCGCCGGGTACAAATGGGACTTCGATCACAAGGCTCCGGGCGTTCGATTCACGCTCCGCGAACCCAACACTGCGCTCGATCTTGCAGCTGCGATGCGCACCAACCCCTATCTCAGGGTGCTCTCATTGAATGGCTGGTACGACATGGCGACGCCATTCTTTGGGACCGAGTATGACCTCGATCACATGATGCTCGAGCCGGCGCAGCAGAGCAACCTCGAGTTCCGCTACTATCCCTCGGGACACATGGTCTATCTCAATCCCGACGCGCTTCACCTGATGCGTCTCGACGTTCAGAACTTCATCGAGCAGACCGTCGGCGTAGCCGAAGGCGCGCCTCCGCCTGCTGCTCGACCGGCACGCAGGCACCGCTGACTTATCCACAATAGAGCGCGTGGCGCTGCCTTCGCAGCACCACCACTCGTGGTATCATCGCGATCGTGGACGAGGATTTCGACGAACGCCCGGTCCGCCAGTCGGACGAGCTCAATCTCAGTCTCGACGGCTGGGAGGGACCGCTCGACCTGCTTTTAAGCCTCGCGCGCGTCCAGAAGGTCGACCTCGCTCAGATCTCGATCCTGCAGCTGGTCGAGCAATATCTCGCCTATCTCGCCGAAGCCCGGGCCTTGAAGCTCGAAATCGCCGCCGACTATCTCGTGATGGCGGCATGGCTCGCCTATCTAAAATCCTGCCTTCTCCTTCCCAAGGATCCCGAGCAGGATCCGAGCCTCGAAGAGATCGCATTCCGGTTGCAAATGCGCCTTCAGCGGCTCGACGCGATGCGCGAGGCGGGAGCCCGGCTTCTCGGCCGCGACCGGATCGGACGCGACGTTTTCGTCCGCGGGAATGCTGAGGGCTTGCGGCTCGTCCGCAAGGCGGCGTGGCAGGTGCGCGACTTCGACCTGTTTGCGGCCTACGGCGCGGTCCGGGCGCGTGCCCAGCCAGCGATGCACGTCGTGCATGCCCGATCGGTGATGACGCTGGAGGAGGCGATCGAGCGTGTCGGGCGAATGATCGGGATGGCCCTCGAATGGACCTTCCTCGAGAGTTTTCTCCCGGCCAGCCAGGATCCGCAGTTCCGACGCTCGGCCCTCGCCTCGAGCTTCCTTGCCGCGCTCGAGCTCGCGCGCCGAGGCCGGCTCGATATTGCGCAGGACGAGCCGTTCGCTCCGATCAAGCTGAAGGCTGCCTGATGGACGAGCTCGCCCGAGCCATCGAAGCGACCCTGTTCGCCTCGGCGGAGCCGTTGAGCATCGAGGAGATTGCCGAGCATGTCGGCGAAGGCGAAATCGAGATAGCGCTGGGCAAGCTCTCCGCGCATTACGAGGGACGGGGCATCGAGCTCGTCGAGAGGGGCGGGCGCTGGCACTTCCAGACTGCTCCTGACCTTGCGCACCTCCTTCGCCGAACCCGTGAGGAGTCGCGGCGCCTGTCGCGGGCGGCGACCGAGACATTGGCGATCATCGCCTATCACGAGCCGGTAAGCCGGGCGGAAATCGAAGCGATCCGCGGGGTCCAGATTTCCAAGGGTACGCTCGATGTGCTGATGGACGCCGGCTGGGTTCGACCGGCCGGCCGGCGCGAGGGGCCGGGACGGCCGCTGCTCTACGCGACCACCAAGGAATTCCTGACGCATTTTGGCTTGGGGTCCCGCCGGGACTTACCCGGAATTGACGATCTTAAGGCCGCGGGCCTTTTGGATCCGCTCGACGAGGCCGTCTTCCAGCTTCAGCTGGAAACCGAGGACGAGGCGGACTAGATACGCCGCTCAAAGGAGTTTCCCCAATGGGTGGTCTCAGCATTTGGCATATCCTGATCCTTGCGATCATTCTCCTGCTGCTTTTCGGCGGTAACCGCTTCTCATCGATGATGGGCGATGTCGCAAAGGGCCTCAAAAGCTTCAAACAGGGCATGGCCGACGACGAAGAAGAAAGCCGCCGCCGCTACGACGAGCAGCGACGTAACGAACCACCGAGGCAATTGCCCCGTGACCAGGAGCCGATCGACGTCACTCCGCGCCGGGAGGAATCGGCGCCTCCGCCGCGGGACAACGAACCCCGCTAAGTCCTCAACCGGCAGACATGTTCGGCGTTGATTCCTCGGAGCTCGCGGTTGTCGCGATTCTCGCACTGATCTTCATCGGCCCGAAGGATCTTCCCAAGGTGATGCGGACGGTCGGCTATTGGGTCGGGCGCATCCGCGGGATGGCGCGCCATTTCACGGCCGGGATCGAGAACATGGTGCGTGAGGCCGAGCTCGAGGAGATGGAAAAGCGCTGGCGCGAGGAGAATGAGCATATCATGAGCGCCCATCCGAGCGACGGGCATTACCCGGAGCCAGGGCGACCGGACGAGATGCCGCCGGTAAGCGAGGCACCCGAGCCGACCCTGCCGTTCGACGAGACTCAGAAAGAGGAAGAGCTCCCGGTCGAGAAGCGTCCGCTGCCGTGAAGGACATCGACGACACCAAGCAGCCGCTGCTCGAGCATCTCATCGAGCTTAGGCGGCGGCTCCTCCGGTCGCTCGCAACGCTCATCGTCTGTTTTTTCATCTGTTTTGCCTACGCGAGGGACATCTTCGCGGTTCTCGTCCAGCCGCTCATCAAGGCCGGCCAGGGCACGCTCATTTACACCGACGTCTTCGAAGCCTTTTTCACCCAGGTGAAGGTTGCGCTCTTCGCCGCCCTGATGCTGAGCTTCCCAGTCATCGCCACGCAGCTGTGGAGGTTCGTTGCTCCCGGACTCTATGCCAAGGAAAAGAAGGCATTCCTGCCCTTCCTCCTCATGACGCCCTTTTTCTTCATCTGCGGTGCCTGCTTCGCTTACTTCGCGGCGATGCCCTGGGCGCTGCATTTTCTCCTCAGCTACCAAGGGAATATCGGGGGCATCCACCAGGAGGCTCTGCCCGGCGTCGGCAATTATCTCAATTTCTGCACCCGCTTCATTTTCGGCTTCGGAGCGGCGTTCCTTCTGCCCATCCTGCTGATGATCCTCGAACGCGCCGGTATCGTCACCCGCGAACAGCTCGCGCACTCGCGTCGCTACGCCATCGTTGGTGCCGCGGCAGTGGCTGCAGTGCTTACGCCGCCCGACGTCGTCTCGATGCTTCTGCTTCTCGTTCCGCTCTACGGACTTTATGAGTTCGCGATCCTCGCCATCCGGATCACGCACTGGCGGGCGGCTCGGAAGGCCGCCCGTTCAGGCTCCGTCGTGGCTGGGCCCCGGACAGAAGAGGGCCCGGAAGCGCCACCGGGGGGGGGGAGGGTTGGCGGTTCCGGGCCCATTTAGCGGATAGCGAGAGCGGGGGGGCAAAAGGTCACTATCCGAACAGCACAACGCCCCTTCTTCGAATTGAGTTCCCCGCAAGCGAAAAGAAATTGCAACTTTCTTCGCCGCTCCCGTAATGACCTCAGAGCGGCGGAAACACAGGTAAATCAACGCTATAGCGGCCAAGCTTGCGGTCGAGCGTCGACCGCAGCTGTTTGGCGAGCCCGCCGACGATCCTTTCGAACTGCACCTTTTCGAGGCTTCCGTCATCGTCGGGGTTGAGAACGCCGCTGTTGAGCGTCAGCCGAGCGGTAAGCTCGCTTGTCCGCCGGACTGAGATCTCGATCGGTTCGGAAGGGCAGTGGAGCATCGCGAACTCGACGATCTCGGTGACGAGGAACGCGACCGCGACGGCGACGTCCTGAGTGGTGTTCACGGGATCGATCTCGAGATCTATGCGAAGGCTCCGAGCGGCGTCGGGAGCTCCGGCACGCAGCTCGGCCGCGAGCTCGATGATGAGCGGACGCATCGCAATCCCACGATTCTCCTCCATCTCCGCGAAATGATTGCGGTGGACAATCGAGAGGGCTCCGACGCGCCGGCTGATTCCGGCGTAGGCCGAACGGGCCTCGGGGGTCGTCGCGGTTCGGCCGTGGATGTTGAGGAGCGAGGCGACGACCTGGAGGTTATTCTTGACCCGGTGGTGGACCTCGCGGACGAGCCGTCGCTGCCCCTCGAGCGCGCTCGTCATCTCCGAGTCGGCTGCTTCCACCCTGGCGACAGCCCGGGCGAAGGCGTCGCGCAATTCCTGGATCTCCTCCGACGGCCCGAGCTTGCGTGGAAGATCGAGCGCCGAGCCGGGCGAATAGCGGATGACCGCGAGCTCGAGGCGCTTCAATGGCCGTATGAGAAGTCGGCTGACGAGAAGCCAGGTGATTAGGGCCGCCGCGACCCACATCAACACCGGCAGCAGAAGGACCAGCCGGTCATAGGTCGTGATCCTCTGGTCCAGAGCGCCGATTTTCGCAAACAGTGTCCCGGTGCCGATCGACCATTCGCTGAACCGTTGATTATAAGCCGGTTCGGTCGGCCCGAGGACACGCAGCTCGTGCGTGCCGTCATGGAGGGCAACGCTTCCGACATCGCCGTGTGCCGCGATGGCTGCATTGCGCAGTTCGGCAACCGGGACGAAGTCCGTCGCCATTCCATCGATGACGCCCACTCGGATCGCAACTTCATTGAGGTTCGAGGCGATTTTGACCTTGATGTCACCCGGCGCTGCAAGCGGAAGTTCGCCCGTTTCGCTGACGGCGCCGACGGAACAGATCGGACGGCCATTGGCCGCCTCGAGCTCGAAGCTCTGCGAAACCCCGGGAGCGATGGTGAGCGATCGCTGGGCCCGGGCGCATGCCTCTGCCGGACCCGCCGAGAGGGCTCCGTTTGCAGCTATCCGCAGAGCGAGCGCATTTCTCGCGATAAGGCCCTGCATGCCCTCGGCGGCTGCCCGCGACTCATCCTGGGCGCGACCCTCGAGCGCATCGTTGGATTGGCGGATTCCCGATTCGCCGAGCCAGGTCAGAGCAGCTCCGATCGGCAGCAGGACGGCGGTGAGTATGAGGAGCAGCTTGGCCGCGGTCGGCAGACGCGCGAAACGGCCGGCCAGGGTCATCGGGCCTTCTCTTGGGCTCTAGCTGAGCTTGCCGATGATGCCGAGGATATCGTCCGGAACGGGCTCACGCAGCGTGTCGTCATAGACCGAGCGGAGCGCGCGCCCAAGGTCGCCCTTCCGAGCGGTGCGATCGGAAGATTTCGACTTCTTTGAGTGCCTTGAATGTCCGGCTCCCTCCGTGTCGCTTCCTTTCCTGGCACTCAACTCCTCGTCCCCCCTAGCGCGGGTTCTCGGCGCGCTCATACTAATCTCTCTACTGGGCGCAATGGTTCGATTCCCGCTGCCCCGCTTCGATACGAAACGAGCCGGCCGCCGCGCGGCTCGATTGGGGCTCCGCGGCGTGCCGGTCTAGGTGTTGGAAACCAAATGGCCGATGCTTGGTTCCACACCCGGACCACTTCTCTGGGGGGTTGGTGCGCTGACGCAACACAAGGTTATTCCAGGGTTGAAACAATTCGGGCGCCTCGCCAAAGACGCCACAAACAACGATTTCGAGGGAGTTTGACGACTATGTCCCTTGGCCAGGAACTTGCTCCGCACCTGCCATTCCTGCGTCGCTATGCGCGCGCGTTGACCGGAAGCCAGGCTCACGGTGACGCCTTCGTACGAGCAACGCTCGAAGCGATCGTCGCCAAACCCGACGAATTTCCGCGCGACGTCGACCCGCGGCTCGGGCTCTACAAGACGTTTCACGCGATCTGGTCGACCGCCAATATCGAAGAGGGTGAAGAGCCTTCGAAGAGCCCGGTCGGAGCTGAAGGCATCGCTCACGCGCGGCTTTCGCGAATCACTCCGCTGTCGCGCCAGGCCCTGCTTCTGACAGCGCTCGAGGGCTTTTCGTCGGAAGACACCGGCTTTCTGATCGATGTCGGTCCCGCGGATGTCGATTCGCTGGTTGCCGAGGCGCTCGAGGAAATCGAACGCCAGACCCTCGCAGACGTCCTCATCATCGAGGACGAGCCGATCATCGCGATGGATATCGAGACAATCGTTCGCGACCTCGGCCACAATGTCACGGGCGTTGCGGTGACGAGAGACGAAGCCGTCTCCCAGGCGCGTCAGCACCCGCCCGGGCTCGTTCTCGCCGACATCCAGCTCGCCGACGATTCGAGCGGCATCGACGCGGTGAAGGACATTCTCGCCGAATTCTCGGTCCCGGTGATTTTCATCACCGCATTCCCGGAGCGGCTCCTGACCGGCACCAGGCCCGAGCCGACGTTCCTCATCACCAAGCCATTTCAGCGCTCTACCGTAAAGGCGGCAATCGCCCAGGCGCTGTTCTTCGACGCGGCGACGGTGCCCGCAGCCTGATAAATAGGCTCGGGAACACGACTCCGGTCGGCGCGTTGGCCGGAGGAACGTGATTTCGTGACGAGAGTAATGGCTGATCCACGGCATTCCGAACCCTCGGTTGTCGAAACGACGACCGAAGCGCGCGCCGGCTCGACGCCCGGCGTTGCCCGCAATGTGCTGGTGATCGGCACATTGCTGGTGATCATCATTTTCGCGGTGATCGTCTTGGTTGGACTGCGCTGAGTTCCTACCTCCTGTCACAGTCATCGTTCATGTTCGATCAAACCGCTCGCGGCCAAGGTCGCGCGCTCGTACAGGGTGGGTCTAGTTTGGCAGAAGATCGCAAGAACGACCGATCAGGCACCGCTCCGGCCGAGCCGGTTCCGTTGTCCGATCCCGAATTCAAGGACCAGCTCGCAGCGGTCATTCCGCACCTTCGCGCATTTGGTCGTTCGCTTTCCGGAAGCCGCGATCTCGCCGACGACCTCGTCCAGGAAACGCTGCTCAAGGCATGGGCCGCGCGCAAACGTTTCCAGGCCGGCACCAACATGCGCGCCTGGACCTTCATCATCCTTCGCAACCTGTTCCTCAGCCAGATGCGCCGGGCGCGCTTCAAGGGCGAATGGGACGATATTACCGCCTCGAAGATCCTCGCTGCTCCCGCGAGCCAGGACCGTCACATCGAGCTTGGCGACATGCAGCGCGCTCTGATGCACCTTCCGCAGCCGCAGCGCGAGGCACTCATCCTCGTCGGTGCAGGCGGTTTTGCCTATGAGGAGGCGGCCGAGATTTGCGGCTGCGCAGTCGGGACGATCAAGAGCCGGGTCGCGCGCGGCCGGGTTGCGCTCGACCAGCTTCTCTCGAGCGGCAAGCTCCCGTCACGACGGCAGCACAAGACCGATCCCGACAAATCGGCGCTTCAGACAATCATGGGCGAAGTCGACGAGCTCAGCCGCGACCACTGATGATGTCGCCATTCCTGCAGGAGCGCGGGAATTCGGATTTTTCGGGAAGCGGGCTCAATTCAGCTTGCGAAGGATCTCGGCGAAGTCGCGGTCGGACGGCTCGGACGCAGCGGCCTCGAACGCGCGGCGCAGCGCAGCCGTGATCCCGGCATGCGTGGCTGCAATCTCGACCCGGATGATTCTGCGTTCCATAGAATTCAGGTCCGGCACTGCAACGTCTTCTCGCTCCAGCTTCATCGGCATTGCAAACGAGCCAAAGCACGAGGAAGTTTCCTGAGCGATGCGAGTGACCCATCTGAAAGCCTGCCGGTGAGTCGTGCCGATGCCCAATCGCCGCCCGATGCGCGCGAAAATGCGATTGTGCGGGCAAGGGATCATTCTCCTTTCCTTCGCGAGGCCCTTGGGACGCGCGAAGACATCGTCGAGGCCTTTTTAAGATCGGGCGCTTCGGCTGCGGCAGAGCTTGCTCTTCAAACAGCTGCCGACCTGCCGATCGCCCGCCGCCTTCGGCAGCGCCGGCATGCTCTGGCGCTCGCGGTTGCGCTCGGCGATCTTTGTGGCGAGCTTCCGCTCGAGCGCGTCACCGCCCTTCTGTCCGATTTTGCCGACAGCGCGATTGACGAGACTGTCAGCGCTGCGATTGCCGAGCGCTTGCCCGATGCCAAGCCAGAGGGTTTCGCGGTCATCGCGATGGGAAAGCTCGGAAGCCACGAGCTCAATTATTCCTCGGACGTCGACCTTTTGCTTCTGTTCGATCCCCGGACCCTGCCGCATAGAGCCCGCGAGGATTCGGGCGAGGCCGCGGTTCGAATCGGCCGGCGCCTCATCGAACTGCTCCAGAAGCGGACCGAGGACGGCTATGTCGAACGGGTCGACTTGAGGCTTCGGCCATCACCCGAAGTCACACCGATCGCATTGCCGGTCGATGCGGCCATCTCTCATTACGAATCGAGCGCTCTTCCGTGGGAGCGGGCCGCCTTCATTCGCGCCCGGGCGGCGGCCGGCGACGTCGCGCTCGGGCAGCGGTTCCTTGACTCGATCCAGCCGTTCGTGTGGCGGCGCTCGCTCGACTTCGGGGTGATCGAAGAAGTGCGCCAGATCTCGGCCCGGATCCGCGACCATTTCGCGCAGGGCGCGGAGATCGGGCCGGGGTTTGACTTGAAGCGCGGGCGCGGCGGAATCCGAGAGGTCGAGTTCTTCGTTCAGATCCAGCAGATGATCCACGGCGGCCGCGATTCCTCGGTGCGCGCGCCGGCCACGCTCGACGCGATCGAGGCTCTGGCCGCGACCGATCGGATGGACCCTCAGCAGGCCGAGGAGCTTGCCGAGACCTATCGGCTGCTGCGCACGGTCGAAC
>DATATH010000178.1:0-8369 GCA_036268895.1 Sphingomicrobium sp. | reverse complement strand
CGCTGGGATAGCCGGCATAGCCCCAGGAGTTCCAGTCGCGCGTCTGATACGGTTCGTCCGTGTAGGCCGCCGACAGCGCAAGACCGATCGTATCGTGAGCGAACTGGTCGACGTAGGTGCCGAATACCCGGCCGCCCCAGTCCTTCGAACCTGGCAGCAGCTTCTGGTCGAGGTACGTTCCGCGGACGCCGAGCGCGATGACCCGCTTGCCATAGTCGAGCGGGCGGATCGTCCTGAGGTCGATCGAGCCGACAAGGCCGCCTGCAGTGTGATCGGCCTCGGCGGTCTTGTAAACGTCGACGCCGGCCAGAATCTCGGACGGATATTGGTCGAATTCGACAGCGCGGCTGTCGTTCGTCGTCGTCTGCTGGCGACCATTGAGCGTGGTGGTCGAGAAATCCGGTCCGAATCCGCGAATTGAAATGATGTTGGCGCGGCCGTTGTTTCGCTGCGCCGCTACGCCCGGCAGGCGGGCGATGGATTCGCCGATACCGTTGTCGGGCAGCTTGCCGATATCTTCCGCGCTCACCGATTCAACGACCGTTTCGGAGTTCTTCTTCTTCGCCGTCGCGCTGCGCAGAGCGGCGCGAAATCCGGTGACGACAATCGCATTCTGCGTCTGAGACTGATCGCTATTTTCCGGATTGGCCGCGGTGTCGCTTGGCGGCGGTGTCGCAGGTTGGGTGGCAGTGGCTGCGCTTGCGGCGCCAGTGATCGCCGGCTGTGAAGTCGTATCGTCAGCGGCAAATGCTGGCGTTGCTGCAATCATGATCGCGAGCGGGCTCGCCGCAGCCACCAAATGCCAGCGCGAAGACATTCTGATCATCAAACAATCCCCCTTAAGTCCGGCCGTTTGAGCCGGGCACAATTCGACGGGGGGTACAAAGACCCCTCTCCCGGAAAGGAGAGTATCAGAGGATTTCGGAAGCGGAACGGCCCTAGAACGCTATACATACGTATTCAGGACGCTAAGATTTCGCTTCGATGATGCAGAGGCGGCCGACCTCGTTCGACATTGCGGCGATTGCGGGGGTATCCCAGCCCACGGTTTCGCGCGCACTTTCAGGGAATCCCTCGGTCAGCGAGGAGACTCGGCGCAGGGTTTTGGCAGCAGCCGAACAGCTCAATTACAAAGTCGACAAGAACGCATCAGGCCTCAGGCGACAGCAGGCCAAGACACTTGCCTTGCTCTTCTTTGAGGAATTGCCCGAGCATTCGGAGATCAATCCATTCTATCTTACGCTTCTGGGCCCGATGGTCAGACGCTGCGCCGACCGTGGCTACGATCTCCTGATCTCGTTCCAGCAGCTCTCGTCCGACTGGCACGTCGATTATGAGGACAGCCGCAGGGCGGACGGGATCATCCTCCTCGGCTACGGCAATTACCTGCAGTACCGACCGAAGCTCGAAAAGCTCATCGAAAGGGGCACGCATTTCGTGCGCTGGGGCTCGGGAGGTGACGGCGAGATTGGAGCGACGGTCTCGTCGGATAATGAGCAGGGCGGGTTCGAGGCGACAACGCACCTGCTTCGGCAAGGCCGCCGGCGCATTGCTTTCATCGGCACGGGGGGCGCCGGATTCCCCGAAGTGCAGGAGCGCTGGCGGGGTTATTGCCGGGCGCTGCGCGCAGCCGGAATCGAACCCGACGAGCGCCTTCGCGTCGATGCCGCGCCGAGCGAGTGCGAGGGGCGGGCTGCAGTCGCCAGCCTCATCTCTGCGGGCGTCGACTTTGACGCCATATTTGCGGCGAGCGATGTCGCTGCGATCGGGGCGATGCACGCACTCCAGCAGGCCGGGCTAAGTGTTCCCGAAACCGCGGTGGTCGGCTTCGACGATATCCCCGCTGCAAGCCTCGCAAGTCCTCCGCTGACAACGGTGACCCAGGATTCGCACCGCGCTGCGGAAGCCTTGATCGACACGCTCATCCAATCGATCGAGAGCGGCGCAGCGGCGGATCAGGTGTTGCCCGTCAGGCTGACAGTCCGAGAATCAAGCGTTCGCTGATCGTCTCGGTTGAGCGCGATCGGCCTGTGAGACTCTAATTTGCCCGCAGTTGGACCACCGCCGCCTGATACGGAGCCAGGCGAAGCGAGCCTTTGACATTCTTTTGTGCGAGCAGATCGCGGCCGCTCACTCGGTATGTCGAGGACTTCCCGGAGAGATTGGCGATGATCAGCAACCGGTCAGCTCCCTTCGATCGTCTTATGGCGAGGACGTCTGGTGGGCTATCCAACAGACGCTGATCCCCATCCAGAATCGACGGATGGCCGCGCCTCAGGGCCAGGAGCCTTCGGTAATGGTTCAGGAGCGAATGCGGATCGGCGTCCTCTTCGGCGACCGAGACGCCATCATGGTCCTTGGCGAAGCGCTGGGTCCAGTATGATTTGGGACCCTTGTACCAATTGGCCTGTCCGGGTGCCTCCGTGCTGGCGCTCCACTCGAACGCTTCCCGGTCGCCAATGTCCTTTTCGTCCGACTTATATTCAGGCCGCGGGGCTCCGCGCATGCCCAGCTCCTGCCCATAGTAAATCAGTGGTGTTCCCTTGATGAGGGTCACGAGCGTCGCGGCAGTTCGCAGCTTCTCGGGCGTAATTCCTGGATCCGAGGCAATGCGCTGCATGTCGTGATTTTCGACGAATACCAGTTCGTGCTTGCCAGGCGGGATTGCTCGCTCCAGCTGCTCGATCGCTGCGACGATCTTTTTCTTGTCGAAGCTCCGGATTGCGGTGACGAGCGGGAAGGCAAAGGCTGCATCCACGCCGCCCCGACGCAGAAAATCGCCGCCATCGCCCCAGTCCCATTGCTCGGCGATAAAATGGAGCTTGGAGTTGGTCGCGCGGAGCTTGGCGAACAGCGGCTTCCAAAAAGTGTCGAAGAGGTTCGTGAGGATGTGCTTGTTGTCGAGGTCGTCCATCATGTGGTCGAGGCGAAAGCCATCGACCCCATCGGTGAAGTCGCCATCGCGGTTCGGATCTACCCAGCCTAAGAGATAATCGGTCGCCCATGCCCGAAATCTCGGCGACTTCATGTTGACGGTCGTGATGCCAGTTTCGGCGCCCGGAAAGCGCGGCGCGATCGTAATCCCAAAGGGTCCCGCCTCGGGCTCGGTGTTGTTGGGCCCGTGGAAGATCAGGAAATCGCTGTACGGCGAGGCTGGATTGCCGAGCGCAGATTTGAACCAGGGATGGTCATAGGCGACATATTGAAACTCCTCGTCGAGGTAGAGCTTCATCGCGCGCCGGTGGATCGCTCGAAGGAGGCTTCGAAAATCGTCCATCGTCCCAAATGCGGGATCGACGCCTTCGAAATTGCTGGCAAAATAATTATGATAGAAATCAGAAGGGTAGAGAGGCGTCAGAAGTATTGACGTGACGCCGAGCCGTTGCAGGTAGGGGAGGCTCTGCTCGATGCCCTTTAGATCTCCTTCGCCATCCCCGTTGCTGTCCCGCATCGAGCGCGTGAAGATCTGGTAGAAAACCTCCTGGTCGAGTTGTGCGGGCGGGGCGGCGACGGCGGGGGCTGCCGTCTCGATATTTGCCGCCGCGCCCGCACAGGGGGCGAACAGGCACGCCCCCAAGAGAAACGCGGACAGCCGCTTCACGCGGCGAGCTTCGCGAAATCGGGTATTCGGTTCCATCGCATCGGCTGAACTCCGCCGTCATCTGGCGGGAGCAGGTGCTCGACCCGGTTCCGGATCGACTCCGGCCAGTCGAGCGCCGTTGCCGGCCGAGCGACGCTCGATCGAATATCGTCCCCGCGCATGAAGCCTTTGTGCGCAAGGGCGCGCATCGGCGCCGGCATCGATGACCAGTGGGGCATGTACCAGAGCGTGAGGAGAGGACGTTCTTCAGCGGTGCGATTGGCGAAGGCGCCGTGGATCAGCCGAGCGTCACCGATCAGTACGTCGCCAGCCTTTACCGGTACCGCGAACTGATCAGCATGATCGGCGTAGGCAGCATCCGAAGGGTCGGCGTAGCCCTGCATCCCTTCCGAATGCGCAGCGTCGAGATGATGCAGTGGATGGTCCGACACGTGCGAGCCCGGGATGACCCGAAGGCACCCATTCTCCGGCCGGGTATCGGTCAGGTAGATCATCACGAACAGCTGCTGCGCTCGCAGCTCGTAGCTGCTCGGATCGTCCCAGCCCCACCAGTCCTGGTGCCAGAACAGAGGCGGTCCGCCGCCGGGCTTTGAGATCAGGAACCCCCCGGTCCAGCGAGGATCGGTCGCTCCGCAGTCGCGCAGCAGCAGCTCGATCGCAGGTGAGCTTACGATGTCCGCATATTCAGGATTGTCGCCGAGATGGATCAGCGAGCCGTTCGAGCGCACCGCATCGCGCGCCTCCTGGCTTTCGCGAAAGAGGGTCGCTTGTGCACGAAGAGAGAGCGATTCGATGAGCGACGGAGCAAGCCTTGCAGGCGCGTGGATAAACCCGAACTGCTCTAGCTGACGGGCGAGCGGAGAAGCGAGCATGATCCTGGCCATGATCGAAGTGTAGGGCAAAGGGTCAAGGAGTTCAGTCAGTTCGCCTGTCCTGATTGCGTGGATAAACTATCGCAGATTTGACGACTTTGTGGGATTACTTGAGAATGCAACGCTTGCTCTCGCTTCGATCAACTATCATTATTTTGCGTTAATGGCCCTTCGCCCAATCTGTGAGCCCGTCGAGCTCCCACTCGGAGCGGCAGTTCTTGCCGAACATGTGACGATCGCTGCAGAAGCGCCCCAACTCGGCAGCTTCCGCCATTTCCATGACGTTGCTGAACTCGTCCTCTTTCGCAGGGTGCGAGGTGAGTTCATCGCCGGTGGACACCGGTACCAGCTTGCGGATGGGGCCATCGCCTTCGCGCCATCGATGCACGACCATGATTATGCGCTCGCAAGGGGCGAGATGGAGTGGGTGCTCGTTCAGATCGATCCTTATTTGGTCGAATCGCTGGCGGGGCGCCCGGAGTTCACGCGCCTGAGCCGGCCGTTCTGCGCGTTTCCCGAGTGGCGAACCTGCCAGCACCTCGAGAGCCTCGCCGACTGGCTGATCGAGGCCGTCGCGGCGGGCAAGGATGCGGCGATCGAAAGGATCGTCGAGCTGCTGTTGATCGCCGCCGCCGAGGCGCCGGAGCAGGACTCCGGCGCCGCAGCGCAGGGGACGGCGAGCTTCGATCGCCTGCTGCCGGCGCTCGAGCGCCTGAGGTCGAGGCCCAACCAGCCGATCCCGCTGGGCGAAGCGGCCTCGATCTGCAGCCTGTCTCCGGCTCATTTCTCGCGCCGCTTCAAGCAGGTGCTGGGGATGAACTTTACCGATTATGCGCGGGTCTACCGGCTCCATCTCGCCGCTCGGCGGCTTGCAACGACAGGATCTGCAATATCGAAGATCGGCTACTCTTTGGGATTCTCGAGCCCGTCGCATTTCACCGCGCGCTTTCGCGAGCGCTTCGGTATGACCCCTCGCGAATATCGCAGCAGCGCCCGCACTCGTTCGCCGGTAGGGGAGGGCATGAATGAATCGTCCTGAAATCATCGAAAAGCCGCGACAGTCGGCGTCGGCACTTTGGAATCTCTCCTTCGGCTTTCTCGGAATCCAGGTTGGCTTCGCCCTTCAGACTGCGAACATGAGCCGAATATTCCAGTCGCTCGGATCGAGCCTGGACAACCTCCCGGCACTGTGGATCGCGGCGCCGCTCACCGGACTTCTTGTCCAGCCGATCGTCGGTCATCTGTCGGATCGCACGTGGCTCGGAAAAATGGGTAGACGGCGCCCCTATTTCCTGGCGGGAGCAGTTCTGGCTGCACTGTCCCTTGTCCTCATGCCGCTCTCCTCGTCGCTCTTCATGGCAGCAATATTGCTGTGGATGCTCGATGCGAGCCTCAATATCTCGATGGAGCCGTTCCGAGCCTTTGTCGGCGACGTGCTTCGGAAGGACCAGCATACGGCCGGCTATGCCGTGCAGACGGCGTTCATTGGAGCAGGCGCTGTCGTTGGTTCGATCTTCCCCTGGCTATTGGACCAGGAAGGTGCATCGAACGTTGCCGCCCGGGGCGCTATTCCGGATACCGTCCGATACAGCTTCTGGTTCGGGGGCGCCGCCTTGTTCCTCGCGGTCCTCTGGACCGTGTTGACGACCCGGGAATATTCGCCCGAGGAACTGCTTCAGTTCGGCGAAAGCGCCGAACATCCCGAGAGCGACGAGACGCTGGCCGCGCTTGCAGCCCGAAGCTTGGGATCGAGCCTGGTGTGGATCGCTGCCGGGGTCGCCGTCGTCCTCGGAGTTCTCGAGTGGCATCTTGAAAAAGAGATGTACGTGCTCGGCGGCCTGCTCATCGCTTATGGCATTGCAACCATCATCGCGATCCGGCTCGCGAAGTCCGGGAACTACACCAACATACTCGCCAACATCGTCGGCGACTTTTCGGGAATGCCACCGATCATGAAGCGGCTGGCACTGGCCCAGTTCTTCAGTTGGTCGGCCCTTTTCATCATGTGGATCAACACGACCCCGGTGGTCGCCCGCAATTTCTACATGTCGCCCGACCCCGCGAGCGCCGGATACCAGGACGCTGGAAACTGGGTGGGCGTGCTCTTCGCCGTCTACAACGGCGTGGCCGCGGTCGCCGCCCTTGCGCTCCTGCCTTGGCTCGCGCGCTCGATCGGCAAGGCGAGGACCCACATATTATGCCTGCTGTGCGGAGCGGCCGGCTATGCAAGTTTCTTCGTGATCAGGGATCCCAAGGTGCTCGTTCTCTCGGAAATCGGGATCGGCATCGCCTGGGCCTCGATCCTCGCCATGCCCTATGCGATCCTCGCAGGCAGCCTTCCACAGAGAAAACTCGGCATCTACATGGGCCTTTTCAATATCTTCATCGTCGTCCCGCAGCTGCTCGTCGCAACGGTTATGGGAACGATCATGAAGGCCTTCTTTCCCGACCAGCCGATCTGGACGATGCTTGCGGCTGCGCTCGTCATGGTGCTCGCAGCGCTCGCAATGTTTCGAGTCCAGAGCCTGGAGGGAGCGCGCTGAGCCTTTGCGCCGCTTTATTCGCCGTCTAGATGAAGCTCGTGATGAAGCCGACGGTCGTTATCCACACCAATGATAAGCAGATGCTGGGCGCACTGGTTTCGGCGCACAGTTTCCGCCGCAACAGCCGAACGCCCGATTCATTCGGGGTGAGGATCGTCAACGCGAGCGAATTCCCCGAGCTTCAGGAGCATGGCCGTTCGCTGGTGCGCGGCGGTCACGTCCGTGAGTGGGATGGGGACGATCTCCAGTCCTTCACGCCGCTGCGCTTCGCTGTTCCTGAACTCCTCGATTACAACGGTCTGGCTGTGGTCACCGACCCGGATGTCTTTGCCGTCGGAGACGTTGCCGAGCTCTTCAACCGCGACCTTGAGGGGAAGGCCATCTGGTGCACGCCCCGCCCCGGCTATCACAAGAACACAGATCCGCTTGCGACCTCGGTAATGCTGCTGGATTGCGCCAGACTGAAGCATTGGCGGCTGGCTGAGGATCTGAAAGCCTTATGGGCTCATGAGATTGACTATCTCGACTGGATCAACCTCGGAATCGAGGATGTCGATACGATTGGCCTGCTCGAACCCGAATGGAACGATTTCGACCACCTGACTCCCGGCACCAAGCTGCTTCACAATACGAAGCGCCGGACGCAGCCGTGGAAGACCGGATTGCCGATCGATTTCACGTTCAAGGAGCGAGGGCTTCTCAACTTCGCGCTTCCGATCGTGCGTAAGCTCGCACCCAAATACACGCGTCATCCGGACCGGCGGCAGGAAGCCTATTTCTACGCGCTTCTGGCGGAGGCGCTCGAGCGGGGCGCGGTTTCAAGGGAGCAGGTCGCGAACGAGGTCCGCCTCGGCCACGTCAGGCCCGATTCGGAAGCTCTCATCGAGCGCTATCGCGGGCAGCTCTGGCCGGCTCGGGAGGCAGCTCAAAGAGCCGCCTGACCAGCCTTGCAGTCTCGGCTGTGAAATCGGGCGGGTCGCTCGTCCGTGGATTGTCGAGCGTGCCGCCGAAACCATGTTCTTCAAGCGACGCCCAGAAGAAGCGCAGGTCGCGCGGGAACAGCCGTCTTCCTGGACGCAGTCGATCGGCGACTGCCATCACCATTGTGCCAAGCCGGCTCTTTGCGATCGGGAGGATCCCGACAGGCTTTCGGGTCAAAACCGCGTCCGCA
Source organism: Sphingomicrobium sp. (assembly GCA_036268895.1). Taxonomy (GTDB): domain Bacteria; phylum Pseudomonadota; class Alphaproteobacteria; order Sphingomonadales; family Sphingomonadaceae; genus Sphingomicrobium. The sequence continues at coordinate 182 of DATATH010000178.1, read as the reverse complement.
ACCATCGCAACGCTGTCCGCCGTCACATAGATTTCGTCCGCTCCTTCGACCATTGCCGGATAGGCTGGCGGCCCCTCGAGGGGGGCAAAGAGGAACGGCACGGACGATGTTTCGAGCGTGGTCTTGATGGCGGTGATCAACTCCAGGGGACTTCTTGGGCTGCCGACTGCAATGACTGAGCC
>DATATH010000177.1:0-14081 GCA_036268895.1 Sphingomicrobium sp. | reverse complement strand
GCACCGCAGAGCCTCACCTGGTGGGATCTCGCCTTCTTGAAGGCGCTGTCCGGTACACGCAGCGACGTAATTGCCGATGTCCAAAGGCACGAGATCCGCGACAAAATGCTCCGGGAAATGGCAAAGGTCCCCGAGCAATAGCGCGCGCGCCGAGGGGGCGCCTGCTGGCGCCCTCGCTTCCGGCGCGAGCTCCTGGCCGGTCAATAATTCGACGTAGCGTTCGCTGCCGTATTGCCGGTCGCGTTGACGTCGGTGACTCCGCTGTTTGTCGTCGCGTTGAGATCTGTCGCGTTCATTTCCGTGGCGTTCATCGTCGCTGCGGCGTTGAGATTGGTCGCCGCGTTCGTTGCCACGTTCGTTGCAGCGGCATTGTTCGCATTATTGTGGTTGCAGGCAGTCAGCGCCGCGATCGCGGCTGCGGTGAGGACCGGTCCTACTTTCATGTCATTCCCCTCGATTTGTCGGGCGGCGGGAAAGCGAATGAGCAGCAATAACGTTCCCAACACTGAATTCCGGACGGTTCCGTCACAGCCTGAAGTGCGCTCCTTCTTGATCATCTGCCTTTGGAAATTCTGACCTGCGCCGAAGGGAGAAGCCGATGTCTACCGCAAGGACGAACGACCGATCATGACGAAGTTCGCAATTGGGCCGAAGGCGGCGGCGGCGGCCGCAACCATTTCGCTACCGAAAAGGGCGAGAGGCGGGCCGGCCTCATGAGGATCGACTATGACGAGCCGCCAATGATGAAACCTTTGGGCCGGCGGCGACGAATTTTTTCGCGGTCTCCCATTAAAGAAGAGCTTTGGCCTTCCTCTACGATCCTGACGGCAAAGTCCTTTCAGCTCGTCGATAAGGAAGCCGCAAAACCGCTTGGCTCCTGTGACGCAAGGGGGCGCCGGCGCCGCCGGCGCCCCTTGCACATTAAAGCTCCCAACTATTTGGACTTGTTCTCGGACGTGTTGGACAAGGAATTCTTCACCGCTTCGGCCTTGTTCTCGCCGGCGTTCTTGATGGCCTCAGCCTTGTTCTCGCCTGCGTTCTTCACCGCGGACGCCTCGTTCTGTGCCGAGTTCACGATATTCGCGGCCTCGTTGTTCGCTGCTGCAGTCACATTCTCGGCATGGTTCTCGGCATTCGCCTCGATCTGCGACGCGGCGTTGTTCTGAGGGCTGTTCTTGTTGCATGCGGCGAGCGCGACGAGCGCCGAGCCGATCATGATCGCTGTGCTGGTTTTCATACGCTTTCCCTTTTTCTCGTGCCCGCTCGGTCGCGGGCACGAAAGGGTTAGCGCTCGACCCTGTCCGGCCGATGGAGTCAGCATGAACTAATGTTTGAGAGCCTCGACTGCGGCGAGGGTCTTGGACACGTGCTGGCTGAAATCCAGATCGTCGTGGACCATCACGATCTTGCCGCTCTTGTCGATGACGTACGAGGTGCGCGTTGTAATCCCGGGATGTGCGGCCCAGGCCACGTCATACTCCTTCTGCACGTCGGGAGTGGCGGTCGCGACCGGGAAGGCGCTGCGGCATTCCTTGGTCGAAAAATCGTGAAGCGTCTTGAGATCGTCGCCGGACATTCCGATGACCTGCGCTCCGGCTTTCCTGAATTCACCAATAGACGAGCTGAACGCATGCGCCTCGGCCGTGCAGCCGCTCGTGAATGCCTTGGGGAAGAAGTAGAGGACGACCGGCCCCTTTTTCAGCTGGTCCTTGAGGTGAAGCTTGAACTCCTTGCCGCCGACTGCTCCCGTGGTGGTGAAGTCCGGCGCCTTGTCGCCGACCTTAAGGGCGGCGGTTGCAGGTGCCGCGACCAGGCTGGCTGCGGCGAGCGCGAACAGAAGCTTACGCATGGCGGTCTCCCTTTAATCCTAAGACCCTGTGAGTGGCCTCCTTACCGGCCGGCGTTCAAAAGCGCGAGGGTGGTTTCATCAGGGACAGAATCGAAGAGCGCGCAAAGGCCAGAAGCAAAGATCGCTTCGGGCTCGAGCCGGGCGAACAAAGTGAGGCTCGACCTCAGCTTCATCGAATCGATTTCGCCGAAAATCTGTTCAGCGCTTCGGCTGGCCGACCAGGGAAGCACCGCTTCCACGCATTCGCGAAGCCTTCGGCCAAGGAGCGGATGGTCAAGGTAGGCGCGACCCTCCGCGGCCGAACGAATCGCGAAGAATTTGGCGGTGGGGCTGTGCCCGAGGCCGGAAAGCTGGGGGAAAATGAACCACATCCAGTGGCTCTGCTTGGCTCCGGACTGGAGCTCTCCAAGCGCAGTTTCGTAAATATCCCGCTGGGCGTCGATGAAGCGCTGGAGGTTGTAAGGATCGTTCACTCGGGCATGATGGACGTGAGCCCGTTTCAGGGAAAGAGAAGCTGGCACCTATTGGGCAGGCGCCAGCAGCCCTGCAAGAACGTAGAAGAGGATCATGACGGGACCGGTCAGCAAGGTTGCCGCGATGAATCCCAGCCGGATGATCGTCGGGTCGACACCGGTGTAGTCGGCGAGACCGGCGGCGACGCCCATGAGCTTTGCGTCGCCGCGGTTGATCAGGAAGCGTCCATTCATTTGATGGTCCTTCAAATTGCGAACGGTGTCAGGCGATCGGCAGCGAAGTGGCGGCCGAAACGAGGAGAAGCGCCGAAATGAACGCACCGGCAAAAACGGTCGCGGTCTGGCGGACGGATACGAACGAAGTGAACATTGGTAACCCCTTTTTTTCATCGGACCCGCCATCGGGGCCCGTGCCCTGATCAATGCACGGGGCGTGCCAATTGAGAAAACGACTTATTTTTCAGTGCTGGAACCGCTCACATCGCAGGGGCGAGCTGCGCAACTCACCGCTAGTTGGCGATTTTCACCACCATCGCGGTCGAAAACCGTTCGGGCGACTGTCCGGAAACGGACAGACGCTACACTTGTAGCGGCTGTAACCGGGCATTTGGCCCGATTTTGAAGTCAGCTTGAGGTCGTGTTGCCGCCATCGGGGTGGAGGACCTGCCCCGTCATGTAGCTGGCATCCTCGCAGGCAAGGAACAGGAACGATGGAGCGACCTCGTTCGGTTGTCCGGGACGCCCCATCGGCGTATCTTTCCCGAACTCCTTAAGTTCGTCCTTCGGCATTCCGCCGGACGGATTGAGGGGAGTCCAGATGGGGCCCGGGGCGACGGCGTTCACTCGAATCCCGTCCTTAACCAGATTCTTGGCGAGCGAGCGGGTGAATCCCACGATCGCGCCCTTGGTCGAGCTATAATCGAGAAGCCCGGCGGATCCTTTATAGGCCGTCTCCGAGGTGGTGTTGATGATCGCCGAACCTTTCTTGAGGCTAGGCCGGGCTGCCTGCGTCATGAAGAACATTCCAAAGACATTGCTCTGGAAGGTGCGCCGCAGCTGGTGCTCGTCGATATCGGTGACATCCTTGTCCGGATGCTGCTCGCCGGCATTGTTGACCAGGATATCGAGCTTTCCCAGCTTTTCGAGAGTCTCATTGACCGCCCGCTCGCAAAATTGCTTGTCGCCAATATCGCCAGCTATCGTGATCGCCCGACGCCCCTCTTTCTCAACGATCGCCTTGGTCTTCTTCGCGTCATCGTCTTCGCACAGATAGACGATCGCGATGTCGGCGCCTTCGCGGGCGAACAATGCCGCAACTCCCCGGCCAATTCCGCTGTCCGCGCCGGTGATTAGCGCGACCTTTTCCTTCAGCCGGCCGGATCCAGGATAGCGGGGCTCCCAGTCTGGCTTGGGTTCGAGCCGGCTCTCATGTCCTGGCTCCTGATCCTGGTGGACCATCGGTTCCATGACATCTGCAGTGTCCTTCATTTCAGCTACTCCTTCGGCGCGATTCCCATGTCCTCACGCTCGAATTCGTCGGTTGTCGCCTGATTGAGCTGTGTGCTGCCCGGCTTGATTATCGGGCGGCCGTGCGAATTTCTTGCCGAGGGCTTAGCCGAGCGCCTGGATGATGGTGTCCTTTTCATCGTCACCTTCCCCGAACCGCCATGGCTCGCTGCCGGTTCCGGCGTTCGTCGCGGCGGTCAGCCGAGGCGGCGTTTGCCAGCACCGTTCCGCTCCAGATCCGCGTGCCTCATCCGTAGCGGCCGATAGCTCGCGACGAGCGTCGGGAAGTCGAACTCGCTGTTCTCGACCAATGCCGCGGCGGTCGCGGCCGTGCACGCCGTCGGCGCATCCCAGGATTGCGATTTCGAACTAAGCGGATCCCAATCGCCATCCCCCTAAGATGTTGTTTTAACCGTTGATTTCGAGGGGAGTTACCAGCAACATTGCCCCTTTGTTTGCTGTCCGGGCGCAGCGCACCTACCTTCACCCGATGGCCTCGGAAGGGATCCAGCAGCAGAAGAGAACGGGGAGCAGCGGCTTTGGAGCCCTGTGGCGCTTCCTTCCGATGCTCTGGCCCAAGGGGCAGCTCGAGCTCAAGCTTCGAGTGATCGCTGCAATGGTCCTGGTGCTCGCGGGCAAGGCTGCAGTTCTCTTGATGCCTTTTGCCTATAAGGCGGTAATCGACCGGATGTCCGGACCTCGCGTCGGCCTTGCGATGGTTGCCGCCCTGGTCGCCGCTTATGCGACCGCGCGCTTTGCCGGCGTTCTCTCCGACAACCTTCGTAACGCTCTATTCGAGAAGGTGGGACAGGATGCCGCACGTAGGCTCGCCGGGACAGTCTTTCGCCACGTCCACGACCTCTCGCTTCGGTTTCACCTCGAGCGCCGCACCGGCTCACTGACAAAGATCGTCGAGCGCGGGACCAAGAGTATCGACATGATGCTCTATTTCCTTCTGTTCAACATCGGTCCGACGCTGATCGAGCTGACGGCCGCCTGCATCATCTTCTTCGTGAAATTCGGGCCGGGCCTCGTCGCCGCGACGCTGGCGATGATGGCGATCTACATCATTTTCACCCGCCGGGTGACCGAATGGCGCGCCGATCTTCAGCGTCATTTGAACGATGTCGACAACGAGGCGATCGGGCGAGCGGTCGACTCGCTCCTGAACTATGAGACGGTGAAGTATTTCAATGCGGAGGAACGCGAGACGAGGCGCTACGACGAGGCAATCGGCGCTTTCGCGCGAGCCACGGTCCGCAACGAAGTCTCACTTGCCTGGCTGAACATCGGCCAGGCCTTCATCACCAACCTGATGATGGCGGTCGCGATGATCTACACGGTTTGGGGCTGGAGCCGCGGGCGCTTCACTCCGGGCGACGTCGTCTTCGTCAACACCATGCTCCTCCAGCTCTTCCGTCCGCTCGACATGCTCGGCTGGGTCTACCGGACGATACGGCAGGGACTGATCGACATGGAAGCCATGTGGAAGCTCGTCGACACGCCCGCCGAAGTCACCGACCGTCCGAATGCGGCAGCGCTCCATGTTTCGAGCGGCAACGTCCGCTTCCAAGACGTCCATTTCGGCTACGATCCCGAGCGGAAGATCCTCAAGGGTCTCGATCTCGATATTCCCGCAGGGACGAGCTGCGCAATCGTTGGTCCATCCGGCGCAGGCAAGTCGACCATCGCTCGATTGCTCTATCGCTTTTACGATCCGACCTCCGGGCGCGTCCTGATCGACGGCAAGGACATTGCCGATGTCGCCCAGAAGAGCCTTCGAGCAGCGATCGGAATCGTTCCCCAGGATACTGTGCTCTTCAACGACACCATCGGGTACAACATCGGCTACGGGCGTGACGAAAGCAGCCAGGAGCAGATCGAGGACGCGGCCCGCGGAGCAGCGATCGATCGCTTCATAGCCGCACTCCCGGACGGCTATGGCTCGATGGTCGGAGAGCGCGGACTGAAACTCTCGGGCGGCGAGAAGCAGCGGGTAGCCATTGCCCGAACCCTTCTTAAGGATCCGCCGATCCTGGTCCTCGACGAGGCGACAAGCGCGCTCGACAGCCGCACCGAAGAGGAGATCCTGAAGACCCTCGACCGAGTCGCGAGGAGCAGAACGACGATCATGATCGCACACCGGCTTTCGACCATTGTCGATGCCGACCAGATCGCGGTGCTCGATAATGGCCGGGTTACCGAGCGCGGAACCCATGAAGAGCTGCTGGACAAGGGCGGGCTCTATGCCGACCTCTGGTACCGGCAGGCCGCCGAGCGGCTTGCGGAAGAAACCGCCGAGGCGGCCGAATAGTCGGCGCCCCTAGCGGCGGAAGCCGCGCAGCACATTGCCTTCGGTGCTGAGGTAATTCCTCCGATAGTCGAACCGAGGCGTGTCGGAGAAAATCAGATAGTAATATTTCATCTGCTCGGTCCACCAATAGCCCGGGCAATGGTCGCTCTGAAGCTTTGGAGTGGCTGTGACATCGGCGAGCGTCGCATAGCCGTAGCGCGCCTTGTTCCAGCGCTTCATCGCCAGATAATGGTCTCGCGCGACGATCCGCCATTCCTCGCGGCGGTCCAGTAGCCACAAGTTGAGAGCGGCATCGGCCAGTTCCGGTCTCAGCGAATTGGTGAGGCTGGTCGCCTTGAGGGTCGAGGCGTCGATCTCCTCGGGAAGGACACCGTAGCGCATCTGAACGTCGGCCCACGCGCGAGTATAAGCAGCTCCCTCGCGCATCGCTCCGCCCTGCCCAAGAAGTCCCCCGTAGAATGAGGCGAGCTCGTCCTGATCCCAGTTGATGCGCTTGCCAGTCTCGAAATCGACGTCGACGAACCACAGGCTGCCGCCGATCCTCTGCGGCTGGTGCCTGAGGATCGCCGCGGTGCACGTTCGATACATCGCAAGGCAGTCGCGGTCCCCGAGGAGATCCCAGCCATCCCACAGATATTCGTAATAGCTGTCCGAGGGCGGCCCGATCGTTGCCCGCCGGCTTTTCCACTCCCCCGTCATGCAATCGATGCTGTCGGCGAGAAGGCCGATCTTCGAGCGACGCTCGAACATCGAAATGAGCGCTCGCTTGGCGGCTTTTCTATAACGGTCGTCTCCCGTCGCCCGGCTCAAGAATCCGAACTCGGGAATGAAGGTGCCGGTCTCGGCGGGATTTGTCTCAACCCCGCGCAGCGCGCCCGTGCGAAGATTGACGAAGCGGTGCGGGATCCCGATCGGAGATGCCGCAAAACTTGGCAGCAGCCGGTCGGCGCAGTCGCGCGCCTTGGCGAGCAGCACCGGATCGCCGCATGCATGAAACGCCGATAGCAGTCCTCCGACAAGCCGGATCGAGGTCTCGAAAACCGAGACCTCGCCGTCGACGTCGAAATCGAGCTCGTGCTTCACCCATTCGACACCCGCCCGGAATTCATCGTCGAGTCCCATCACCCAGAGGGTGTCGAGCGCCTCGATCAGCGAGAGTCCAAGATGATGGTTCTTGAGCGGGAAGCTTTCGAAGCCGCCGCTGATCGGCTTGATCTGATCCTTGCCCCAGGCATGCTTGCGATATTCGCGCCAGGCCCACCGCATCTCATTTCGAACATCTTCGCCAAGGGCATGCCAGCTATATGCCCGGCCTGGCGCCCGGGGCGCGGCGGCCGCGGCGAGGAAGGCCGAGCCGAAGCCGAGCATCGCGCGGCGACCGAGACGCAAATCGAGCACCATATCGGCGACGCTAGCGGCCCCAAGTCCGCTGCGCTACCCAGCGAACCCGAACGGCGTTGGCCGACGCCTGCGAGAAGGCTATGGGGACGGAATGATCGTAGCTGTCGATTGCAACTGAGCCTATCAAGCTCGGCGCAAGCGCCTCCGCTTACTAGGCTAAGCACTTGAATTCTTGGGGAGAGATATGATCCGCAAACTTCTGCTTGCGTCCGCATCAGTGGCAATGGTCACCATCGGCCAACCTGCGCCTGCTGCCGCAGCCAAACCCAAAGCGGCAGCTTCGGCGACGCTCGCCGCGTCCAATCCGTTCGCAAATCCAAGCACCTTGCCGTTTCAGGCGCCGGATTTCTCCAAGATCAAGGACAGCGACTATCTGCCCGCGCTCCTGGCCGGAATGGTGCAGCAGAAACGCGAGGTTATGACAATCGCCAATAACCCCGCGCCGCCGACCTTCGCTAACACGGTGGTTGCGATGGAGCGCTCGGGACTCCTGCTCGAGCGCGCGGAACTTGCCTTTTCGGCGGTCAATGGCGCCAATACAAACGACACGCTCCAGGCGACGGACACCAAGACTTCGCCTTTGCTCGCCGCCCATTATGACTTCATCTATCTCAACCCGAAGCTTTTCCAGCGCTTCAAATATCTTCACGATCACCAGGCCAGCCTGAACCTCGATCGCGAGCAGGCGAAGCTGCTCGATGTCTATTACAAGCAGTTCGTCCACTCGGGTGCGCAGCTCCCTTCGGCGCAGCAGGCCCAGCTCAAGGCGATGAACGAGCGGCTTAGTTCGCTCCAGACCGAGTTTAGCCAGAAGCTTCTCGCTGCGGCCAAGGCGGGCGCGCTTCACGTCGACGATCCATCCGCGCTCGCGGGCCTTTCGCCCCAGCAGCTCGCCGCAGCGCAGGAGGATGCGAAGAACAGGAAGCTCAGCGGCTATGTGATCCCGCTTCAGAACACGACCCAGCAGCCGGCGCTGTCGGACCTCACCAGCCATGCGACCCGCCAGCGGCTGATGGACGCGAGCCTCAATCGCGCGGAACATGGCGATGCCAACGATACGCGCAACATCATCACCGAGATCGCGCAGCTTCGGGCCAGGAAGGCAGCCCTTCTCGGCTACCCGGACTATGCGGACTACGCACTCTATGACCAGATGGCGAAGAACCGCGAGACGGCGCTCAGCTTCCTCGACCGGCTTGCCGCGCCGACCGCCGCCAAGGAGAAGCAGGAGTGGAGCGACATCGTTGCTCTCGCCAGGTCCCAGGGCGCGAACTTCCAGCCGACCGCGGCTGACTGGAACTTCTATGCCGAGCAGATCCGGAAGCAGCGCTACGACCTCAACCAGGACGAACTGAAGCCCTATTTCGAGATTCATAAGGTGTTGACCGACGGCGTCTTCTATGCCGCCAACCAGCTTTACGGGATCACGTTCAAGGAACGGCACGACCTGCCGACCTGGAATCCCGACATGATGACCTATGAGGTGTTCGACGCGGACGGAAAGCCGCTCGGCCTCATGTATTTCGATTATTGGAAGCGCGACAACAAGTCCGGCGGCGCCTGGATGAGTAACCTTGTCAACCAGTCGTACCTGCGCGGTACGAAGCCGGTCATCTACAATGTCGCGAACTTCACCAAGCCGGCGCCGGGGCAGCCGGCACTGATCAGCTTCGATGATGTGACGACCATGTTCCACGAGTTCGGCCACGCGCTCCACGGCCTGTTCGCGGCGCAGACCTATCCGACACTCTCGGGAACCAGCGTCGCTCGCGACTTCGTCGAGTTTCCATCACAATTCAACGAAAATTGGGCGCTCGACCCCAAGGTTCTTGGCCATTACGCGGTGCACTATCAGACAGCAGCGCCGCTCCCGCAGGACCTGATCGACAAAATCAAGCGCTCGCGCACCTTCAATCAGGGCTATGACAATGGCGAGGTTCTGGAGGCTGCGCGGCTCGATCTCGACTGGCATTCGCTATCTGCCGATGCCCCAAGGCAGGACGTTGACCAGTTCGAGGCCAAGGCGCTCGCGAACAGTGGCTTCGACACAGCGGACGTGCCGCCACGCTATCGCTCGAGCTACTTCCTTCACATCTGGAGCAACGGCTATGCGGCAGGCTATTACGCCTATCCGTGGACCCGGATGCTCGCTCAGGACGCGTTCGCCTGGTTCGAGAGCCATGGCGGCTTGACGCGCGCCAATGGGCAGCGCTTCCGAGACATGGTGCTCTCGCGCGGAAACACCCTCGACTATGGCGAGATGTACCGCGCGTTCACCGGCCATGATCCGGATATTCGGCCCTATCTCGAATATTATGGTCTACCGGCCACGGGCGCGGGCCCGACGACTGTCACTCCATCCGCGCCGGCTCCTCCGCCGCCGCCAGCCTCGACGCCTGCGCCGCAGAGAGGCGAGCGGGGTCGCTGAGCCGTGATCCGCCAGCTCGACGAACGAACTTTGGTGAGCAGTCAGATCGCTCCCCACGAGGTCGCCGCGCTGGCGGAACAGGGAGTGACAATCCTCATCAACAATCGGCCCGACGGCGAGCAGACCGGCCAGCCGCTCGCATCGGACATCGAGGAAGCGGCTTTCAAGGCCGGGATCGATTATCGCTTCGTCCCAATCATTCGGGGCATTGGCCCGGCCGACGTAGAAGAAATGCAAAAAGCGCTGCGCGCGGCCGAAGGCGGCAAGCTGCTTGCTTTCTGCCGGTCGGGTACTCGCTCCGCGCTAGCGCTCGCGGTCGCCCAGCGCGAGGAGGGCGCTCCTAGCCATGACATTGTGCAGCGGCTGATCGACGCCGGCTTCGATCCGGGCCCGATCGCTCACCTCCTCTAGGGCTCGTAGTCGCGAAGCACGCGCCGGGCTTCGCCAAGATCTTCGTCGAGCACCATCACTCGGACCCCGACCAGCGCTCCTTCGGCATAGGTGTAGCTCTGAGCATCGAAGACCAGCGCCCGAACGCCATGGCTTTCGAGGTACATTCGGCAAAGCTCAGCCTCGATCGGGCGGTTGAAGCGCTTAGCCTCGGCAAGATCGCTCACCAGGGCTTGTCCGCACCGGCGGCGATTTCTTCGGGCCGAGAGGCACGCCCGAGGATGGAATTGCGGTGCGGAAATCGGCCGAAGCGCTCGATGACGTCATGGTGGTGCCTGGCGTAGACGAGCTGGCGATCATCGCCGAGCTCGGTGAAGAGCAGAACGCCTCGATTCTGGTCGTCCAGATTCTCGCTGTGCTGGAATGGCATATAGAGGAACTTGCGCTCCATCGGCGCAAGCTCTTCATCGAGGTCCTGCGTCACCGCCTCCTTCGCAACCCCAAGCGCGAGCGGGTCGGTCGAATAGGCGTCGGCGCGGCCTCGAAACATGTTGCGCGGGAACTGGTCGAACAGGATCACCGCGGCGAGCGCCGTCAGAGGATCGGTGAGGAAGACGCCGACAGGAAGCTGCCGCTTCTCGCTCCACAGTTTGAAAAAGTCCTGTCTGATCCGATGATCGAGCTCGGCTCCGCCGCCCCACCATTGTTCGGGCTTGAGGCCGAACCAGAATTTGACGACCTCGGCGCCCCAGTCCGGGTTCAAGCCGCGGTGCCTCCGACCGTGAGGCCGTCGATCAGAAGGGTCGGCTGGCCGACGCCCGCTGGAACGCTCTGGCCCGCTTTGCCGCACACTCCAACCCCCTCGTCGAGCGCGAGGTCGTTCCCGATGCCGCTCACTCGGGTCAGCACTGTCGGACCATCGCCGATGAGTGTCGCTCCCTTCAGCGGCTCGGCGATCTTGCCGCGGCGGATTCGATAGGCTTCCGTGCACGAAAAGACGAACTTCCCACTGGTGATGTCGACCTGTCCGCCGCCGAAGCTCTTTGCATAAATGCCGTCCCTCACGCGCTCCACCAGCTCGCCTGGATCATCATTGCCGGCGAGCATGAACGTGTTGGTCATTCGCGGCATTGGCGCGTGGGCGAAGCTTTCGCGGCGTCCGTTGCCGGTCGGTTCCATGCCCATCAGCCGTGCATTGAGACGATCCTGGAGATAACCCTTGAGGATTCCGTCCTCGATCAGGCAGGTCCGGCGGGTCGGAGTGCCCTCATCGTCGATGGTCAGCGAGCCGCGTCGCTGGTCGATCGACCCGTCGTCGACGACGGTCACTCCTGGAGCGGCGACGCGCTCGCCGATCCGGCCCGAGAAGGCCGACGTGCCCTTCCGGTTGAAATCGCCTTCGAGCCCATGGCCGACGGCCTCGTGAAGCAGCACTCCGGGCCAGCCCGGGCCGAGTACGACGGGCATTTCGCCAGCGGGCGCTGCAACGGACCCAAGGTTCATCAGCGCCTGGGCGAGCGCAATGTCGATCGCCCGGTTCCATTGCGCCTCGTCAAACAGGCGTCCGTAGAGATAGCGGCCGCCAAGGCCGTGATGGCCAGTCTCGCGCCGCCCATTCTCTTCGGCGACGATCTGCACCCCGAGCCGGACCAGTGGCCGAACGTCGGAAGCTACAAAGCCGTCGGCGCGCACGATGTCGATCACGCTCCAGCTCGCCGCAAGGCTGACGCTGACCTGCACAACCCGCGGGTCGCGGGCGCGCGCGGCGGCATCGATCTGTTGGCACAGCGCAACCTTCTGGGCGAACGGGACGAGGCTCAGCGGGTCCTCGGCGCCATACATCGACTGGTTCGTGCGGACCGGCGGCAATGCTCTGGAGCTGGTTCGCCCCTCGAGCAGCTTCAGCGTCGCAGCGGCGCGATCGATCGCCGCTTCGCTGATCTCGTTGGCGTGAGCAAAGGCGGTGGTCTCGCCACTCACGCCCCTTAAACCGAAGCCGGAGGAGCTGTGATAGTCGGCCGTCTTCAGCCGTCCGTCGTCGAAGCCGAAGGCCTCGCTTGCGGCATATTGCAGGTAAAGCTCGCCATCGTCATGCGTCGAAAGATGCTTGTGGGCGACCCTTAGCGCCGCATCCCGATCGAGATTACGGTAAAGAAGTCCGCGAGGGTCGAATGCAGTCATGCAGACCGATCCGCCGGTCCCCCCTCGAGAACGAAGCGACGGTCGCAATAGCCGCACTCGACGAACCCTGTGTCCGGCTCGATCCGCAAATAGACGCGCGGATGCCCGAGTGCGGGCGAGATTTCCCCCGAACCGTCGCAGGCGACCTGGACTGTCTTCACTCGAATGACTTCCGGCGGCGGAATTTGCGATGCCATGAGCGGCACTTAAGCGCGCCCGTCGCCGCTCACAAGGTCACTGGTAGTTGGCCGTGACCTGGAATGTCGCGGAATAAACGCCGTCCGGCTGATTGGCAGCAATGTCGAGGATTCCGCCGACTCCGACGAAGAAGCTGCGCGCCGTCGGGTCGATCATCCGGATGGGGTTCCCGCCATTGTCGAGCGTCAGCGCGAGGACGTCGATGGTGTCGCCGTTGATGTCGGTGAGCTGGGTAGGCGGAACGACAACGACGACGACCTGCTGGCCGCCGGTGCCCGACCCGCCGAAGTAAGCGTGATGCCCGGCAGCGCTTGGGACTCCGCTCACTCCGCCGGCAAAGGTGCGCGCTCCCGAGGTCGCATTGAGAGCCACGGTCCCCGATGAATTGGACGAGATGATCGTCCCGAAGTCGAGGTCGTCGATCTTGGTAAGTGTAAGCGGCATCAGGAGAAGCGCCTTGCCATCCGCGCTTGCTGTGTTCGACGGAACGGCAAGAGCGGGACTGGGTACCGCAATTGCCGCAATTGCCGCCGCGATGAGGAGTTTACGGGTATGCACTGGCGAGCTCCTGGGTTTCACATGTCAGGAGCAAGTATCGCCGAGCCGTCTCACCAGCGGTTCAACGGGCTTGGTTCATTCAATATTTACCTTAACTGGCAGGTTTTGCTGGGGCGCCGCCCTCAGGGATATTGTACGGTCACCTGGAAGGTTCCCGTATAGGTTCCCACTGCCTGGAGCGTTCCAACGTTCAGGGTCGCGCCGACCGCGAAATTGAAAATGTCGCTCGCGGGGACCTTGAGGTTCGCTGCTTGATCGAGAGTGAAGTTCGACACGGTCATCGTCTCCGTGCCGCCGACGCGGGTGACCGTGATCGGAGCGGTCGGAACGCGGATGTGAACCACCGAATTCTTCGAGCCCGTGCCGGTGAACTGCGCAGCATGTGCAGTCCCCGCCTTGGTGACACCGCCTGTAGTCATCAGCGATCCGGCAACCGGATCCATCACTGCGGTTCCAGTTCCGCTCACCACCAAATTGCCAAAATCGAGGTCGGCATTCTTGAGCACGCTCAAGGGGCTGAGGATCGATACCTGCCCCGCCGCACTTTGAGTTGCAGCTCCGGCCGCATGAGCGGCGGCGGACCACAAAATTGCCGGAAGAAGCAGGGTTGAGGAAATGCGCATCGAGCCGCAGCCGATATTGGGTTAACCTGAAAATCACTCTAGCGGTTAGGGTTAAGCGCGCCTTTACCCTGAATGCTTGTCGCAGTTCGGCCGGGCCCCTATGCCGCGGCGCGTCATGGACGAGCCCGCCATCCGCATCGAATCGCTTTCGAAAATTTAC
>DATATH010000176.1:0-8650 GCA_036268895.1 Sphingomicrobium sp. | reverse complement strand
CATCCGGGGCTATTCGATCAATCACTCGACGCGTCCGCGCGCCAATCTCGTCTTCCTGATCGACACGTCGGGATCGATGCAGGAGCCGAACAAGCTGCCGCTGGTGAAGCAGTCGCTCGAGCTGCTTCTCGATGAGCTCGCGCCGAGCGACACGATCTCGATCGTCACTTATGCCGGTTATGCGGGCACTGCGCTCGAGCCGACGAAGGTTCGCGAGAAGGCGAAGATCGAGACAGTCATCGAGTCTCTTGGTGCGGGCGGAAGCACCGCTGGAGCGGAGGGCATTCGCCAGGCCTATTCGCTCGCCGAGGCCAATTTGGATCCTGGCGGCGTCAACCGCGTGATTCTTGCAACCGACGGCGACTTCAACGTGGGCATCACCGACCAGGAAGAGCTCAAGGGCTATATCGAGCGCGAACGCGACAAGGGCGTATTCCTCTCGGTGCTCTGCTTCGGCACGGGCAATTACAATGATGCCCTGATGCAGGTGCTTGCGCAGAACGGGAACGGCTCAGCCGCCTACATCGACACTTTGTCGGAGGCCCGCAAGACGCTGGTCGACGAGGCGAGCTCTACGCTCTTCCCGATCGCCAAGGACGTGAAGATCCAGGTCGAGTTCAATCCCGCGGCGGTCGCCGAATATCGGCTGATCGGCTACGAGACGCGCGCGCTCAATCGCGACGATTTCGACAATGACAAGGTTGATGCCGGCGACGTGGGCTCGAATCAGACCGTCACCGCTCTCTACGAGATCGTCCCGGTCGGGGGACCAAGAACGATGGGCGATCTTCGCTACTCGGCTTCGCCGGGGGGCGCCGTCCACAGCGGCGAATTTGGTTTCGTGAAGATTCGTTACAAGTTGCCGAAGTCGACCACGAGCCGGCTGATCTCGACACCCATCGACCGAAACGAGGAAGTGGGCAGCTTCGCGGCGGCGCCTCAGGACGCGCGCTTTGCCTGTGCGGTCGCCGGTTTTGCCGAGCTTCTGCGCGGGGGCAAGTACAGTGGCACGCTGAGCTATGACGAGGTCCTCAAGATAGCGAGCGCCTCGAAAGGCAAAGACGATTTCGGCTACCGGTCGGAGTTCGTTCAGCTGGTCCGCGCAGCAAAAAGTGCGAGGACTCTGGCGAAGCTCGATCGATGATGCCGAAGGCCGCCGGCGCACAATCCTCCGTGCCGGCGCCGGCGGCCACTTACAGATTGTTTCGACCAGCACGCGATTGCGGCTATTCAGGTGCCGATGAACGAGGCGCAATAAATGCCGGTGGAACAGGATCAGTCGACGTGGCTGCCCGAACCGCCGCCTCCGCATCCCGCGCGGCGCGCTGCCGCGATCGCTGCGGCTCTGCGCAAATTCGACGGCGTGGAAGAGGCGGACTCGACCGCGCGAGAGCAGCGCAAAACGTCCTGGGCCAGTAGGCACCGTCCCCAAATGGCGGTGCTGGTGTCGGCGATGCTACTCGTGGTGATCGGAATCCCGGTTGCCTTGATCGGTCTTCGCACTTGGCCCTCGACGCATGAAAACACGTCGCATCCGGCCGCGATGTTCGAAAAGGAGCCCCCGGCGCCCGCGTCCCGACCCGCTGCGCCGGTTCCCGGGCCGATCGCCCAGGCGGCGCCGGCAAAGCGGTCGCCAACCACAACGCGAAAGCTCGGTGGGGCCCCGAGTGCCCCGAGGGTGGCGACGTCGGAGGAACCCGCACCCACGAGCGCACCGCCTGCCATCGCGGAGGCGCCGGCGCCTCCGGCCCCAATCGTTGAAGCGGCTCCACCGCCACCACCTCCACCACCACCGCAGGCGATTTCAGGAGCTGACAAGACGACCGGTGAGCCCATGGCGGACAATCTCGCCGTAACCGGATCGAGAATCTCCGGTCCCGCGCTGGAAGCGCCAGGCAGAGGAAAGCTGCTCTTGGCGGGTCAGGCCTATCAGCACTTCCTTCCGAAGCTGCAGACTGCGTTCAGAAGGAACGACAGGCGAGCAGTCATCAAACTGGTCGACTTGCCACTACGGGTAAATTTCGAGTCCGGCACCCAGCTCTATCGCGAACGTCAATCGATCATTCGCGACTTCGACCGGATCTTCACCGCCAAAGTCAGGCAGGCTGTCCTTGGCCAGCGGCCCGAAAGCCTCTTCGTTCGCGACCAGGGCGCGATGGTCGGTAACGGCGAGCTCTGGTTTCGCGAGACCTGCCCGAACAGCCGGTGCTCGCCCTTGGGACCCGTCCGCATCGTTGCCGTGAACCCCTAAAGGAGGGCTCGGCCGCACGGCTATTCTTCGCTCCGGATGAGCACGGATTCGCCGATCAATAGGAAAAGAACGAAAGGAGCCCAGGCGGCGACGAGGGGCGAGTAGGCACCGGCATTTCCCATCGCGAGACTGAAATTGTCGGCGACGAAATAAGCGAAGCCGAGAGCCATCCCCAACGATGCGCGCAGCATCAGCTGGCCCGAGCGGGCGAGGCCGAACGCCGCGATCGCTGCGAGCAGCGGCATCAGGAGAGTCGAGAGGGGGCTCGAGAGCTTGTGCGCGAGTCCCGCGCGCGCTTCGTCCGTCGGACGACCTGCTGCCTCGAGCTCAGCGATCCTTTTCTTCAAGGTCCAGTAGTCGAGAACGGTCGGGTCGACCTTGGCGAGCGTGAACTGATCGGGCCTGACCCCGGCAAGTGCCTCCATCTGCGCGGAGTGACGCACGACGTTCATGTTCGCATCGTAGATCTGGACCTGCTGGAGCAGCCAGCCGCCGCCCGCCGGCGTTGCCTGGTCGGCATTGATCACTCTTTGCAGGACGCCGCCCGTCCGGTCATAGAGGCTGACCTGGTGGAGAACCATTCCAGACCCACGCCCCGAGACGATCCCGGCTCGGACGAGGTCGTCCCCCTTGAGGAGCCACACGTTGCTGAGAATCCCGCTGGTTGGCGGGATCGGCTTGTAATAATTGTCGGACCAGGCGTTGACGTGCCTTGCGCTGTTGACGACCACGCCCTCGTTGAACGCGAAGAGCGCCGCGGCGATGCCGATGCTGGCAACGATGAGCGGGGCGAGGATCTGGTGCGCCGAGAGGCCGGCCGCCTTCATCGCGACGACCTCGCTGTTCTGGTTCAATCCGACAAAGGCGATCAGGGTGCCAAGAAGCACCGAGAAAGGAAGGAAGCGCGAGACGAGCAGCGGAACGCGCAGAACAACATAATGCCACAGCGCCGCATCGCCGTTCCCAGGAACCGCCAGGATCTTGCCGGCTTCACCGAGGAGGTCGAGCGTTTCCAATACCAGGATGAGCGCGAAGAGGACTGCAAAGCTGCGCGTCAGGAACAGCTTCACCATGTAGAATGCGAGGCGCCGAGACGGGAAGAAGGTGAGATTGATCATGCCTCGACAGCGCGCTCCCTGCGGCTCGGGAGGATCGAGCGGGCGCGGCTTGCGACCTTGGCGAAGAAGCGCTCGAGAGCTCCGATCGGTTGCCCGCCAGGACGATGGGCGAGCACATGGTACATCCAAATGATCAGGACCGCGAACAGGATCAGCGGCACGCCCAGGGAGAGAATCGGGTTCAACTTCCCGTTCGCGCCCATCTGCTCGCCATATTGATTGACCTTGTGATAGGCGACCACGACCAGGATCGCGACGAAGATGCCGAGGCCCGACGAGCTGCGCTTGGGGGGAACGGCGAGCGAGAGCGCGAGCAGCGGCAGCATGAGCATCATCAGCACCTCGGCCAGGCGAAAGTTTAGATGCGCCTGTGCTTCCACCCTCACGTGATGGCTCGTTGCGCCCCCGCCATAACCGATGCGCACAAGCTCGTGCAGGTAGAGCTCGTCCGCCTCGGTCCCGCCGCGGCGGCGGAACTGGTCGATGACGGGAAGGCTGACTGGAAGATCGTAGGTTTCGAAGGCGAGCGTTCGCGGGGCCGAGAATTTTGTCGATTGCTGGACGAGGCGGCCCTTGGTCAGCCGGAACAGGATCGTGTCCGGATCGTCGGTCGAGAGGAAGTGGCCGCTCTGCGCAGTTGCGGCTGCGGTCATCCCCTTGCCGTCGTCGGTCTCGACGAAGATGCCGTGAAGCTGGGTCCCTTTCTTCTCGCTGCTCTCGATGCGTAGCGTGAGGCGGCGTCCGAGCTGGTTGAACTCGCCGACCTTGATCGCCGCTCCGAGCGCGCCCGAATTGAGATCGAAGCGAAGGGCCTCGTAACGATATTCGGTATAGGGCTGGAGATAGCCGACGATCAGAAGATTGATGATCGCGAGCGGCACCGCATACCAATAGGGCACGCGCAGCAGACGTCCGTAGCTGATGCCGATCCCGCGAAGCGCGTCGAGTTCCGATGACAGCGCGAGTTTCCTGAAGGCGAGAAGTATGCCGAGCATCAAGCCGATGGGAATCCCGAGCGAAAGATATTCGGGGAGGAGGTTGGCGAGCATCCGCCAGACGACGCTGACCGGCCCACCGGCGTCGACGACATATTGAAACAGTCGGAGCATCTTATCGAGGATCAGAAGCATCGCGGCGAGGATCAGGCAACCGATGAGCGGCACCGCGATCGAACGCGCGAGATAGGAGTCGATCAGTCGAACTCGGGGCAGAATCGCGGGCAAATTCGGTCGTCCCACCACCATCATTTGGCCGCAAAGGCAGCCGAGATTCCATGGCGGACCAATGTACCCAAGCCTGGGCACGCGGTCCGTTCGTCGCCCTATAGCGGACCCGCCGGTGAATTCATGTTGAAAGTGCCGCCAGAGACTGAAGTGCCGGTCCAGACTGGACAGCCGTGTCCGGCATCGATTTGCGCGGGCCCATGGCACAAGAGGACGCGCATCGCGCTCCTGTCCAACCCCAAGTCGACCGGGAACATCGCCCAGCTACCGCGCATCCGCGAATATTGCGATTCGCATCCCGACGTCTTCCATTACGAGGTTGAGGAAGCGAGCCAGATCGGCGAGGCGATGCGCATCATCGCCCGGGTCCGGCCAAAGGTGCTGGTCATCAACGGCGGCGACGGGACCGTCCAGGCGACCCTTACCGAACTCTACAACGGCGGCCATTTCGAGGGCGAAGCCCCGCCTGTCGCCGTACTTCCCAGCGGCAAGACGAACCTCATTGCGCTCGACCTCGGAGCGCGAGGCGACCCTATCGAGACACTCGAGCAGCTGATCGGCCTGGCTCGCACCGACAGGCTCGGCAAATATACGGTTGCCCGCGAGCTTCTTGCGCTCCGCCGTCCGGGTGTGGAAGACCGGCCTGTCATCGGCATGTTCCTGGGCGGCGCGGGCCTCGCGGAGACGATTCTCTTCTGCCGGCACAAAATCTATCCCCTGGGGCTGCCCAACAGCGTCAGCCACACGCTGACCGCGATGGCGTGCATCGCGCGCCTCGTCCTGAAGCTGAAGGCGAGCTTTCTTCCTGCGGCTCCCAAACCGACCGAGCTCGACATGCCCATGCGCGATCGGATCTCGGGAAAGTTCGCGTTCCTCGCGGTGACGACGCTCGACAAGCTGCTCTTGTCTTCGACCTTCGGGGGCGAGGGGCGGGGGCCGCTGAAGGTGGTCGCGATCGAGGAGAACGCAGGAACGCTGCTTCGCGCCCTCGCAGCAGGGATGACCGGCGGCTACAAGGGCAAGAAGATGCGCGGCATCCATTTCGAGGAAGTAGACGAGGTGACGATCCGCGGCGAAAGCTCTCACCTGATCCTCGATGGCGAGACCTTTCGCGCGGAGCCGGGATATCCAATCCACCTTCGGCCGGCGCATCCACTGTCGTTCGTGAAGCTCGCGGCCTAACGCTACTCTTATGTCCGAGCTGGAAAAGCTCGTTGCCGAAGAACTGGGTGCGCCTGTCGACCCGCGCGTCGCTGCGATCGCAGCGGCAATTGCCGCACGACACCACGGTGCCAGCAGGGCAGTCCTGTTTTACGGATCGTGCCTACGCCAGCGCGAACTCGAAGGATGCATGCTCGACTTCTACCTGATCGTTTCGGACTACCGGGAGGCATATGAGAAAAACTGGCTCGCAGCGGCGAACCGCCTGATTCCTCCCAACGTCTTCTATTTCGAGCACGAGGGGCTGGCGTCCAAATATGCGGTGCTGAGCGAGAAGGACTTCGCCCGGGAATGCTCGCCGCGGGCATCAAATGTTTCCACCGCGGCGCGCTTTGCGCAGCCATCGCGGCTGGTGTGGAGCTCGAACCGGGCTGCGAGAAAGCAGACAATCGAAACTGTGAGTGAGGCGGCGCCAACCCTTCTTGGCTGGACCCTTCCGGTCGCTCCTCCGCATACGGCGGCGCTGGACCTGTGGAAGCAGGCATTCGAACTGACCTTCGGAGCGGAGCTTCGCGCCGAGCGGTCCGGCCGCCCGGCAGCGATAGTCGAAGCCGATCCCAGGCGGTACGAGCTTTTCTCGAAATCGATCGCTCCGGTGCCCGAAAATTGGGTCAAGAACGGCGTTCGCTGGTGGCGCAGCAAGCAGCGGCACGGCAAGCTCTATTCTCTCGCCCGGCTGGCGAAGGCCAGCCTGACCTTCGCAAACGGGGCGGACTACATCGCCTGGAAGATCAATCGGCACGCAGGCACCGACATCCGCCTCAAACCTTGGCAGCTGCGCCACCCGCTTCTCGCGGCGATTACCCTTTTGCCCCGGCTGCTGAGGTCCGGGGCGGTTCGCTAGCGCTCCGCGCGAGGGCGGCGGCGACCGCGCTCGCGAGCGCGCCGACGGTGAAAGGCTTGCGAAGGAGCTCGTTGCGGCGAAGATCGTCGCTCTCGCCTTCGCCGACATAGCCCGTCACGAACAGCACTGCGAAATCGCGCGGCGAGGTCGATTTCAGGTGTCTGATCAGCTCTGGGCCGGTCATCTCGGGCATGATGACGTCGCTGATGACGAGGTCGAACTCCTGCGAACGGAACTGTTCGATCGCTTCAGCGCCGCTGCCGCACGCGATCGGCTCATAATCGAGGTCCTCGAGCGCATCGACGGTCGCGGAGCGAACGCGCGGATCGTCCTCGACGAGAAGGATTCGGGCACCTGGCACGTGGACGTCGGCTGCTGCGGTGCGCCGAACCGCCGGATGCATCCGGACTTCGGCCGCTTTCTCGGTGCGGGGCAGGTAGATCGAGACGGTCGTCCCGCGTCCGACCTGGCTTTCGATGCCGACCTCGCCGCCGGACTGGTGGGCAAAGCCGAAAATCTGGCTGAGCCCGAGCCCGGTGCCCTTGCCGACGGGCTTGGTCGTGAAGAAGGGCTCGAAGGCGCGCTCGAGCACTTCTGGAGGCATTCCGCAGCCCGTGTCGGTGACGCTGATCTTCATATAGTCTCCGGCGCGGATGTCGCCGACCTGGTTGGCGCAAAGGCGCACATTCTCGGTTGCGACGCGCATCAGCCCTTCGCCTTCCATCGCGTCGCGTGCGTTCACAGCGAGGTTGACGATGGCATTCTCGAGCTGGTGCGGGTCGACATAGATGGGCCACGCATCGCGATCGAGATCGACCTCGATACGAATGCGCTCGCCCAGGGTCCGGTCGAGGAGATCAGACATGCCGCCGATGAGCCCGGTCGAATCGACCCGTTCGGGAAGCAGCGGTTCCGATCTCGCAAAGGAGAGGAGCCGGCGGGTCAAAGCGGCGGCTCTGGTCGCTCCTTCCATCGCATTGTTGAGATGCATCATGACCTCTCGGCGCGGACCGTTGAGCCGTCTCAGCGCGAGATCGATCCCGCCGACCACCACTGCGAGCATGTTGTTGAAGTCGTGGGCGATGCCGCCGGTCAGCTGGCCGACCGCTTCCATCTTCTGCACCTGTCGGAGCTGGGCTTCGGCGGCTTCGCGTTCGGCCCCTTCGGCCTTCAGTGCCTGATTGGCTTCCCATAGCTCCTGGGTGCGCTCGCGCACAGCGAGCTCGAGCGCCTCGGCCCGGTCGGATTCGGTTTCGACCTGCTTTCTCGTGAGGGCGTATTGCCGAAGCGCCTGGACGGCGACGACTCCGAGGAAAATCGCACCCAGGCCAACGATCACCCCGAGCCAGCTCAGATAATTGGTGAACTGGTCGGCCTGGTCGGAGAAGAATTCGCTCTGTTCGATTCGGTTGCGCATCGATGAGCGCTCGGCATTGATGATCTCCTCGAGCTTGTTGTTGAGGAGATGGCCGGTACTGACATGCTGGTCGTCGTCCCTTGCAGCCTGGTAGAAATAGCGGATTCCAGCATCGCCCTGCTTTGCGAGCGCGGCCCGGGCGGCAAGTGAAAGTTCGGCTCCGCGCTTTGCGTAGAGCCCTTTGAGCTCAGTCAACCGCCTCTGCTGGTTGGGGCTCCCCTGCATGAGCTCGGTGAGCTGGTCGATCTGGTAACCCGCGAGTTGCCAGTCGCTCGCATAGATATTTCCGCTGTGTCTCACATCTTCGTCGAGTACGAACCTCGCGAGTGCAGCTTCGGATTGGGCGATGTTGGCGCTGGCATTGCGAACGACCAGCGCCACTTCGTAGGTGTGGCGCTCGGCATCGAGGGCATTTTCTCGAGCGTCGTTCGCGAATTTGACCATGAAAACCATGACGACGAGGATAAGCGCGGCCACCAGGCCGGCAGCTGCAGCTCCGCCTCGACGCCAGTCGAAACGGACTTCATCTTCGTCCCCGTCCCCGATCATTTGCCCAATCTAGTCGCGTTAACCTTT
>DATATH010000175.1:0-10682 GCA_036268895.1 Sphingomicrobium sp. | reverse complement strand
ACGCAATGTCAGGGTGGCCAACCAAGCGGCTCCATTTGTGCGGCCGAGGACCGGCATCTTCCCAGCCGCCAGGCGAGAGCTTTTCGGCTGGCGTGTCGCCAGCGACCAGCATGATGTACGAGACCTCGCCCGGAGTACGGTCACTGCGTTCGAACAGGGCGAAGTTGCGCCGCCGCCCAGCTTTCGTGAATGCATCGCCGAATTGGTCTTCAAAGCGATCGCGGTCGCGGTGCCCCATCCGCTTCTGACGTAGCAGCACACCGAGAAACATTTACGTACTTTCTCCGTACTATCGCCGGCCGGGACCGACTAACCCATTGAAAAGGCTGGTGGAGCTGAGGGGAATCGAACCCCTGACCTCTGCAGTGCGATTGCAGCGCTCTCCCATCTGAGCTACAGCCCCGCGCCTCCAGCCGGTCGGCCGGCCCGGTGGGTCCAGGCCGTATGGGAGCGGCTCCCCTAGCGGCTTGTTCCCCCCCTTGCAACGCTTGTCCCACAAGACTTTCGGCCCGCCGATTTCAGCGACGTTTCGTGCCTCCTCACAGGAACGGCCGTCGATCCCTGATCGTTTCGATTGTGGGTTTTGAAGGCCGGATTTTCGCCGGGCTTTCCAGCTGAGCAAAGGAGTAAACATGGCTTACGACCGCTTTGATCGCGACGAGCGATCGCGATGGTCCGATGACCGCTTCGGACACGGCCGCGATGAGCGCGGATTCTGGGATCGGGCGAGCGATGAAGTCGCCTCCTGGTTCGGCGACGACGACGCCGAGCGGAGGCGTCGTCAAGATTCGCGGATGAGCGACAATGAGCGCAACTGGCGCGGCGACAGCCGCGAGTGGCAGCACAACCGAACCAGTGCGCGCAGCGGGGACTATGATTATGGACGCGACCGCGATCGCACTTTCTATGGAGGCGGCCGCTCGGACAGCGACTTCAATTATGATCGCGGAGTATTCAACCGCGGTGGATCGAGCGATCGCGACTACAACCGTAGCTGGCGCCGGGACCTTTGGAGCACACGCGATGGGAACGACATCGGTGACCGGGACCGGAACCGCAACTTCAGCCAAGATCGCGACCTCGATCGAAACCGCGGCACGGATCGGGGCTATCGTCCGATGGCCGGCGATTACGGGCGCGGCACCAACCATGAGTCCGACCAGTTCTTCGCCGTCGGTGGCTACGGCACAGGAGAGCGCGGCGTCGGCGATTACAGCCGTGACTACAGCCGTTCAGAGACGCCGTACGGACGCGACCAAGCTCGCCGCACCAGCTTTGCCGGATCTCGCTTTGGAGACGACCGCGACTTCGATCCGGACTACCGCAGCTGGCGCGACCGGCACATTAGCGATCTCGACCGGGACTATGACGATTACCGTCGCGAGAACCAGTCGCGCTTCGAGAACGACTTCACCAGCTGGCGCGAAAAGCGGCGCGACAAGCGCGGCTTCCTGAGCCACATTCGCGAGCACATGGAAATGGTCGGCAACGACGACAAGCATGTCGGCACAGTCGATCGAATCGCGGGTGATCGCATCATCCTCACCAAGTCGGACCCTGATAGCGGCGGAGTGCACCATTCGCTCAGCTGCTTGGAAATCGACCGCATCGAGGGCGACAAGGTCATCCTTGATTGTTCTGCCGACGAGGCCCGCAACCGTTGGCGCGACGAAAGCCGCGGCCGTGCACTGTTCGAGCGTGAGGACCAGGGCGAGATGGGCCCGCGCAACCTCAACAGAAGCTTTGAGGGCACCTATCGCTGATGCGATAGCGAGCTGAGCCTCCGCCGTGGGAGGCTTTACTGGACCCGGCCGGGGCGTCCCCTTCCCGGCCGGGTCTTTCCATGCATGCCGATGGCTCCTAGCAGCAAGGCCCGGGAGAAAAACTGATGGCCAGAGCCTGGCACCTGAAGAGCCGTCCGAAAGGCACGCCCACGCCCGAGAATTTCGAGCTTCGGGAGATCGAACTTCCTTCTCTAGGCGACGGCATGATCCGAGTGAAGAACCGGTGGCTTTCGGTCGATCCATATATGCGCGGACGGATGAACGATGTGAAAAGCTACGTTCCGCCGTTTCAGCTGGACCAGCCCATGGACGGCGGCGCAATCGGCGAAGTTGTGGAGAGCAAAGCAGAGGGTTTCGCCCCAGGCGACCGAGTGCTGCATTTCGCGGGCTGGCGAGACGAGGCCGTAGTTCCGGCGAGGACAGCGATGAAGCTGCCCGATCTGGGCGCCGAGCCGCAACAATTCCTGGGCGTGCTCGGGACGACCGGCGCGACTGCCTATTTCGGGCTGCTCGATGCCGCATCGGCAAAAGAGGGCGACATCGTCTTCGTCTCCGCAGCTGCCGGCGCTGTCGGATCGGTGGTCGTCCAGATTGCCAAGGCGAGAGGCATGGAGGTGATCGGCTCTGCAGGCGGCAAGGAGAAATGCGACATGGTCCGCTCGCTCGGCGCCGACATGGTCATCGACTATCGCGCAGGTCCCATCCTCAAGAGCCTTGTTGCCGCAGCCCCCGATGGCATCGACGTCTATTTCGACAATGTCGGTGGAAGCCACCTCGACGCAGCACTTGCGGTAGCGCGCAATCAGGCACGGTTCGCGATTTGCGGAATGATCGAGAGCTACAACAAGGCCGAGCCCACCAGCCTGAAGTTCGCGCCCCGGATCATCGCTGCGCGCATCCGGCTGCAGGGGTTCCTGGTGTTCGACTATCAACCGCGAATGAACGAATTCTACCGCGACATGGCGGGCTGGCTGAAGAGCGGTGCCGTCAAGGCCCGTGAAACCGTCGTCGAAGGGCTCGAGCAGGCGCCCGACGCTTTCCTCGGTCTGTTCAGGGGCGAGAACGTCGGAAAAATGCTGATACGGCTCTACTAGAGCGACTTGCAGGCGGCCGGATCGCCGCTCCGATAGCCGGTCTGAAGCGCATTCATTCGTTGGGCGGATGTCCCGTGGGTGAAGCTGTCCGGCACCACTTTGCCCTCGGTTTCCTTTTGCAGCGTGTCATCGCCGATCGCTTCGGCAGCGCGCATGCCCTCTTGGAAATCGCCGGGGTCCATCACCGGCTGGCCTTCGGGAGTCTTCGCATTTGCTGCCCACACACCAGCATAGCAATCCGCCTGGAGCTCGATCTTGACCTGGATCGCGTTGCCCTGGGTTTGACTTGATCTTGCCTGAAGCTGTTCCGCCTGTCCAAGCGTACCAGTGAGATCTTGCACGTGATGGCCAACCTCGTGCGCGATCACATAAGCCTGTGCAAAGTCGCCGGGCGCCTGGAATCGCCGAGAGAGTTCATCGAAGAACTCCGTGTCGAGATAGATCTTCTTGTCGGTCGGACAATAGAACGGGCCCATCGCGGATTGGGCCGCACCGCAGCCTGACTGATAGGCCTCGGAATAAGCAACCAGCGTCGTCGGCGTATAGCGACCATTTAGCAATTTGCCCCAGACGTCCTCTGTGGAAGCGAGCACCTGAAGCATGAAATGCCTGGTGTTGGGATCGAGCCGGCTTTGTCCGGAAGGCGCGCTCTGCTGCGTGGCTGGAGCCAGTCCGCCGCTTCCTCCGCCACCGAGGCCTCCCAACGAGCTCAACAGGAAATAGCCGATTACCAGAACGATCACGCCGCCGATGCCGAACCGGCTCGCGATCAACGGCAGGAGGCAGCCGAGTCCACCGCCGCCAAAACCTCCACCTCCAAGGCCGCTCTGGCCGGTGACATCCTCGAAATTGCCGCTCTCGCGCTCGTCGCCGAACCGCATCGGGACCTCCTCTTACGGCTGCCCAATGCTCTGCTTGCTGGGCGGTTGCAATCGAGTGGGCGGCGTGCCTAGCCCGCGCATCACAAGGAGGACTCAATGATTCTCGACGGTAAAGTCGCGCTCGTAACCGGTTCCACGTCCGGAATCGGCCTTGCCATCGCCAAGGCCTTGGCAGGCGAAGGCGCAAGACTGATGATCAACGGCTTTGGTGATCTAGATGACATCGAGCGCGAATGTCGGGAGCTCGGCGCAATCCACGACGGAGCGGACATGTCCAGCCCGGCGCAAATCGAGACGATGATGAAGCGCTGCGCCGATGCGCTCGGTGGCCCCGACATCCTCGTCAACAATGCTGGTATCCAGCATGTCTCGCCAGTGGAGGACTTCGCAACCGAAAGGTGGGACGCGATCATCGCGATAAACCTGTCCGCCGCCTTTCACACGACGCGCCTTGCAGTTCCGGCGATGAAGACGAAGAAGTGGGGCCGCATCATCAACACCGCGAGCGCGCACAGTCTCGTCGCCTCTCCCAACAAGAGTGCCTATGTGGCGGCAAAACACGGGATCGCCGGGTTCACAAAAACTGTCGCGCTCGAGGTCGCGACCAACGGAGTCACGGTGAACTGCATCTCGCCCGGCTATGTCTGGACGCCGCTCGTCGAAAAACAGATCCCCGATACGATGAAGACGCGAGGTCTGACGCGCGAGCAGGTGATAAATGACGTACTTCTTGCGGCGCAGCCGACCAAGAGGTTCGTCACGCCCGAGGAAGTCGCCGCGCTGGCGCTCTTCCTCTGCCGCGACGAAGCGGCTTCGATTACCGGATCGAACCTCAGCATGGACGGAGGTTGGACCGCTGCCTAGGCTGTCAGTCATGCGCGCCGGTTTTCTCCTCGCCGTCCTTCTCAGCTGCTCTTCCTGCAGCGTGATCGAGCAGCCGTCGGGGCTAATCCCGCGCTGGACGACGGCATGGAAGGAAGTCGCGACAGCTGACGACCGGCAGCGGCTCAGCGATTGGCGGGCCTCCTTCATAGCCGCCCTCGATGCCGCAAAGAAGGGTGGGCACGAACCCGACATAGTCCGCGAAGGCACGCTGCTCGAACCGGACGCGGCACTTGGGCCGCCGGCAATTCCGAACGGCATCTTCCGCTGCCGTGTCATCAAGATCGGAGCCAGGCCAGATAGCAGCAGTGCGGCCTATGAAGCCTTCCCGCAATTCCTGTGCCAGGTCAGTGCCGAGCAGGGGCTTCAGCGATTCAACAAATTCGGCGGCTCGCAGCGTTATGTCGGACTGCTCTTCCCGGGCGACGCCATAAACCAGGTGTTCCTCGGGACGCTGGTTCTCGGGGACGAGAAACAGGCGCTTCAATACGGTCAGGACGAGCTTCGCGATGTCGCCGGATACGTTGAGCGGATCGGGCCCGACCGGTGGCGGCTCATCATGCCAAAGCCACATTTCGAATCGCAGTTCGACGTCATGGAGCTGGTCCCGAACTCGGCTGGGGCGCGCTGACGGAACCGGCAATTGTATATGTGTCTCGATGGTTTCGCTGGACTAAATAGGGCTCTTAGGCCCCCGCGTTCACCACTTCTTTGTAAAATTTAGCGACACCATCGATCCATGTCGGCGGAACTTACACCGGACCGAGCATGGATGCGCTGATCGGCTTCTGGAGCCACGCGCTCGCGGCCGCATTTTTTGCGGCCCTGACGCTGGCGCGGCTGGGCGATGCGGCACGCCATCCGGCGCAAAGGCTGGTTACAGGCGCGCTCGCCATGACCGCGTGCTGGGCGTGGCTTGCCGCCGTTACTCCAGGCGATCCGATCCTCGGCTATGCGGAGAGCGCGCGCAACCTCCTCTGGATCAGCCTACTCTACAGCTTGTCGGCAGCGAGCGAGGAACGCGAGCATGGGCTGAAGCTCGTCTATGGCGCGGTCGCCGGAGTGATCGGCCTGCAGCTGATCGGGGCGACGCTCGAGCTCATCTCGCCAAACGGTGCGCTTGCCCAGACCGGGCTCGTTTTGCGGATCACCACCGCTGCTGGTGCACTCGTCCTGGTCCACAATGTCTACGGCCAGGCGGCGCCCGCAAGCCGATCCCAGATCCGCCTTGCGGCACTCGGCCTGGCGCTGATGTGGGTCTACGACCTCAACCTGTATACGATTGCCTATCTCGGCTCGACGACCGCCCGGCGGCTGGTCGAGTGGCGCGGGCTCGCACTCGCCTTGACCGCACCGATGTTCGCGCTTGCGACACGCGGCGAGAGCGGATGGCGGATCCGACTGTCGCGCGCTGCGACTTTCCAGTCGCTCTCGCTGCTCGCGATCTGCGCCTATTTCGCATTGATGGCGATCGTCGCCACCGCACTTCGCGGATCCGATGTCGACTGGTCGGCAGCGCTGATGATTACGGTCCTCTCGGTAATGACGGTTGGGGCGATGGCGCTTGTACCAAGCGCTCGGGCGCGCGGTTGGGTCAAGGTCAAGCTCGCCAAGCACTTGTTCGAGCACCGTTATGACTATCGCATCGAGTGGCTTCGTTTCACCGAGACGATCGGCCGCGAGGGCCCGGATTCGCCGCCGCTCGGCGAGCGTATCGTCAAGGCTTTCGCGGATGTGGTCGACGCCCCGGGCGGCCTTCTTCTGGTTGGAGATGGACGCGGCGCGCTCGCTGTCCATGCGAACTGGAACTGGCCAGGCGATGCTCCCCCTGCAGGCTGCCTCGGCGATGCCGCGGGCCTCTGGAACCAGATCGAGGAGAGCGGCAGAATCGTCGAGTTCGAGGCGCTTCGGCATGGATGGGCGAGCGCACGTGACAGGTCGCTCCGGGTCGCAGAATGGATGATGAAGGACCTCTCCGTCTGGGCGGGGGTTCCGCTCCTTCATCAGCAACGGCTGGTTGGTCTCGTGATCCTCGCAGCGCCCGAATATCGGCGGGCGCTCGACTGGGAGGATTTCGACCTCTTGCGTACGGCGGGCAACCAGGCGGCGAGCTCGCTGGCTGAAGCCATGGGCCAGGAGGCGCTAGCCAATGCTCAGCGATTCGAGGAGTTCAACCGTCGCTTCGCCTTCATCCTGCACGACATCAAGAATCTGGTGAGCCAGCTGTCGCTGCTCGCTCGAAACGCCGAGCGCCACGCGGACAATCCCGAGTTTCGCGCAGACATGGTCGCAACGCTGCAATCGTCGGTCGGCAAGATGAACGAGCTCCTTGCACGCCTTGCTCCTCAATCCTCAGCGAGGGTGCAGCGGATCGAGGTGCAGCCGCTTCGAGCCATTCTCACCGACGCGATCGCGGCCAAGCGGCGCGATCGCGAGGTCCAGCTGCTCGGCGATGCGGGCCTTTGCGCCGCGGTCGACGCGGCAGCGCTTGAGCAGGTCATTGGCCATTTGCTTCAAAATGCGTTCGACGCGAGCAGTGGGACTCCGGTCAGTGTTCGGGTGTCCGCGGATCAGGGCAGCATCGCAATCTCGATCGCCGACAAGGGCATCGGCATGGACGGCGACTTCATCCGTAACCGGCTGTTCCAGCCGTTCGCCTCGACCAAGCCCGGTGGGTTCGGAATCGGCGCGTTCGAGGCGCGATCGCTTATCACGGCCATGGGCGGCCACCTCAGCGTCGACAGCCGCCCGGGGGGCGGCACGACTTTCACCATCACCCTGCCGGCGAAAGAGTCGGCCGAGCAACCACAACGGAAACGCGCATGAGCAACACAAGCCAACCGAAAGTCCTTCTGGTCGTCGAGGACGACGAAGGTCTGCAGCGCCAGCTAAAATGGGCGTATGACGGCTATGAAGTGGTCTGCGCGGGCGACCGGCGGAGCGCCATCGATGCTCTTCGAGCACACGAGCCAGCCGTCATCACGCTCGACCTCGGCCTGCCGCCCGATCCGGACGGAACTGACGAGGGATTTGCGACGCTCGCCGAAATTCTGCGGCTTAAGCCCGACACGAAGGTGATCGTGGCGACAGGCCACGGGGCCCGCGAAAGCGCACTCAAGGCGGTCGGCATGGGCGCGTACGATTTCTACAAGAAGCCCGTCGATATCGACGACCTCGGCCTAATCGTCGCTCGAGCCTTCCACTTGTCCGACATCGAGGAGGAAAATCGGCGCCTCGAAACGGGGGCAGCGGGCAATGTCCTTGGGTCGATAGTGACCGCTGCGCCGGAAATGCTGAAGGTCGCCCGAACCATCGAGCGTGTCGCATCCGCGGACGTCTCGGTGATGCTGCTTGGCGCGAGCGGGACCGGCAAGGAGCTGCTCGCCCGCGCAGTGCACGAGATGAGCGGGCGCAAGGGCCAATTTATCGCGATCAACTGTGCCGCCATACCCGAGAATCTGCTCGAGGCCGAGTTGTTCGGCTACGAGCGCGGAGCCTTCACCGGAGCGGTGAAGTCGAACGTCGGCAAGATCGAGCTAGCCGAGGGCGGTACTTTGTTCCTCGACGAGGTCGGCGACATTCCGCTGCCGCTGCAGGTTAAGCTGCTGCGCTTCCTCCAGGAGCGGATCATCGAGCGAATCGGCGGCAGGCAGCCCATTCCGGTCGACACCCGGATCGTCTGTGCGACGCACCAGAACCTCGACGCAATGACTCGAGAGGGCCGCTTTCGCGAGGATCTTTATTATCGGTTGGCGGAAATCGTGGTGAAGATCCCCGCCCTGGCCGAGCGCTCGGGCGACTCGGTGCTGCTCGCCCGCCATTTCGTCAACCGCTTCGCTCGCGAGCTCAACGCCGGGGCGCAATCGCTGAGCGCTGATGCAATTGACGCAATCGACGCCCATTCCTGGCCTGGCAACGTCCGCGAGCTCGAAAACCGCATCAAGCGGGCAGTGATCATGGCCGATGGGAAGACGGTGACCTCGGCCGATCTCGACCTTCCACAAATGGGCACGCCTGACGAGGAGGCGCTCCCAATCAATCTGCGAGCTGCGCGCGAGGTCGCCGACCGGAAGGCGATCCGCCAGGCGTTGAGCCGTACCGACAACAATATCTCAGGCGCCGCGAAACTCCTGGGGGTCAGCCGGCCGACCTTGTACGACCTTCTCAAGCAGTACCGTTTGTCGGCCTAGCAGTTGGGCGGAGCTTGGCTCGAGCGCAAACCGGCCGTCAGCTCTTCAAAGACTCGCCCATTTCGGCAACTTCCAGCCACCGGACCTCTGCCGCCTCGATTTCGGCGCGATAGCGCGCGATGCGCTCGGTGAGCTCGGCGAAACGCCTTGGGTCGCGCGCATAGAGATCGGGATCGGAGAGCGATTCCTCATCAAGAACGATTTGCGCTTCCAGCCTGTCGATTTCGTCCGGCAGCCGATCATAATCGCGCTGGTCTCTGTAGCTGAGTTTCTTCACCGGCGAAGGGCGGGTTGCAGAAGCGCTGGAGGGCGCCGATCTCGCGCCGCTCCGGCTTCCTGTCTTTGCCGGCGCGCGATGGGCCTCGTACCGCTTCCGGACCCAGTCCTCGTAGCCTCCTGCGACGATGTCGACGCGTCCAGAGCCATCAAGGCCTAACGTGATCGTCACGGTTCTATCGAGGAAGTCGCGGTCGTGGCTGACGATGAGGACGGTACCC
The DNA here is from genome assembly GCA_036268895.1 of Sphingomicrobium sp. GTDB lineage: Bacteria > Pseudomonadota > Alphaproteobacteria > Sphingomonadales > Sphingomonadaceae > Sphingomicrobium. The sequence continues at coordinate 1,354 of DATATH010000175.1, read as the reverse complement.
TCATAATCGGCGATCACCTCCTGAAGGAGGTCGAGCGTTTCGAGATCGAGATCATTGGTCGGCTCGTCCAACACGAGGAGATTCGCCTGCCGAGCGAATTCCCGGGCCAGCAGCAGCCGGGACCGCTCCCCGCCCGAGAGCGAGCCGATCGGCGCATCAGCCAGTCCTGGATCGAACAGGAATTCCTTGAGATAGCCCTTGATGTGCTTCTTGGTTCCCCGCACCTCGATCCAATCGCCGCCGTTGGCGAGTACGTCCTTTACGCGCCGCTGGGGCTCCATCAGCTTGCGCTGCTGGTCGATGACGATCCCCGAGAGCGTCCTTGCGAGCGTCACCTTGCCTTTGTCGGGCCTGAGCTCGCCGGTCAGAAGCTTGAGCAATGTGGTCTTGCCGGCCCCGTTGGGACCGACGATCCCGATGCGATCGCCGCGCTGGATACGGAGCGAGAAGTCGCGGATGATCTGCCGATCGCCGAAGGTCTTCGAGACCTGTTGTGCGTCAATAACGGTCTTGGAGCGGACATCGTCCTTCACCAGCCCGAGCTTCGCGATTCCGGGGACGCCGAGCATCGCTGCACGCTGCGCGCGCATTTCGTGGAGCTTCGCGAGACGGCCCTGATTGCGCCGCCTTCGCGCGGTAACTCCGCGCTGAAGCCAGTGAAGCTCGATTTTCAGCTTGGCGTCCAGTTTCTCCGCCGCTCGAGCCTCTTCCTCGTATATGCGTTCGGTCCACCCCTCGAACCCGCCGAAGCCGATTTCGGAGCGCCTCAGCTGGCCGCGGTCGAGCCAGATGCAGCTCTTCGTCAGCCGGGTGAGGAAGGTTCGGTCGTGGCTGATCGCGATGAACGCGCCTCTGAAACGCTTCAGCCAATCTTCGAGCCACTCGATCGCGCCGAGGTCGAGATGGTTCGTCGGTTCATCGAGGAGCAGAACGTCGGGCTTTGCCGAGAGAGCTCTGGTGATCGCCGCCCGGCGTCGCTCGCCGCCGCTGGCGGTGGCGGTCGGTCGCGCGAGATCGATCCCGAGCTGGTCGGCGATCGCGGCGGCCTCGTGCGGCTGAGGTGCATCGCTCCCGTGAGCGACCCAGTCGCGGAGCGTCTCGAACCCCTCCATCTTCGGGTCCTGTTCCAAGAGCACGACATTCGTCGAAGGAACGATGGTGCGCTTGCCCTCATCCGGGTCGATCAATCCCTTGAGGCACTTTAGCAAAGTGGTCTTGCCCACTCCGTTCCGGCCGATGAGGGCGAGCCGGTCCCGATCTCCGATGTAGAGGTCGAGATGCCGGAAGAGCCAACCCTCGCCCTGGATCAGGCCGAGATCTTCGTAGGAGAGGACTGGCGCTGCCATGAGGGCGC
>DATATH010000174.1:0-2177 GCA_036268895.1 Sphingomicrobium sp. | reverse complement strand
GTTCTGTTACGGTCGTGAGAATCGTAGGCCGCCTGCTCCGGGGTTCACGTCGGGAACTGGCGGGGCTGCCCTGAGCGATTCTGAATCCCGCGGATAGGCGGCTTGTTTGGAATTTCTCCGCGGCAGCTTGGCGTCTCGGGGCATTGCGGAAAGCCGGGTCCGCTGAGGTATATTTAGGGCCCGCTGCGCTGCTATGCTGCTTCGAACGATCTCTGCTGCGGAATCAGCGTCGTCGCGTCTGCTCCGCCGTTGCTCGGCTCTCGATTGCTGTGCAAAATGGGAGCGATATGGCTGCGCTGAAAACCACTTCGAGGAGATCGACGACGAGCGCGGGCATTTTGGCCTATCGGAAAGGTGCTCGCGGGCTCGAGGTTCTGCTCGTTCATCCCAGCGGTCCGTTCTGGCGCAAGAAGGACGCTGGCGCCTGGTCTATTCCGAAGGGCGAAATCGATGCCGCTGATGCTCCAGAGCAGGTCGCGCGGCGCGAGTTTGCCGAAGAACTCGGCCCGAGCGCTTCAATTGGTTCACTCCGGCCGCTGGGGGAGATCCGACAGCGCGGAGGTAAGCGGGTTATCGCATTCGCCGGCGAGGGCCATTTTGATCCGGCGGCACTTATCAGCAATACCTTTGATATCGAATGGCCGCCCCGGACCGGTCGACGGCAGAGCTTTCCCGAAGTCGACCGGGCGGAATGGTACGATATCGAGTTCGCGAGGACCAAGATGCTGTCCGCTCAGGTAGAGCTTCTCGATCGTCTTTCGGCGATGGCGGCCGAGAGCAACATCGAATGACGTTCAGGATTGGAATCATTTCGGACACGCATGGGCTGTTGAGGCCCGAGGCGGAACGATGCCTGATGGGTGTCGATCACATCATCCATGCCGGCGACATCGGGCGCCCTGACATCGTCGACGCGCTTCGCAGGATCGCGCCTGTCACCGCCATCCGTGGAAACGTGGACAGCGGCGAGTGGGCGCGCGAATGTCCCGACACGAAACTCGTGCGGCTCGCGGGACAATCTATCTACGTTCTGCACGACCTGAAGACGCTGCAGGCCGATCCCGGCGTCGACGTCATCATCTCTGGGCATTCCCACGTACCGAAGATCGACACCGTCGGCGGGGTGCTTTACCTCAATCCCGGCACCGCGGGACGGCGGCGCTTCAAGCTGCCTATCACGCTTGCGACGCTTGAAGTCACGCCTGCGGGCATGCGACCGGCAATCCACGACCTTGGAGGCAGCTAGACTCGCTACCGCGGCAGGGAATTCACAGCGGAAGGCGAATGCACAAATTCGTTCCGTCCGCCAGTTACGCAGAAACGCTATTTGCGCGGACGTTCTCGCTCGCGCAGGACATCCTTCGCCCGCTTGTCAGTCCGGAGCCCGAGATAGACCGGCTGGCGCAGTTCGCCCTTGCTCGTCCACTCTGCGAATTTGACCTCGGCAACTAGCGAGGGCTTGACCCAGGTCGTGTTGGCCTCGTCCTTCACTTTGGCAGGAAAGGGTGACTTCGAGGCCGTCAGCTTCACGAGCTTGGCATGGAGGTCTTCCAGGACCTTGTGGCTGAAGCCGGTGCCGACATGTCCGATGTAGCGCCATGCGTCGCCTTCCCGCACGGTGAGGACCAGGGCGCCGAAGAACGGCCTGGTGCGCCTGGGCGCCGTGAAGCCGGCGATCACCACTTCCTGTCGCTTTGCCGTCTTGATCTTCAGCCAATCCGGGGTCCGGCTTCCGGACGCATAAACGCTGTCGTCCCGCTTGGCCATGATCCCTTCGAGGCCCTTCCGCTCGGCCTCGGCGAAGAATTTCGTGCCGTCCCCTTTGCGGTGAGCGCTGAAGGCGATCAGCTTGTCGCGCGGCAAAATCGCCTTCAGCCGCTTTTTGCGCTCGAGGAGAGGCTTCCTGCGCAAGTCCGCTGCGTTCTCGAACATGAGGTCGAAGGCGCAATACAGCAGCTTTGCTTCATGGCGCAGCGCGTTTTGAAGCAGCTGGAAATGCGAGACGCCGTCCTTTCCGATCGCGATGAGTTCGCCGTCGATCACGGCGTCGCCCTTCACGCCCTCCAGCGCCTTGGCGACCTCCGTATAGCTGCGGCTGATGATCTTGCCATTGCGGCTGTAGAGCGCAACCTTGCCCCGCCGGATTTCCGCAATCATCCGGAAGCCGTCGTACTTGT
>DATATH010000173.1:0-23841 GCA_036268895.1 Sphingomicrobium sp. | reverse complement strand
GCTCCCGTCACCCTTCGCGGAGAGCCTTGGCGACGTCGTCCTCTTGATCGAGGAGGTCGCCGGCGAGGACACTGCGCTACGGCTTGGTCTCAGGCACCCGATGCAGCTCAGCGGCCTCTACGAGGGCGTGCCGCTCAACCGGCAGAGTGTCCAGCAATCGAGTATGCTGCCGGAACGAATCACGCTTTACCGCCGTCCGATCATCGCCGAGTGGCAGTCGACGCGCGTCAGCCTCGAGCAACTGGTCTCGCACATCGTGATCCACGAGGTCGGCCATCATTTCGGCTTTTCCGACGATGACATGCATGCGCTCGAGGATGAGGGCGAGTGACGAGCCTCCTCAGTTTCGGGCAGGTAGCGCTGAGCCGCGGCGGACGGCTGCTGTTCGAAGATCTCGACCTTACACTCGCTCCCGGTGAAGCCATTCAGGTGACGGGGCCCAACGGCAGCGGCAAGTCTAGCCTGATCCGTCTCGCCGCCGGGCTGTTGCGACAGGACCGGGGGCACGTCACACGCTCAGGTCTTGCGCTTGCCGACGACAATCTAGCGCTCGACCGCGAGCTGGCTTTGCGGCGCGCACTTGGATTCTGGGCGACGGAGGTGGACCAGGCGATGAACGCCGCCGGGATCGGACATCTTGCTGACGTGCCCGTGCGGCTCCTCTCGTCCGGACAAGCCAAGCGCGCAACCCTCGCTCGTGTATTCGGATCGGGCGCGCCGCTATGGCTGCTCGACGAACCGCTCAACGCGCTCGATGTGGAGGGCACGAGGCGGCTGTCGGTAATGATCGAGCAGCATCGGGCGGGCGGGGGGGCAATAGTGGCAGCTTCGCACCAGCCGCTCGCCGGCGATTGGCGGGTAATGGAGCTCGGCGGTTGATCGCTGCGCTGATCGGCCGCGACATACGCCGGGCCTTTGGCGGCGGCGCCTGGCTTCCTGTCGCCTTTTTTCTGCTCATTGCGGCGCTGATGCCGTTTGCGATCGGACCAGACGCCCACCTGCTGTCTCGGATCGGATCTGGCGCGCTGTGGATAGCTGCGCTGACCGCCGCGCTGCTGCCGGTCGAGCGCCTGATTGAACCCGATCGCGCCGATGGCGTGCTTGACCAGCTCTTCCTCCATGGAATGGCCGAGGAAAGCATCGCGTTTGCGAAGATCGTTGCGCATTGGATCAGCTTCGCACCGCTTCTACTCATCGCCGCGATCCCCGGCTCCGTCCTTCTTTCGATGGATGGCAATTCGCTGGCGCAGACCGAACGGGCTCTCCTTGTCGGTACTCCGGGGCTCGCGTCGCTTGCACTCGCCATTGGCGCGGTCACAGCCGGATTGCCGCGAGCGGGATCGCTTGCGGGCCTTTTGCTTCTCCCGCTTGCCGTGCCGCTTCTGATTTTCGGAGCCGCGGGCGCGATGCCGCTCGAAGCGGCGGTATCGCTTCTCCTGACCGCCGGCGCGCCGTTCGTTGCCGCCGCCGCAATCAGGGCCTGTCGGACCTAGTCTTTCGACCACCTCGCAAAGATGGCGGTTGGGAGCAGAAGACCCCTTTCTTCCTCACGGACAGCCATCTCGCCCATCTCGACCTCGCCCCCGAGATCGCCGAGCAGCTGGTTCACCAGCTCTCCGATCGCGAGCGCCGACATGCGCACGGCATAGACGGTGAGCACGAGGAAACGGCTGTTCTCGTCGAGAAGCCGGCGACAGTCCGCGAGCAGCGGCGCGAGATTTTCCTCGAGACGCCACACCTCGGCGTTCGGTCCGCGGCCGAACTTTGGCGGATCGAGCAGAATCGCGTCATAGCGCCGCCCGCGCCGCACCTCGCGCGCGGCGAACTTCGTCGCATCATCGACGATCCAGCGGATCGGGCTGTCTTCCATCCCCGAGAGCCGCGCATTGTCCTTGCCCTGCTCGACCGATTTCTTCGAGGCATCGACATGGACGAGCCGGGCGCCGGCATCGCTAAGAAGGAGCGTCCCGACCCCCGTATAGCCGAACAGGTTGAGCACATCTGCGTCGGCCGATCGCTCGCGCATCCACTCCCATTGCGGCGCCATGTCCGGGAAGAAGGCGAGGTGCCGGAACGGGGTCAGCGAGGCGGCAAAGCGAACCTTGCCGCTCGAAAGCTCCCACTGGCGCGGAATTGGGCGGTGCTGGACCCAGCGGCCACCGCCCTCCTCATCCGAGCCGGGCACGAAGGTCGCGTCCGGGTCCCAGCTTTGGCTCGATGGCGCCCACATCGCTTGCGGCTCCGGCCGAGCAATGCTGAACCTTCCATATCGCTCGAGCTTCTGGCCGTTGCCGCAATCGATCAGGCCCCAGCCGGCCGAGGGCTCGGCGATGATCGTCTTGAGCTGGTTCACGCCGCCAATGCGAGCTGCGCTCCGACGGAAGCCACCGCAGCCCGGCCATCGAGAAGCTCCGAGCCCGCCTCTCGGGCGGCTTCCGAATCAACCGCCCTCAGCTGCCCGAGCAGCTCGTCGACCGTCAGGATCCGCCCGAACACCTCGATCGAGCGGGCCATCTGGTCCGCGCGGCCCTGGGCGCTCTCCATGCTCATCAACAGACCCGCCTCCATTTGCGCTCGCGCGCGCTGGACCTCGGCCTCGGTCAGGCCTTCGACCGCATCCGCGAGCACGGTTCGCGCGACATTCATCGATTCGACCGCCCTCGTCCGGTCCGCGGCGCAGCTCATGGTGACGACCCCGGTGTCGGCATAGGCCTGCTGCCAGGCGCTGACCGAATAAGCGAGGCCCCGGTCTTCTCTCAGCTCCTGGAACAGTCGCGAGGACATCCCGCCGCCGAGCGCCTGGATGAAGATCGAAAGCGCCGGCAGCCGCTCGTCCGATGCAGCTAACCCCGGAAGCCCCAGGCACCAGTGGGCCTGTTCGAACTCGCGGAGATCATTGCGGACTCCGCCGGTGAATTCGGCGCGTCCGATCGGAACGCCGGGCCAATTCTCCATATCGCCGAACAGGCGCTCGGCAAGTTTGAGCAGTTTGCCGGGGTCGACCTTCCCGCTCGCCGAGAGAATGAGTCGCGAAGGCACCAGCTCGTCGCGCAGCCAATTGCGGCAGTCGTTGGCGGTAATGCTCCCCAGAGTCTCGGAGCGGCCGAGAACAGAGCGGCCGAGCGGCTGCGCCTCGAACGCCGCCTCGAACAGATGATCGTGGACAAGGTCATCGGGCGAATCGATCACTTCGCCGAGCTCGGACAGGATGACCGTCATCTCGCGCTCGAGATGCTCGTCCTCCATGTGCGGCGAGCGCAGGAGATCGGCGATCAGCTCGGCGAGCAAAGGTGCGTCCTTCGCGAGCGTGCGCCCATAGAAAACGGTCTGGTCGCGAGCGGTCCAGGCATTGATGATCCCGCCCACGTCCTCGATGGCTTCGGCGAGCTGGCGCGTATCGCGCGGGCCCGCGCCCTTGAAGACCATATGTTCGACGACATGCGCGAGACCGTTGAGATGTTCGGGCTCGGAGCGCGACCCGACCATCGCATAAAGACCAAGGGCGACCGATTCCGCATTGGGGAGGGGGTCGACCGCGACCGTAAGGCCGTTGGGCAGGATGTGCATGTTGGCGCTCACTTCTCAGCCCGTTCCTCTTTCCATCTTCGCCTCAGAGCCAGCCCATAGATAATGAGTGCGATTGCAGCGAAGCTGAACCACTGCAGCGCATAAGAGCGGTGATTGTTCGGAATGCTCTTGATCGAGGGCGGAGCGCTCGGCTCGAGCCCGGGGGGAGCGCTCGCTGCGACCAGCCGCATCCCGCTGCGCCGGTCGGGCGCGATGATCCCGCTGACTGGCCCACCCGCCCAGTTGACCTTCGCGTTGGGGTCCTTCGACCAACCGACCTCGACGCTCATGCCCTGGCCTTCGGCGCCTGTGGTGCACTCGACGATCTGCACGTACCCGGGCTCGCCGGCTTCGTTTTCGCCGGCAATCGCGCGACTCGCCACTGGTCGCAGGCAGACACCGGTCGCATGCCGGAACAGGGGCAGCTGGTCCGCCCGAAGCGGCACCGTCGGCCAGGTGATCGGCGGCTGCTTTTGCGCCTTTGAATATTGAGCGAGCAGCCCCTCCTTCCATTTCGCGCGCTGCAACTGCCAGATGCCGAGCCCGATCATCAGCGCGACCGCGGCGGCGACGATGATCGACGCAACGACTGGCAATCGCCTGGTCATTTGAGGATGCGCCCCTCACGCGCGCGATGCCGGTATTCCTGAGCAAGGAGCCACGCCTTGGACAGCCTCAGCCCGCCAAGAGTGAGCGCGGTTGCGACCGGGATCCAGACGAGGTGGACCCACCAGGGAGGCGAGAAGGCTCCATCGACCACGAGCGCTCCAACGACGACGATTGTCCCGACAATTAAGATCAGGAAGGCGGCCGGACCATCCCCGACGTTGAAGGCGTCAAAATCGAGTTCGCAGCTGCGGCACTTGGGAGCGAAGCGGACCCAGTTTGCAAAGAGCGTGGCCGCGCCGCAGCGAGGACATTCGCCCCGGAGGGCCACTGCGAGCGACGAAGGCTCGCTCGCCGGCGGCTGCGGGCTCACCCCGCGTGCGGCGCGCCCCAGCCGCCCCAGACGTAGATCGAGGTGAACAGGAACAGCCACACGACATCGACGAAGTGCCAGTACCAGGCCGCGGCCTCGAACCCGAAATGCTGTCTGGGCGTGAAGTCGCCCCTGGTGGCTCGCACAAGGCAGACGATCAGGAAGATCGTCCCGACGATGACGTGGAAGCCGTGGAAGCCAGTCGCCATGAAGAAGGTCGAACCGTAGATGCTGCCTTTGAAGGCAAAGGGTGCGTGAGCATATTCATAGGCTTGGACGCTGGTGAAGCTGAGACCCAAAAGTATGGTGAGCAGCAGCCCGAGCTTGAGCCCATGCCGGTCGCCGTGGATCAGCGAATGGTGAGCCCAGGTAACCGTCGTGCCCGAGCACAGCAGGATGAATGTGTTGAGAAGCGGGAAACCCCAGGGATTGAGCACCTCGATGCCCTTGGGCGGCCACATTCCCCCAACCGACTGCACCGCACTCGGGAAGATCGCCGAATCGAAGAAGGCCCAGAACCAGGCGAGAAAGAACATAACTTCGGAGGCGATGAACAGGATCATGCCGTAACGAAGATGCAGCTGGACAACAGGCGTGTGGTCGCCGCCGTGCGCCTCGCGGATCACGTCGCTCCACCAAAGGTACATGGTCGAAATGATGCCGGCGAAGCCGATGCCCATCGTCACCGGCCCGAAACGGTTCTCGTGCAGCCACATGACGAAGCCACCGAAGAAGAAAAAGGCGGAGGTTGCGCCGACGAGCGGCCACGGACTGGGATTCACGAGATGGTAGTCGTGGTGCTTCGTCACAGCCATGTATCGCAGCTTTCCCTCTTTTCGTTTGTCAGGGGCTCTAGCGAGCCGCTTGGACAGTTTCCACAGGATAAAATGTGTAGCTGAGCGTGATCTCGTCGACGTCTTTGGTGTCTGGATCCTTCCTGATCGCCGGATCGACGAAGAAGACCACCGGCATGTCGACCTTCTGGCCCGGCTGAAGGGTCTGCTCCGAGAAGCAGAAGCACTGGATCTTCTTGAAATACTTGCCCACGCTTTCGGGCGAGACGTTGTAGACCGCCTGGGCCGCGATCGCCCGCGCCGACAGATTCTGCGCCAGGTAGAAGATCTTCGTCTGCGCTCCGGGCCGAATCCGGATCGTGTTCTGTTCCGGTTCGAACCGCCACGGGAGCCCGGGGTGCACGTTGGCATCGAAGCGCACGCCAATCTGCCCGGCAACTGGACCGGGGGCATGGGTCGCTCGCTCGGGCGTGCCGCCAAAGCCGGTCGCCTGGCAGAAGGCGCGATAGATCGGCACAGCAGCGAAGGCGAGCCCCAGCATGAAGAGCCCGATCGCGCCCATGATCGTCGCCGTCTTTCGATTGCTTCGCTCGCTCACCAGTTCATTCCCGTCTTCGCAACAGTGATGAAAAATACGAGGACGACGAAGGCGCCGAGGAGCCAGCCGAAGATGCGCGCCCGCTCGCGCTGGCGCTTGCGGATGATTTCCAGCTCGCCGTCCTTGTTCATGATGCAAGCCAACGGTCAGCGACGAGCACTGCGAACAGCGCAAAAAGGTAGAAGACCGAATAAGCGAACAGCTTCTTTTCTGGCGCCATCTGCGCCGGCTCGGTCGCGCGGTTGGCAAGCACCCGCGCTGCGAGAACGACGAAAACTGAGCTGAGCACGGCCGCCGAGGCGCCATAGATCGGACCGCTCAGCCCGAGCAGCCAGGGCGCCACCGCTGCCGCGGCCATCGGCAGGCTGTAGAGGAAGATCTGGCGCCTCGTGTTCGCGAGCCCGGCGACGACAGGAAGCATTGGAATCCCGGCCGCCGCATAATCGGACCTGACGAACAGCGAGAGCGCCCAGAAGTGCGGCGGAGTCCACAGGAAGATGATCGCGAACAAAAGCAGCGGCAGCACAGCCATGTGCCCGGTTGCGGCGACCCATCCGATCAGCGGCGGAAAAGCGCCGGCGGCTCCGCCGATGACGATATTCTGAGCTGTCCGCGGCTTTAGCCAGACCGTGTAGACGAGCACGTAAAAGAGGATGGACAAGGCAAGCAGGACAGCTGCGAACCAGTTCGTCGCAAGGCCCATCAGAAGCACCGAGAAGAAGGCGAGCCCGACGCCGAAGTGAAGCGCCGACTGCCGGTCCATTCGGCCGGCTGGAAGAGGGCGATTGGCGGTGCGCCGCATTTTGGCGTCGATGTCCGTCTCGTACCATTGGTTGAGCGCGCCGCACGCGCCGGCGCCGAGCGCAATGCAGAGGACCGCGGTGAATCCCAGAACGCCGGGCAGGGTGACGGGAGCGACGAGAAGGCCGCACAGGCCCGAGAAGACCACAAGGCTCATCACGCGCGGCTTGGTGAGCGCGAGGATATCGCGCCAGTCGGCCGGAAGCGCGGCTGGATTGGTCAATTCGACGGCTGGCATTTGTCGCGGCCTATAGGGGCTGGGACGCGGGAGGAAAAGCCTGTGTGGCACTGTTTATCGAGCCTCTGCTATGCGGCAGGGATGATGACGCGCTTTCTCGCGGCCTCGTTGCTCGTGGCCATCCCGGCTCTTGCATCGGCGCAGCCTCCTTCGACTCCGGCGCCGGCCGGTGCGCTCCAGGCCGAGCTGGTGCCCGTCGCGATCGAGACCGGCGCCGGGCGGATCGTCGTCGCTCTCGACAAGACCCATGCGCCGATCACCACCGCCAACTTCCTTCACTATGTCGATACCCACCATTTCGACGGAGAGAATTTCTACCGTGCGATGCGCGTCGGCGACGGCGGCCTGATCCAGGGCGGGATCACGACCGATGCGCGCAAGCTCTACCCGGCAATCAAGCATGAGCCGACCTCGCAAACGGGGCTTCACAATGTCGCAGGAGCAATCGCCATGGCGAACGCCGGCGCAGGTACCGCGCGCGCCGACTTCTTCATCCTTGCAAGCGACATCCCGGCGCTCGATTCGAAAGGCGACGACCCGGGCTTTGCCGTGTTCGGCCATGTGATCGAGGGCCTGGATGTCGTGAACAGGATTCTCGCCTCGCCGGTCTCACTGACGAAGGGCGAAGGCGCGATGAAGGGCCAGATGCTCGAGCCTTTGATCAAGATCGTCAGGGTAGAGCGGGTCCAGCCATCAAAGCCATAGCTTGAGCCCGTGCAGGCGAACGCTTCGGCCCTGTTCGCACACCGGGGCCGCGATGAGACGCATCCAGCGGCGGGCTTCTCCGCTTACCGGCCTGATCCGAGCATCGAGGACGAAGCCATGGCGGTGTGCGATCGAATAGCTGCGCAGCCGCTCCATCGCGCCGCGCGAGTCCTCAAAATAGAGAGCGGCGGCTTCATTTCGTGTGATCGCCGCCGTCTGAGGTAGGCCGAAAATGTCGTAGACGCCGGAAGTCCAGGTGAGACCGTTGTCCGCAAGGTCGCATTCCCACCAGCCCGCGCGATTGTGACCGAGCGCCTGGCGCACTGCGAAATCGGCGAGGTCAGAAGGTGCGCAATCGAAGATCGAGCCGAGTTCAAAGCGGCGCGGAGCCTCGAAAAGTGGCCAACCGCGGTTGAGCGGGCGCGGCTCGATCGTTGTCAACCTGGCGGATTCCTTGCCCCTGGTCCTGGTGGACCCTTCCTTACCGCCTAGAACGAACGAGCCGCGCCGGAGGTCCCGTCGCGGCTCATGGGAAACTATCCTAGTCGATCCGCGGCAGAGTCGAGAATTGGTGGAAAGGCGGGGGACTCGGCAGCGTCCACTCAAGCGTGGTCGCACCCTCGCCCCAGGGATTATCGGGCGCTTTCTTGCCCGCCGCCAGCGACAGGAACAGGTTGACGAAGAAGACCGCCACGCCCGCGACGGTGATCATGTAACCGACGGTCGAGACGTAGTTCCAGTGGGCGAACGCCGGCGTGTAATCCGGGATGCGCCGCGGCATTCCGTCGAGGCCGAGGAAGTGCATCGGGAAGAAGATCACGTTCACCCCGATGAACATCAGGAAGAAGTGAATCTTGCCGAGCAGCTCGTTGTACATCCGGCCGCTCATCTTCGGGAACCAATAATAGAAGCCCGCGAAGATACTGAAGATCGCGCCGAGGCTCAGCACGTAATGGAAGTGAGCGACGACGTAATAGGTGTCGGTCATGTAGGTGTCGACGCCGCCGTTGGCGAGAACGACGCCCGTAACCCCGCCAACGGTAAACAGGAAGATGAAGCCGATTGCGAAAAGCATCGGCGTCTCGAACGTGATCGATCCACCCCACATGGTCGCGATCCAGCTGAAGATCTTCACTCCTGTTGGAACCGCGATGATCATCGTCGCTGCAGTGAAGTACATCTTCTCGTCGACGCTCATGCCGGTGATGAACATGTGGTGCGCCCAGACGACGAAGCCGATCACCCCGATGGACACCATCGCATAGGCCATTCCGAGGTAGCCGAACACGGGCTTGCGGCTGAAGGTCGCGACGACCTGGCTGATCATTCCAAAGCCCGGCAGGATCATGATGTAGACTTCCGGATGCCCGAAGAACCAGAACAGGTGCTGATAGAGAACTACGTTGCCTCCGCCCGAAGCGTCGAAGAAAGCGGTCGAGAAGTTGCGGTCGGTCAGGAGCATGGTGATCGCACCGGCAAGGACCGGAAGGGCGAGGAGCAGAAGAAAGGCGGTGACCAGCACCGACCAGACGAACAGCGGCATCTTGTGGAGCGTCATGCCCGGCGCGCGCATGTTGAAGATGGTGGTGATGAAATTGATCGCGCCGAGGATCGAGCTCGCGCCCGCAAGGTGGAGCGAAAAGATGACCATGTCGACCGCGGGACCCGAAGAGCCGGAGGTCGAGAGCGGCGCATAAAGGGTCCAGCCGGTCCCGGCGCCGAGGCCTGTCCCGCCCGACACGAGGGTCGATCCAAGCAGCAGGCAGAAGGACGGCACGAGCAGCCAGAAGCTGATGTTGTTCATGCGCGGGAAGGCCATGTCCGGAGCGCCGATCATCAGCGGCACGAACCAGTTGCCAAAGCCGCCCATCATTGCCGGCATCACGGTGAAGAACACCATGATGAGGCCGTGAGCAGTGATGAGGACGTTCCAGTGGTGTGTCCACTCATCGAAATTCGCCGTGCCAGCGCCGATCGGCCAGGCGCGGTTCAGCACCTGGATTCCGGGTTCCATCAGCTCCCAGCGCATGATCCCGGAAATCGAACCGCCGATCACGCCGGCGATGATTGCGAAGATCAGGTAGAGGGTGCCGATGTCCTTGTGGTTCGTCGACATGAACCAGCGGACGAAAAAGCCCGGCTTATGCTCTTCGTGATGTTCCGCTCCCTGGGCCTCGTGGCGCTTGAGATGGAGTGCGTCGGCGGTGGTGCTCATTTACCTGGGATCCGTCTTACTGAGTGGCGACTTTGGCGTTCGTCGGCGCGGGCGTTGGGCTTGCGACCGCAGCTCCCGTAATCGCAGGAGCAGGTGTCCCCATTCCGGCGCCGCTCTGCGCCTGCGACACGCCGCCGGCCGGTTTTGCGCTCGCCATATGGCCACCCTTCGAGGCGACCCAGGCAGCGAACTCGGACGGCGGGACGACCTCGACCGCGATCGGCATGAAGCCATGGCGGGCTCCGCAAAGCTCCGAACACTGGCCGAAGTACACGCCGACCCGGTTGATCGGACCCGCCCAGGTCTCGTTGAGCTGCCCCGGGTTGGCATCCTGCTTCACCCAGAATGCCGGGACCGCAAAGCTGTGGATCACGTCGTCCGCGGTGACGATGAACTTCACGACCTTGCCCTGGGGAATCACGAGGCGCTGGTCGACGGCGAGGAGGGGCGGCCCATCGGCGGCGGTTCGGAACGGCTGGCTCGCCTGGCGGGTGGGATCGTTCTTCTCCTTCAGCATGTAGCTGTCGAAGGAGACGCCGAGGTCCGGATATTCATAGCTCCAATACCATTGGTGCCCGGTCACCTTGATGGTCACGTCCGCGGGCGGCGGCGTATACTGATGGCGCAAGAGCCGGATCGAGGGGACCGCGATTCCAACCAGAATCAGTACCGGCACAAGGGTCCAGATCACTTCGATCAGCGTGTTGTGCGAGTTGCGCGAAGGGACCGGGTTTTTGCTGCGGCGGAAGCGCACGAGCGCCACGATCAACAAGATGAGGACGATTGCGCTGATGATCGCGCAGAGCGGCAGAAGGATGTAGTCGTGGAAACTCGCGGCCTCGTGGCCGATCGGTCCCACCTGGTCCTGAAGCCCCATCCTTCCGTCGGGCTGGCCGATGCCAGGCGTCGGAGCCATGGTCGGAAATGCGACCGGCTCCTGCGCGGGAGTTGCGGTCGCAGTGTCCGGCTTGTTGGAGTTCTGGGCGAATCCGGCCGGGGGAGCGGCCGTCGGCTGCGCTGCGGCGGGAGCGGTCACAGCCGGCGAACTCGCCGGCGCTTGCCCAGCTGCAGGTGTAAGCCAGGCCGCGGCCAACGCGATCGCCCATCCAATCCGTCTCATCAGCACCCCAGGTAACATGTTGGAACCGGAAACGCAGGTCCGCGCCTCCCTTAGATTGCGGGCTCTATAGGCGTGGCTTTGGAGAGCCTCAAGCGCCTCATCCAACGCGGTTGGCCAAGGTTGAAGGCCGCCGCCGCGTCGCCTAATGGCCCCCTTGCAATATGATGAGCGATGACGAAATCCTGGCCGAGTTCCGCGCCGCCGACGCGCTTCTCGAAGGCCATTTCATTCTGTCCTCGGGGTTGAGGAGCCCGCGCTATCTCCAGTGCGCACGGGCACTGATGGACCCCGCGCGGGCCGAGCGGCTTGCGCGCGAGCTCGCATCTCGCATTCCAATTCTTGTCCGCGATCAAATCGAGTCCGTCGTTTCCCCGGCGATGGGAGGAGTGATCATCGGTCATGAGATGGGCAGGGCGCTCGGCAAACCCGCGATGTTCCTCGAAAGACCCGAGGGGACATTCGAGCTGAGGCGCGGATTCGCGCTCGAGCCCGGCACCAGAGTGCTGGTGGTCGAGGACGTCGTTACGACCGGTCTTTCGTCCCTCGAGGCGATCGAGGCGGTCAAGGCAGCGGGCGGCGACGTCGTCGCAGAAGCGGCGCTGGTCGATCGCTCGGGAGGGTCGGCGGACCTTGGGGTTCCGTTCTATCCGCTGATCCGGATCGATGTTCCGACTTTTGACGCGGATTCTCTTCCGCCCGATCTCGCGGCTATTCCGCCGGTCAAGCCTGGAAGCCGCGCCGCCGCTTGAACAACCGCCTGCGCCTCGGGGTCAACATCGATCACGTCGCGACGATCCGGAACGCGCGCGGCGGCAACCATCCCGACCCCGTGCGCGCCGCGGCCATGGCGGCCGCCGCCGGCGCCGACGGAATCACCGCTCATCTTCGGGAAGACCGGCGGCACATTACCGACGAGGATATCGACCGGCTCATGGAGAAGATCGACCTGCCATTGAACCTCGAGATGGCGGCGACCCAGGAGATGCTGGAGATCGCGCTGCGTCACCGCCCGAATGCTGCCTGCATCGTCCCGGAGCGTCGCGAGGAACGCACCACCGAAGGCGGTCTCGATGCCGCCGGGCAGCACGACCATCTCGCTTATTTCGTCGACCGGCTCGGAGCTGCGAATATCAGGGTCAGCCTGTTCATCGAGCCGAGCGAAGAGCAGGTCGCGGCAGCCGTTCGGCTAGGAACGCCAGTCGTCGAGTTCCATACGGGGCGCTACGCGCAGCTCGAGGGCGATGAGAAAGCGGTCGAGCTCAAGCGGATTGCCGATTGTGCGGCGCTCGCGGTCAACAACGGGATCGAGCCGCACGCCGGCCACGGATTGACGTTCGGCAATGTCGTGCCGGTCGCCGCCATCCCCCAGATCGGCGAGCTCAACATCGGTCACTTCCTCATCGGCGAAGCGATCTTCACCGGACTCGAGGCGAGTGTCAGGAAGATGCGCGAGCTGATGGACGGCGCCCGGTGATCGTCGGAATCGGATCGGACCTGTGCAACATCGAGCGGATCGAGAAATCGCTCGATCGCTGGGGCGACAGGTTCCTCGGCCGCGTCTTCACCAAGGTCGAACGGGCCAAGGCCGCCTCGCGCCCCCACACCCGCGCAGGAACTCTCGCCAAGCGATTTGCCGCCAAGGAAGCCTTCTCCAAAGCGGTTGGCACCGGGTTCAAGCGCGGGGTCCATATGAAGGACATCGGAGTCGTCAATCTTCCCTCAGGCGCGCCGTCGCTAGAGCTGACCGGCGGAGCCAGGGCGCGGCTTGACGCACTTGCGCCGGAAGGCCACGCCATCGACATTCACCTGACGATGACAGACGATTACCCCTGGGCGCAGGCCTTCGTGATCCTGACCGCCCGCAAGCTGGAGCTCTGAGTGTTGAACGAAACTGTGCCAGATGCGACCGCAGCCAAGGACGAAAGCGCAGCGGCGAACGAGAAGGAGAAAGGGTCCGCGCTGTGGCGCGAGATCAAGGGACTGTTCTGGGTCCTTCTTGCGGTGCTCGCCTTCCACAGCCTCATCGCCAAGCCTTTCTACATCCCTTCGGAATCGATGATGCCTGGCCTTCTGACCGGCGACCGGCTGGTGGTGACCAAATATCCCTACGGATGGTCCTGGGTCAGTCCCAGTTTCCACATCATCGGCCCGATGAAGGGGCGGCTATTCGGGCGGATGCCGAAGCGCGGCGACATCGTCATCGTCACTCCGCCAGGCACTCGCACCGACTATATCAAGAGGGTCATCGGCCTCCCCGGCGACACTCTTCGGATGGTCAACGGGCAACTTTACATCAACGGCCAGGCGGTGAAGCGGCAGGTGCTCCCGCCCGACATGATCCCGATCGACGTCAATTCGCCGTGCGGCTCCGACCATGATCCCGCACTCTACAATTTTCGGGTCCGCGGCTCCGACGGAAAGATGTATTGCAAGGTGCCGGTGGTCCGCGAAACCCTTCCGGGCGGCCATTCCTACGAGACCGTCGACCTCGGTCCATCGAGCGAAGATAATTTCTCCGCCGTGACGATCCCCGCCGGTCACGTCTGGCTGATGGGCGACAATCGTGACGATTCGGCCGACAGCCGAGTTCCCGAATGGCAGGGCGGGCTCGGCGGCCCGGTGCCGTGGGAAAATATCGGCGGCCGCGCCGAATTCATCACCTTCTCGCTCGACGGCACGTCGACGTGGTGGAACCCGATCAGCTGGATCGATGCGCTGCGCCACGGCCGCGCAGGGACCTCGCTTAGAGACAGCTGATGGTCACGAAGCCGCCGACCACCAAGCCGCATTTCGAGCGGCCCGGTCGGGCGGAATTCAAGGACCCGCTCGTCCGCCGGGAGTTGAAGGCGGCACGCAGAAACCGACGGAGGTCGTGAACAGCGACCCCGCTACTGCTGGGTTCCCTGCTGCGGCATCTGTTGCTGCTGTTGCTGTTGCTGCTGCTGCTGCTGCTGTCGAAGAAGAGCGGCCCCGCCGCGCACGACCTTCCGGACGCGCACCTCGAAGTTGAGCTTGCTGTTCTTGGGGAAACCCGGCGGCGCCGGGTTGTCGCCGAACGCGAGCTTCTGCGGCATGGAGAAGCGATATTCGCCGCCCTCCTGCATCCTCGTCATGGCCTCGGCAAAACCTGGAAAGACCTCGTCCATTGCGAACGGCTGCGCCCCGCCATGATTCTCGCTGCTGTCGAGAACGGTCCCGTCATCGGCGGTCAGAATATAGTCCATGAGTGCAGCATCGGCGTGAGCGATCGGCTCGCCGCTCCCGGCTTTGAGAGTCCGGAACTCGAGGCCGCTCTGGGTTACGGTCGGCCTTAGTGAGCCAGCCCCGATCCACGCGAGGCCGATTCCGGCTCCGATGAGAATGAGAAAGCCGATCCAGAGTGCAATCCTCCGTCCGCTTCGGTCGGATCGATGGGCGCTTTCAGCGACGGACACGATTATGAGTTCTTCGGGCGCTAGAAGTTAGCGTGCGCCCTCGCGCTCGGCGCGCTTGCGCTCGAGCTTGCGAGCGCGGCGGATCGCGGCGGCGCGTTCGCGGGCGCGCTTCTCCGACGGCTTTTCATAATGACGGCGCAGCTTCATCTCGCGGTAGACGCCCTCGCGCTGCAATTTCTTCTTGAGCGCGCGCAGCGCCTGCTCGACATTATTGTCGCGAACGATGATTTGCATACCGACCCGTTACACTCCTTAAGCTCGTAAAGTCAGAGGCCTGGCCCCAAAAACCAGTAGTTCGGAAAATGGGCTCCGGCCCGCTGGCAACAGAATAGCGGCCTCCGGAGGCATGCCTCGGGGGCGCGCGGCCTTTAGCAGCGCGGGCACATCCGTTCAACCCGGCCATCGGTTGGATGGCGTCCGTACCTCCATTTCGCTGGGTGGCCGATCGGTCGCGATCCGGGCCGCTTTAAGCTCCTGTACGACGCTAAGCTATTGAAAAACAAATGTAAATTGCTACATCTCAATAAACCGACGAAGGATTGCGGCGAGGGGCTGCTATATCGCCGGTCAAGCGTGCAGGAACTGCCGTCGTGAACCGTCGGCTTCCCGAGGCACCGCGGGGAGCATCTTTGAACCAAGACGACCCAAAGCGTTGCGAACGGTGCGACGAACCGTTCAGTCCTGACGATGGAACGGGGAACCTGAACTAATGGGTTATCGGCCATTAACCTACTGAATGATAAAGGGATGGCTTAGAGCGGAGGGAAGGAATGTCTTTGAATCGGAGGGAAATGTTGCGTCTTGGCGCCGCTGGTGCCGGGGGCCTCATCCTTTCTTCTGCGGCGATGTCGCAGGTGTTGCCAGGAGTATTGAATCCGCAGTCGGACGGCTCGGCCTCCCCGACGTTTTCGCCGGTTCCGGCGCAGGCGCAGGTTCCGAGCCCGCCGGTGGGGATCGATCCGCAGCTGTTCGCCCGTGCGAAGGCCGCGCTCGACCAGCATCAAGTTTATCCGCGCGACGCGATCGGCATTGCCGATTTCTCGAAGCCATCGAGCGAGCCCCGCTTCCACGTCGTCGATCTTCAGAACGGCACCGTCGAGAGCCATCTCGTCTGCCACGGCCGCGGCTCGGATCCGGCCCATTCGGGTTATCTGGAGCGGTTCAGCAACGATTTCGGCAGCTATGCCACGTCGAACGGGACTTATGTCACCGACGACTATTACCAGGGCAAGTACGGCCTCTCTTTGAAAGTCCGCGGACTCGACTGGTCCAACAGCAATGCCGAATCGAGGGCGATCGTGATCCACAATGCGTGGTACGCCGAGCCGGAGATGGTCCAGCTTCACGGACAGCTTGGGCGCTCCGAAGGATGTTTCGCAATGCCCAGGACGAGCCAATATGCAGTGATGCGCCGCCTCGCGGGCGGACGCATGATCTACGCCGACAAACTGGCCTGAGGCCTGGCCATATTGAACCAGGGCCGCTTTCCGAAGCGGCCTATTTTTTGCGGCAGATCAGGCGCGGGCTCTCCCCTGTCACTCGGCCGGTCGAGCAGATCGACCCTGCGCGGCACCTGCGGCAGGAACGGCTTGGGCAGGCGCTCGCCTCACCCTTGTATTGGGAATTGAAGTTCAGGCGTCGGGAAACTCAATCCGACGGGTGTTCAGCGCGTCGCGATCTTATCGGCAGGCTTTGGCTTGGCCGCGGCCTGATCCACCGGTTCGGGTTTCGGCTTGGGCGGAACGATGCTCCCGCCGCCGTCCTTCATGTTGAGCGCCGCCTCCTCTTCCGCGTCACGGCCGTACATGTCCTTATAGTCGACGATCTTTCCATCGACGAGCGCCGCCTGGTCAAAATAGACGATATAGACCGGCACTGGCTTCACGAAGCTTGCCTGGACCGTCTTCTTGCTCTCGAGCGTCGCCTGGATCCTGTCGGGCGTCCATGTCCCATTGTCGTCGCCAAGCAGCTGCGTTGCGAGATCGACAATGTGCTGGGTCCGGACGCATCCATGGCTTAGCGCCCGAACGCTGTCGTTGAAGCGGCTGCGTGCGTTGGTGTCGTGAAGGTAGATTGCCTTGGAATTCGGCATCACGAACTTGAGCTGCCCAAGCGCGTTGGTCGGGCCGGGCGGCTGGCGCCAGCGCTGGATTTCGCCATCCGGTCCCTTCACCGAGACGAAGCCCTTTTTCCCCGCAGCTTCATGCTCGATGCTCTTGGGAACCTCCCACCAGGGATTGAGGATGACCCCTGTTGCCATCGCATTGAGCTGGGGTGTGGGGGTTGAAAGCTTTCCGGCTATCGCCCGTTCCTTCCAGCGGGTGGCGCCGTCCTGAACCAGGGTCGCATGGAAGCTCGGAACGTTGACGATGATATATTTTTCGCCGAGCTCGCGGGGCAGCCAGCGCCAGCGATCCATGTTGAGGCGGATCCGGTCGCGCGTGGCGGTGTCGTCCGCTGCAGTCTCAGCAAGCGCGGCCTTGAGCGCCGCATATTGCGGGTGAATCGGGAGGAGCCCGTTCAGCGCTCCGGTAATGTCGTGACGCTCAAGCGCCGAGCGCAGGAGCGCATCCTGTTTTTGGGCATTGAGGTCGTTGTCGACGATATACCAGTCGGCCCGGGCGGCTCTCCTCACATGGCCGAGCGCGAGGTCCGAAGAGACCTGGTCGAAGCGCTCGGTCGCGGCGGCCGACACGGCCACCGGGTCTCCGGCCGCGATGGCCGCCTTGAGACCGTCGGGATCGTAATCGTCGGGATTGAGCCCCTCGGCGCCGAGCTGCTCGATATACTGAACCAGGTCCGTCGCGCTGATCGGGTCCCAGACCACCGGCGGCAGCGGAGCCGGCGCCGGGACCGACTGCGCCGGCTGCGGCTGGTCGGGTGCATAATCCGGATTGCCGGGAACCGGTGCGTCCGGCGCCGGCCTCGCTACCGGAGCGGGCATTTTCGGCTTCGCTGCGGCAGGCGCTGGAGCGCGCACCGGACCGACCTGCGCGGCGGCAGGTACGGCCGCAATGGCGGCCAGTGCTGTGAACAACATCAGCGAGCTCGCACGTTTCGCCCGGCGCAGCATCAACTCATTCATTTCAAAAGATAACCCCACCTTCCAACTCACCAATACATCGGACTTTTCGGCCCCGCCAGTGACTGGGGGCCACAGTCGCGGACCGTCTGCCTCATTCTATCGCAAACCAATCCTTAAGCGCGGATGGATAGGCTGTCCTCAAACCGAGTTCCGGAGGCGTTTTCAAGAGTGGCGTCCAGTTATTTTCTCGACGGCGGAATGATCCCGCGGACTGCTAGCCGAACCATCGACGAGCGGGGCGAAACGCGTCACTCGGCGGTCTCCAATACAGCAGTCCTCGAGTTTCGCGGGCGCAGGCATGTGATCCGGCTGATCAGCCATGGTGATTTTCCCACACATCCCCAACATAGGTGAGCGGCTCACGCTGCAACTTCTTGACCGCGGTCTCGTCTCGGCACAGGTGAGATGGGTCAAGGATGGCCGCATCGGCCTGTCCTTCACGCGGCCGGAGTGACGGTCGGTGGAGATGTGCTTCGTGACGATCAGGGCCCGTATTGCCGAGGACCATAGCGACCGCCGTCGCTCCTCGCGCCTGCCGGTCGAGCTCGAGGCCAGGATGCGCGAACTTGGCGCGAGCGGTGTCGAGGCGAAGGTGCTCAATATCTCAGAGCGCGGATTTATGGCGGTTGCCGACGGCCGGTTCGAGGTCGGATCGCGAGTGTGGCTCATGCTCCCCGGCCGCGACCGAGCCAATGCCGTGATCAAATGGACGGCCGGCGACAAGATCGGCGCCGAATTCGCCGAGCCGATCTCGATCGAAGGGCTGGTCCACTAGAAGGCGACCGATCCGGCGTTAGGCTCGCCTCGTCGCGACACTGCCATAGGGTCATCCCAAACCTGCATCAGATCCTGCAACCGGCCGAATGCTCGCTCGTTGGGCGGCCGAAAGGAAGTCTGTCATGCCGACCTCGACCGGCACAATGCGGAGGCCTTACGAGCGGGGCTACCATGCCGTTTATCGCGAATTTGAGGTAAATCATTGCCCCGGCTGTGGCCGGACCCAGTGGCTCATCGGCAGGGTCTCGGCCGAATGCGCCTTCTGCTCGACGGCGCTGCCGCTCGCCGAAGCAAGAATGCGCTCCCACAATGGACCAGCGATCATCGAGCACAAGAATCGACACGTCCACGAATGGGCGGGAGTCGGCTAAGCCCTCTTCCTCACCGGCACCTGGACGTTGCACAGGTCCACCCCGCCCGCTGGGCGGATGTAGAAATCGTCATGGCGATTGGCTCGGACGTGCAGGTAGCGCGCGAATGTCGGGCTCGCGGTATCCAAATATTCATATGAGGGGCGTTCGGCTGGCGGCATGTCGCTCGCCAGGCGAATGCTGGCAATCGGGATATCCAGCGCCTTGTCCTTGTAGAAGCCGAGCGCCTCCGTCCCGCGGGGAAGCGAGCTCAGCCGGTCAATACCGTCAACGACCCGTCCGACAACAGCGATCACCCTGTCAAGCTGCCGCGGCGCATTGCCGATGACCGCATAGAGCTCACCGCCGGTGCCGGTGTCGGGAGACAGGTCGCGACCAACGCCGACCGTCGCGTAACAATGAGCAAGATTCGCCCACTTCTCCTTCGCGCCATAGGCGATCGGCCAACCGCCGGAGAATCCCGCGCCCGGTGCGTAAGCATCGGGGTAGCCGAGCGGAGTGATGGAAAGGCCCTTGAGCGCGCGCGTATATTCCGCGGGCGGCTTGGCCGTGACCCCTGCGGGCCACGGTTTGTCGCTCGAGTTCAGACCCCACTGCGCGACATAGTCGTCCTGCACGCGATAGACGCTCGCGCCATTCCAATAGCGTCCCCGGGCAAGCGCCTTGATGTTGGCGACGTGGACCGGCGCGAATGCCGGGGCGAGCTGGATTACAATCCGACCGCCGTTCGCCAGATCCATGACGAGAAGGTCGTCGGCCGGAATTGCCTTCCACGCGCTAGCTGGCGCTGCCGCGACGATGTCATTGGGCGTGAGGAGCTTCATCGCCGGCGCGGCCCCGACCAGCAAAGCCGCCGCGGTAAGGAGCAGCACTGAGCGCATTCGAACCCTCCCTCGCGGCTGGTCTAGCCGAGCATTCGTCGCCCGGCTATCGCCGAGCCATGTTCACTGCGACCTTGATGCTGCTCGGAGCCGGCGAGCTCGGCCGCGAGTTTACGATCGCTGCCAAACGGCTCGGCTGCCGGATGATCGCCTGCGATCGCTACGCAAATGCTCCAGCGATGCAGATGGCGGACGCATGGGAAGTCTTTTCGATGCTCGATGGCAAGGCGCTTCGCAAAGCGGTCGAGAAGCACAGGCCGGACGTCATCATCCCTGAAATCGAGGCAATCGACACTGCAACTCTCGCCGAGCTCGAGGAGGAAGGCTGGCGCGTTGTCCCGTCCGCCAAGACCGTTCAACTGACCATGAACCGCGATGGGATCCGTGAGTTCGCCGCTAGGGAGCTCGGGCTCGTCACCTCTAAATACCGGTTCGCCGAAAGCCGCGAAGCGGCCCTCGAGGCCGCGCAGGAGGTCGGGCTCCCGTGCGTGATCAAGCCCGTAATGTCGAGCTCGGGCAAGGGGCAGAGCACCGCCAAGACTCTCGACGAGGTGGGCGGCTGCTGGGACTATGCGGTCGAGAAGATGCGCGGCGATCGGCCCCGGGTGATCGTCGAGGAATTCATTAAGTTCGACAGTGAGATAACCATGCTCACCGTCGCAACGAAAGATGGGATCCTCTTCTGTCCGCCCGTCGGGCATCGCCAGGAGCTTGGCGACTATCGCGAAAGCTGGCAGCCTGCGGCGCTGCCCGAGGGCGCGCTGTTCTCCGCTCGCAACCAGGCACGCAAAGCGGTGACGGCGCTCGGCGGCCACGGGATCTTCGGGGTCGAGTTCTTCATCCGCGACGAGCAGGCGATCTTCTCCGAGCTGAGCCCTCGTCCCCACGACACCGGTATGGTTACGCTGATCTCGCAATTCCCGAACGAGTTCGAGCTTCACCTGCGGGCCGTGCTGGGTCTTCCGATTCCGTCGATCGAGCCCATCGGTCCCTCTGCATCCGCGGTGATCCTTGCGGACCGGGAAAGCGACGACTTTTCCTTCGAAGGTATTGCCGACGCGCTTGCTCTTGGAGCCCCGGGGAGACCCGTCGACCTTAGAATCTTCGCCAAGCCGAACACGCTTCCGAACCGGCGCATGGGGATCGCTCTCGCCCGAAGCGACAGCGCCGAGGAAGCCATCGATCGCGCGAAGGCCGCAGCCTCGCGCGTTCACATTCGTTATCAAGGCTGAAGGAAGAGCGAATGATCCGGACTCCGACTGCCGTTCTGCTGACCATCATCGCGCTTTCAGCGTGCAACAAGGGCACGCCGCAAAACGCCAACGAGCCGCAGATCCGGGTCGTCAGCGAGGAGCAGAAGCAGCTTCACCAGCTCGATGCCTTCAACCTCGCGATCGGGCTCAAGCGCGCGATCTATGATGCGGGATACAGCTGCAAGCGTGTGACCGACGCCGGATTCGTCGGTACCTGGCAGAATCTGGACGAGTGGACCGCCCATTGCGTGTACGACAATGGCTCCAAACGGGACTGGGCCATCTTCGCCGGACCCGACGGAAGCGCGCAGGTCCGCGACTGCAAGGATGTTGTCCCGAGCGGCCTGCCCAAGTGCGTGATCAAGGAGCGGCCGAAGGGCAGCTTCACCTTCAAGAAATAAAAGAGCCTCGCCTCAGCGGTGATCGCACTGGCGAGCTTCCTTATACTCGCCCGGAGCCGACTTTTCCTTGACGGTCACGCAATTGCCTTGCCTGACCTCTTCGCGCCAGCTTCCGTCCGGATTGGTGACGCGGTTGCCCTTGGGCACTCGTTGACCATTTTCGAGATTGTAGCTCCAGCCTTTTGGGGTTTGCTGGACCGGTTGCCTGTTTGCCGGCTGAGCAGCCGCGTACGAGGCCATCGCGACGAGCGCGATCGCACCGATCAGCAGCCCCCGAGTGGCGGTCTTCCCCATGTATACGGCTCCCAAGCGTCTCTGTAGCCCTGCCGACGTGATCGGACGCTGTCGTGGCTCATCGTCGAGGGGCGGCCAATGGCCATCCCCTTGTCGCAATGTGGGGATTTGGGCGCCTCAACGCAATGCGCGAGCCGCGGGAGACTTAGCCCTGGCGGGCCTTGAACCGCCGATTGGTCTTATTGATGACGTAGGTGCGTCCGCGGCGGCGGATCACTCGGCAGTCCCGATGCCGCGACTTGAGCGACTTTAGCGAATTACGAATCTTCATGGCCGGGCGCCTGCCTCGTTCTTTCAATTTCTCGTTGTCGGATGGGTCCGTCGAACCGGCGGCCCACCTAGAGACGGGGAGGCGTCAAGTCAAGGCGGACCGGAACTGGTGTCACGAACACGACGTATGTCCGATTAGTTACCACGTCATTTGTCCGATTGGCCATTTGAGCCTCCTGCTGTCCGAGGGAGGTTCGGATGCGCAGGGATCGGGCATTGACGGAGGCGGTTCGCCAAGCCGCAGGTCTCGGGGGGAGAGACTAGCTCTTGAGGAGCTTGCGCTCCCAGCGCAGGGCATCTCGGACGATCACATCGATGTCGGCATATCTCGGGCGCCAGCCGAGCGTCGCGAGGAGGCGGGCGTTGCTTGCGACCAGTTCGGGCGGATCGCCCGCCCGGCGTCCTTCCATCACCCGCTCGATCGGCGAGCCGTTCGCCCTGTCGACGGCGTCGAGCACCTCGAGCACCGAAAGTCCCTTACCGTAACCGCAGTTGAGGACGAGGTTGTCGCCCTCGTGATCGAGCAGCCATTCGAGCGCCGCGACGTGCGCATCGGCAAGGTCGCTGACGTGGATATAATCGCGGATGCAGGTGCCGTCAGGAGTCGGGTAATCCGTCCCGTAAACGGCGATGCTGCTGCGCATTCCGACCGCCGTCTCGCACGCGATCTTGATGAGGTGGGTCGAGCCCCTGCCGATCTGTCCGGCGCGTCCCTTAGGGTCAGCTCCGGCGACGTTGAAATAGCGAAGTGCGCCATAATTGAAGGAATGCGCCGCCGATGCGTCCGCAAGCATCCGCTCGGTCATCAGCTTGGACGCTCCATAGGGATTGATCGGCGATTTGGGATCGCCCTCGTCGATCGGAACCCGTTCCGGTGCGCCGTAGACTGCAGCGGTCGAGGAAAAGAGGATGTGCTTCACCCCGGCTGCGACGGCGGCGCTGACAAGCGCATGCGAGGCGAGCGTGTTGTTGGCATAATATTTGAGAGGTTGCTCGACCGACTCCGGAACGACGATCGAGCCCGCGAAATGCATGATCGCCCCAGTCTGGTGCTCGGCGAAGATGCGTTCGACCAAGGCTCGGTCGGCGATATTTCCCTCGTAGAACATTGCGCCTTCTGGAACGACCTCGCGAGTTCCATTCGAAAGATCGTCGATGACCGCGACGGGCCAGCCCGCGTCCTTGAGCGCGAGGACGGCATGGCTGCCGATGTAACCGGCACCGCCGGTGACGAGCACTGGGACTTTGTTCATTCTAAAGGTCGCTAGCCGAGGAGCCGACCGCCTGCCAAGCCGCTCGAGGTTGCGGGTCCTTCGATTTCGTCTATCAGGCGCGGCGACTTAAGACAGCAGCCGGGTAGAGTGCATGCCTCTTGCAATTTCGAGCTCGTTCGATGCGGGCAATATTCGCGTGATCAGCCAGGACGGCGACACCGCCGAACTTGAGATCGTCAAGGACCACATGAGCGACTTCTATCAGTGGTTCTATTTCCGCTTGGCCGGAGGAGCCGGTCGCGAAGTGACACTGCGCATCACGAACTGCGCAGGATCGGCCTATCCGCACGGCTGGCCCGATTACAAAGGCGTGATGAGCCTTGATCGCGAGGAATGGGTGCGAATCCAGGACACGACCTTCAATGACGGTGTCCTGACGATGAAGCTGACTGCTCCGCAGGACGTTGTTTGGATCGCCTATTTCGCGCCTTATTCGATGGAGCGGCACCACGATCTCGTTACCCAGACAGCGGCGCTTGAGGGCGTTGGCTACGCTTCGCTCGGCAAGAGCCTCGACGGGCAGGACATCGATTGTCTGACCATCGGCAATGGTCCGAACAACGTGTGGCTCTACGGGCGCCAGCACCCTGGCGAAAGCATGGCCGAATGGTGGATGGAAGGAGCGCTCGAGAAGCTGACCGACGAAGACGATCCTGTGGCCCGGGTACTTCGCAAGGAGTGCACCATCCGGGTCGTTCCGAACATGAATCCGGATGGATCCAGGCGCGGGCACCTCAGAACCAACGCGGTGGGAGCCAATCTCAACCGGGAATGGAACGCGCCG